>NZ_CP113056.1:4341456-4654763 GCF_026625645.1 Ancylobacter sp. SL191 | reverse complement strand
GATAGCGAGCGCGATAGCCGAGCGGGGCACGCGCCGCCTGCGCCGCGCCGTGCTGGTTCGCCGTCCTGCCCCAGCCCGACACACGACGGCCCGTCGCCGCGCCCTCATAGGAGCGCAGCGAGGGGCGCATCACGCTCTTGGCGCGATCAAAGAGAGAGGAAAGAACGTTGCCCATCACGGCGCGCTCCGCTCGACGGAGACGACGGGACGCGGCGCCTTGCCCGCGATCTGCTCGCCGAGGGCCTTGCAGTCGATGACAATGCCAGAGGCCGATTTGCCTTCCTTGTCGCGAAAGGTCTCCCAATCGCCCAGGCTGCCCGCCCGAACGATCTCGCCATCGCCCGCCACGATCACGTATCGGGCGAGGCGAGAGCCGTGCAGGCCAACGAAGGTGGCGTCGGGCCCCTTGGAAGTGGCGAACTCGGCATAGCTCTCGACCAGCGGCGCCGCCACATCGGCCGCGATCAACGCCTGGCCGATGGCCATGCCCTTCGAGGTCAGGTCGTGCAGGACCGTGAGATAGCCAAGATCGAAAGCGGTATAGGCGCCGCGGCGCCCGACCATCTCTGTCTGGAGCCTGCCGAGCAGCTTGCGACGGCGCCAGTCGCGAATGACCACCTGCGGCACGCCGGTGATCTCCTCGACTTCCGGGGCGGTGAAGCGCGCCCGGTGAATGGTGATGCTGGTGCCGATCTCGGTCATGTGTGAACTCCCACGTGACGCATAGTGATAGCGCGTTCGTTCTCACGTGTGAAGTCCCACACGACTGAAAAGTGCTAATGGATGGTACGGAGCTATTATTTGGGCGCGTGGTCACTCGACCCGCCACCCGTTCCAAACCCCGCCCCACTGCTCGACCATGCCCTCCGCGTCCGCGATGCCATCCTCCGAGGGGTCGTATTCGCGGTCGCTGTCAGGTTCGTCGTCGCCGCCATCCTCTTCATCGGGGTCACCGTCCAGCTCATCGAGCAGCACGATCAGCGCTTCAATGGTGCGCTCGGCCCGCTCGCGCAGGCGCTGGCGCTCCACCATGACGAACTCGCGGGTGTGGGCGTTCATGGCCGCACCTCCGGTGTGCCGGAAGGCTGCAACACGCGGTGATCGCGGATCTTGATGTCCGCGACCACGATGCCGAGCACGTTCTCGTTGAACCAGTCGATCGAGACGAGGTGCTCGCCGTAGCGCTTGTTGTCGACATAGAGCAGCAACTGCCCCTTGCCGTTGAGGGTGCTTGATGCCCTCGTCAGCTTCCATCCGCCGAATGGGGTCTGCAGCAGATAAAGCCCTTCACCTCGGTAGGCGGTACAGGGCTGCACCAGCACGTGGTCCCACTGACTGCGCAGGGTCGGCTCCATGCTGTCGCTGGGCACCATCTCCAGCCGGAGGCGCGAGGACCGTAGCCCATCAGAGCATGCCATCGAACCGAACAGATCCCCGCTCATGCCTGCACCCTCCCGGTGAACCGGCTGTAATCCTCGCGGCAGACCAGGCCAGCGCTGTAGCGCTCGTGGAATGAGTCGGCCGTGATCGACACCATGGCCATCCTGCCGGACATGAAGGTGCCATCGGAGAAGAGCGGAGAGGCAAAGGCCTCCGGGGCGGGCAGCTCCACAACGGGCCGCTGATAAGCGCCGGGGTAGATCTCGGCGAGTGCCGCCTCGATTTCCTTCAGGGCTCTTGCAATGCGCTCTTGAGGTGGGATGGCGAGCGCAACGACGCTCGTGGGACCCGCAACAAGGGCCGCGCCTAGGCAAAGCGCCTGGCGCCGGCTGTAAACAAGGCTCTCCCGTTCGCGACCATGGCTGTCCATGCGCGTGCTCCTCAATGTGTGAAGGTTGAAAGGTGGCGGACGCCACCGGCAGGCTCGATGACGAAGGGGCGCGGCGCGCACCGCGCTGTCCCGGAATCCCAGCGCGGCGGCCGGCCGCGCCACGCCCCTCCGGGCCGGGGCCTCAGCCTGTGACGGGTGCGGTGCCCTCCGCGCGCTGGCCAAGATCAGCGCGCGGAGGTCAGAGGCACCTACCCGCCGGGGCGAGGCTCCGGCCGGTGGCGGGCGGGGTGCGTTCCACGCCGGGCAGGAAGTCCAGCGCGCCTTGACGGGCGCGCGGCCCCGGATGCCCCGCATGCGCTTGTCTGAACGCACCCCGCCCATCCCGCTAGCGGCCCTCAGCCGCAACGCTGCCGGGCCGCGTGACGCACGTCTCCCGTTCGCGGGCATGGCTGTCCATGCGCGTGCTCCTGTGATAGAAATTCGTTGACGATCAACGGATAGCGTTGATTGTCAGAGAATGTCAACGGTTTTCGTGGATCATAAATGGAAAGCGCCAACTCTGCGATTACGCCCGCGCAGTCGCGGGCTGCCAGGGGGCTCCTAGACTGGTCTCAGTCGGCGCTTGCTCAGGCCTCGAACCTAAGCGAAAGCACCGTTCGCGATTTCGAGAAGGGCCGCAGGTCGCCGACGGTAAACAATCTTGCCGCGATTCAGCGCGCTCTCGAAGCTGCCGGCGTCATCTTCGTCGCCGAGAACGGCGAAGGGCCCGGGGTGCGGTTGAGGAAGGAGCGACGAGAGCCCGCCGCGTGAAATCGGCTTGCCGAGTTGCGCCATTTTCCGGAGGTTGTCTGCCGGGCGGAAAGCGGAGATTCCCCAGCAAGCATGGCAATTAGTGCTGGCCAAACTGCGCGTTGACTAATTTCGTTGCGCCATCGAGATTTTCTATACGTGAAATCGTTCGCGTTAGGGAGTGAAAATCATTGGAAATAATTGAAACAACGTTTTTTTGCGGACTAGATCAAATTTCTTTGCCAAAGTATTCACGGAATGGAAGTAAATTTTTAGAAAATTACTTTATTACGACAGATAAAGGAGTCATACTCGATTTGGTTTTGCCTCTTTGTCGGTCTATTGGTAGCATTGAGTTTGACTATCTGACAATTGTGGCAAAAGCTGTTATTTACCGTAAAGGAACTATTGAGTGTCAATCCGAAAGACGGGAGCATGTATCGCAGGCGTTAGCTGATCAATTGATCGATGATATGGTTGCAGTCCAGATTCTTGATTCGATGCTGTGGATGATTAAAGATAACGCCTGCCATTTTGACCGAGCTTGGATCGCCGGAAAAATAAACGGTAGCACTATAGTCAATAATAATGTTTGGTCGTCGCGACCATCCTGCGCGGACGGCTTGTTTAATGAGGTATCTTTTTCGTTCGACGAGTTTCAGATCGTACGACGTTCGCGTCGGCAGATGGGAACTTATCTCGGGGCGAGTGGTGCGCCTACGGCCTTATCCAAGGAGTTGCTGCGCTTGCAACGATTCGAGTACTTCATTGGAGCGGCACGCTCGAGTCATGATGTCGCTGTAAAAATCGCGCTATATTGTTCAGGACTGGAGGCACTTGTTTCGACCTCGCAGCAGGAGCTCAGCCACCAAGTTTCCGAGCGGGTCGCGGCCGTACTTGTCGGGCCGGGTCCAAAGCGCGTTGCCATATTCAAACTGATGAAGAGGGCGTACGGGTTCCGCTCGAAGACTGTACACGGCGCGTCCTTCAAGCCGACGGAAATGGATCAGCTGCGCGAGTGCTCAAAGATTGTTGATCATATATGTCGGGCCCTTCAGGCGCTCTATTTCGATGATGAGGACCCGAGCTTTCGTTCCGCCGTGGAAGCGTCGGATGACAAGTCATCCGAGTTTTTCGTGGAGGCGATCCTAGGTGCGCGCAAAGCTCGAGATCGCTTGGGCATTGAAGTCGCGATCTGATCTTCCTTCCGCTTCCCGTCCATTCGGGCACTTCCGCGACCATTGAGATAATTAGGGTTCGCGCTTCCGACATTGAAACATTATCTCAAATCTGATCTTCATTCTTCTGACCGATAGTGGCCACTAGTCGTTGAGAAATCAGGGGCGGAGCATGCGGCTTCGCGCGCGCTCGCCATCGCTGCTGCGAGGTGCCTTTCGATCCATTCATTGGTGATGCCATGCCGTTCGCGCTGCGGCCGTATGTGCTCCTCCAAATTGGCATCTATCGCGGAGAACATCTTGATCGCGTCTTCGCACTCGGCGATCATCTTGGTCCGACCGCTCCGACTGAGGAAGTCCTCGGCGTGCTCGCGGAAGAAACTATGCGCGAGCCGGTCGCGCGCGGACTTCGCGCTGCGCAATCGCGCCAGCAGTTCCTCCGGCGGGTTGAGCGACGCGAGTGCGCGGAGCATGTTGCCGAACGTCTTGGCCAGTTCGACATCGTAGGCGCGGTCGAATGCGTCCTCCCACGCCGAGCGGTTCGGATGCCCGTGCAACGTTGGCATCATGCGGGCGATGATGACCGCGTTGACCATCCCGTGTTCGAGCACCTGCGCCTGATACATGGCAAGGCCATAACGCGAGTAGACTTCACGTATCTGGGCATCGTCCTCGTTATCGGCAGGCCAGATCGACCCAGGCGGGCACCCGTGCATGTCCTCGCATCCGTGTCTCAGGAGTCACCATGTGTCTCAAGTGTCTAGCTTCTAACCGCCCGATGCTGGACACGAGATTCGTCCCTCTGCAAGATAGTGGCATCGGGGTGGCCGTCCTCTCGATATGCCATGCGAGAGGTAATTTCGATATGATCAAAGTCGACACAAGTTGTTTCTTGCGGGCGGCGCTTGAGATTGGGCACAGCGGTGACAACGACACGCTACCCTATGATTTAGATGCCGGTTTCGTGAAGGAGAGGGCCGACGATCTAGCAGCGCTCTGCCACGATCTTTTTCAGAACATCGAAAAAGGCAAAGTCGGGAAGGTCGCCAGTTTCATGAATGGGCTGGCAATCGCGGCAGAACGACTGCTAGTTCCGTCAGGGCCGCACGGTTTCCGCATCACGACGAAAATCCATCCGTTCTGGAACCTCTATCTCAACGGCCTTGGCCTGGCGATTGCGGAAGCGAATGAAAGCCAGAGGAGCGATCGGGCGCACTCCTATCGGCTTGCGTCCCAAGGTCCGGGATTTTTCGATCGTAGCAGGTCATGGCGCAGCTATAAGCTCGCAACCCTAGACGAACTCGACCTGAATGAGGAGGGATCCGTCGTCATTCAGACCGATATCTCGAGCTTCTATGAGCATATTTATCATCATCGATTGGAGAACATCGTCAAGGATCTGGCGCCTGCCTCGACCGTAGCAGTTCAAATTGATCGTATACTGAGCCAACTGGCGGCCGGTCGTTCGTTTGGTCTGCCGGTCGGTGGTCAGTGCTCGCGGATACTGGCCGAAGTGATGATGACGCCGATCGATCGCTCTCTCACTGATGGCGGACTCGCCTGGCATCGTTATGTCGACGACTATACATTGATCTGTCGTTCCCGGCAGGACGCCTATAAAGCGCTGTCGAATCTATCACACGCGCTCGCAGATTATGGACTTTCTCTCAACCGTAGTAAAACGACGATCCTTAGTGCGAAACACTATCGCGACTTCGTCGCGGCCCAGTTGGGTGATGGCGAGGATGCGAGTCTCGCGCTGAGGGAGTTGGATCTCCATTTCGACCCTTATTCTGATAGCGCCACAGCCGAGTACGAGAAACTCAAGCAATCGTTCGAGAAGATAGACATATCTTTTCTGCTCGACCTCGAACGGGAGAAGTCACAGCCAGACGCGTTCGTGCTCGCCCAGATCGGACGCGCGCTCAAGTTTCAGGAGCCGAGCATCGCAGTTCAGCTTTGCGCTACTCTTCTCGATACCAACAATCTCGATTCTTTCCGCGCCTCTTGGTCGAAGATCATGCGTGGCGTCTATGCTGTTCGGGCAAATGACGAGTTTGCTTCGATCTTCGATGTCATCGACCAACTGCTCGACCGCATCCCGGGCGCCGCTGCCCATCTTCTCGTTCCAGAAGCCAACATGCTTCATTACCTACGGGCGATCCGGTTCGTCAGGACCGACATCCGCGGCGTCTTCGTGCGCAGGACCTACGACCACACACAGTCTGCATCGGTTCGTCGTGCCTGCATCGACTGTTGGCGCCACTGGCGCGACCGAGCGAGCTTCACCCGTCTTCGCAACCAGTGGCAGACCATGGGGGCTGACGAACAACGGATGCTCTGGCTGGCGGCAGGTGCATTCGGAGATGAGGGCGAGCACTCACGAAATCAGTTGCGCGGCGCGCTATCAGTGGCTTGGCGGCTTGGAATAGAGAAGCACACCCAGGGCGACTTCGGAGCCCTGTTCCAGGATTGGGTGGCGCATGCCAGTTAGACGCCTCCCTGCACGCGACCCACGGACGGTTGCGCGAGATATTCCAGGCGTTCTCGACATCCTCTTTCCCCGCCTGACCGCTGGGCTCGTTAATGCACTAAATGCCGAAATGTTCACCTTCGGCGGCATCGAACCCATCCCGGCAGCAGCAATTGAAGCCAGCAGCCTTCAGAATGCGATGCTCTTCGAAATCGCAATGGTCAGAGCCGAAAGCGAACTTCGCGGCAGCGGAGTTACCGCGTCGTGGGAGGAGTGCCTCAATGTCGCATCATCACGACAGCTTCGCCATTTCGACGCGCGCATTCCCGAGAAACTTGAGCCGAGCGATATCTTGGTCGCTGATCACGCAGCCCGCAATCTAGTAGCTATGCTGGACAGCATCCGAACTCAACAGCCTTCGGACAGTCTTGAGCAAGCGCCCCTTATTCCCGGCCTCGGCTGGGTGGCGTCCGGCAACGGAGACTTCGCTCTCGGCACGACACTCATCGAGGTCAAGCATATCGGACGAAATTTTGGAGCGAGCGATTTCCGGCAGGTGCTTATGTACTGGCTCCTTCAATATGCCCGAACTGTTGAGAACAACGGTCAGGTTTGGTCGAACGTGCTCCTGCTGAACCCCCGCCGCAACGCAGCCCTTCTAGTGAATTACGACTATCTGCTCCGGTCGGCATCCGCATCCTCGAACCGCGTCGAACTCGTCGAATTATTGCGATCTGCGGTCGGGCAGGATTTCGACCGACGGTGAAATGTCGCAAGCACAAGCCCGCAATCAGCCTTGGGATTCATCGTTCTAGGAGCCATAGCTCTGCTCAAGCACGCATTCGGGCAAAGTCGGCAATGGTCCGCCGGCGAAAAGGGGCCCGCAATGCGTGCAGCAGCTCAGCAGGTCATCCCTGCAGTTCACCTATGACCACTGCTATGAAGGCTTCTTAGGGGCCATGCTCACTCCCTCACCCCACCCAGCTTGACCGCACCACGGTCGGCGCCCGGCGCGGCGCCACCTTGCCACGATCCTCCGCCCCCATAGCCCCAGCCCGCACCTCCGCCACCTCCACCTTGCCCACCATCTCCGCCAGGCTCATGCCGGCGGCGTAGAGCCCGTGCAGGGCGGCCGTGGCGTAGACGCGGCAGTCGAGGGGCTCGTTGCGCACGCCTGGGTCGGGAACCCACTCGATGCGGGCGACGCCGCGCGTGTAGCGGCGCACGGGGCGCTCGGCGACGAGGCCGGTGAACCAGAGATAGTCGCGCTCGGCCGGCCAGTGGCAGGCGCCGGGGCCGCCATCGTCGATGCGCAGGCGCGAGAGCAGCCCGTGCTTGAGCGTATCGACGCCGACAATGTGAACCGGAGCGAGACTGGCGCTGCGCAGCTTGGGCGGGCGCTTCGGCCAGGGCGGCACGCCCGGCCCGCCTCGGCCCTTGATTGCCCATATGCGGCGGTTCAGCCGCTCGGCCGAGAACCGCATCACCTGGTCGGTGCGGTGCCCGCCGGAATCGATGGCAACGGCGAGCACGGGAAGGTCGGGGATGGCCTTCGGGTGGCGGAAGCGGCGGGAGAGCAGGCGATCGAGTGCCGCCCACACTTCCAGGCGCGAGGTGTCGCCATGGATGATGTCATAGTCGAGCGACCAACTGGCCTCGCCCCGTCCCCAACCGACAAGCTCCACTTCAATGCGGTCGTCCTGGGTGTCGACGCCGGCAGTGATGACAGCGACGCCTTCCGGCAGAAGCTCTGTCCACGGCGGGTCGCAGGGAAGGCCACGGGCGGCAAGGCTGTCCGGCGCCAGCGGCGCCATGTCCCGGTCTTCATAGGCCTCGCCGAGCTTGAGATTGGTCCATGTCTTCATTCGAGCCGGGTCGCGCTTGGAAGTGAGGAAGTCGGCGGCGATCTCGCCCCAACTTTCAAAGGGCGAGTACAGCGCGGAGAGGTGGAAGCCGGCGGTGAGCCCGTCTCCCTCGGCCGTGGCGCGCCATTCGCCCTTGGCCAACATCGCCGGCTTGTCGGCCTCCTCGATCACGCCGCCGCAGGCCTCGCAGGTATAGAACGCCTTGCGCGGCTCGCCCTCCGGCCAGGTCACGCCACGCCAGTTCAGCGCCTGATACGTGCCGCAATGCGGGCACGGCACGAAGAAGCGGCGTTGATCGCTCTCGGCATACGCCTTCTCGATACGCGACACCCCGGCCTCGGTCGGGGTGGAGATAAGGAAGATCTTGCGCCGGCCTCGGAAGGTCACGGTGCGCTGGACAGCCAGAGCCACCGGGTCGCCTTCGCCATCGGCATCGGCGGGGAAGGCGTCCACTTCGTCGAGCACGAGATAGCGTGCCGGGGTGGAGCGCAGGCCGGTGGCGGAGTTGGCGCCGGTCATGATGAGGGCGCCGCCGGGAAATTCCTTCAGGCCAACCGTGTTGCCGGGGTCTTTCGATCGAGCGGGAGCGATGCGGCTTCTGAGAGCGGGCGTGCCCTCGATCAGCGGCTCGATGCGGGTGCGCGAGTTACGGCGCACCATGTCGATCGACGGCCACACGGCGAGGATCAGCCCCGGCGCATGCGCCACCCAATAGCCGATGGCGTTGAGACCCGCCTCGGTGCCGCCGGTCTGTGCCCCCTTCATCAGCACCACCCGCTCGACGGGGGAGGCCGTGGAAAGGCAATCCATGATCTCGGCGAGATAGGGCACGCGCGACGTGCGCCACGGCCCCGGCTCGGCATTGGTGCCCGGCAGGGTGCGGTTGGCGTCCGCCCACTCCGTCACCGTCATCTGCAGCTCCGGCCGCAGGCCGCGACGCCAGGCGGCATCGACCAGCTCGGCGGTCAAGTCTGCGAGGTCGCCATGCGCCGGGTCAGTCATCGGGGAGGTTCTCCAGCGGCAGATCAGCCAGGGTGACGAGCTGGGCGCGCACCAGCCGGTCGAGCACGGCGACGGTAGCGGCGAGGTCGGCGCCGGTCGTGGAAGCGATCTCCGGCGCCGCCCGGTTTACCCAGCCGAGCCAGGCGTCTCGCTCGAGGCGGGCGCGGCTCTCGATGGTGCGCAGCGTCGCCGCTCGGTCGATCAGCGCCCGCCCCATGCGCTCCGCCTTCAGCCGGGCGATCTGCGCCTCCGCCGCGTCGCGTACCGCACGATGCGAGACAAGCGCGGACGGGGCGGAGGGCATTTCGAGCGAGGCGCGCCGCCGGTTCGGGTCGACGTTCTCGGCCACCCACGCCTTGCCACGCGCCACGTGGATGCGTCCGTTCGGCTCGACGGGAAGCCCGCTGGCGATGAGCTGCGAGACGCGGCCTGCCGAGACGCCGATCGCCTCGGCAAAGCCCTTCTTGGAGAGCGTTTCCGCCGGCTTGCCGGTCACGTCACCGAACAGGGGAGAGCTATGCAAATCCTGCATCCTCAACCCTTTCTCAAGCCGGAGACTTTAGGGCTCAAACCCGCCCCGTCTAGCGAACTCAAGCGCTGTCGCCTCCCGCATACCAAGTCTGCCGGGAGGACCCGTGACAGCCGCCGCAGCTCCGCCTCGATCTCGGACTTGGCCTCGTGGAACGCCTCGGGGTCTCGGTGGCTGGGCACCAGACGCCGCACCCGGTCGGCCAGTTCGACCAGCGTCTGGCCGGCCGTGTCGGCGTGACCGGCAGCCCCTGGGTTCGTGACACCGTGACACCCCCTAAAGGGGGATGTCACGGTGTCACGCTCCGGCTGTGACAACCCGTGACGGTCACGCCTTGTCACGCCTGTCACGCTCACTGGATCATCCATACCCAGTCTCCCCAGATGCCGATCAGCCGGCTGGTCTGCAGCTTCTGACGCGCACGGTGGAACGCCTGCCGCTTGGCGTCCGGCTCCTCTGACGGGCTCACGCCGCGCCGGTAGGCGTATTCGCGCCACCTATCGATGGCGACGACGCGCACGCTGTTGGGCACCTGACCCCCTGGGGAAGGCTGTCCTTCCTCGGTCAGGGCCATCGTCAGTGCATCGAGCGCGATGCGCGCCGTGTCGGTCAGCCGCGTGGTGCCCTTCGCCTCGCCGGTGCTCGCATCCGTGGGCGCGATGACGCAGGAGGTGATGTCATCACCATCCTCGTCAGTCCCGAGAACCGATTGCAGCAGCTCGTACTTGAAGGGCGCGATATCGCCGCCGTCCTTCACCTTCGCGATCTTGCCTTCGCACACACCCGTCTCGTCGTGACGGATGATCTCGATTGCCGCGTCCACGGCGCCGAGCAGGGCATTGGAGCCCCGCGCGCCACGGTCGCGGTCTTTGCCGGAGTGATGCACGACCAGGACGTGGCAGCCCAGCTCGCGCTGGATCCGCTCCGCCTTCTGCACCACGACATTGATGTCCCGCGCTTTGTCCTCGTCGCCCGAGCCGATCATGCGCGACAGCGTGTCGAGCACGACGAGGCGCAGCGGCTCGCGCATGCGGGCGTGATGGTCCTTCACGTCCGCGATCAGCGTCTCGACGCCTTCCTCGTCGTCATAGAGGTTTACGGAAGAGGGGATCAGCACGAAAGGCTTGCCATCCTCGCCGGCCTTCTCCTGTCGCCACGCCTTCATGCGCATGCGCATGCCCGAGCCGCCTTCGCCCGAGACATAGACCACCCCGCCCGTTGCTACCCGCCGGCCGAACCAGTCGCGGCCATGGGCGACGTGCAGCGCGAGGTCGAGCACGAGGAAGCTCTTGGAGGTGCCGGGCGGGCCGTAGACGGTGGAGAAGCCGCCCTCGATCAGCAGACCCTTCACCAGCCAGGAGAGCGGGGGCTGCTTGTCCTCGTCGCCCCACCACACGGCAGGCAGCCGGGTCGTGGCGGCCGGGCGCCAGTCGAGCGTCGCTTCCACCAGACGGTGCAATTCGTCCACCGTGCCGCCGGCCTGCAGCCAGTCCGACACGTCCCCCTTGCGAGGGAGGTTCGGCAGGGTCAACACGCGTACCCGTGCCGCCACCGGGTGGAGTGCCCGCGCCACCTTCTCGGCGTGCTCGCGGCCGGGATCGTCATTGTCGGGCACGATCACGACGTCCGCGCCCACGAAGTGCTCGACGAAGTCCAGCTTCCACTTGCCGGCGCCGCCGGCATTGCATGTCGCCGGCACGTTGAGCTGGCGTAGCCGGTCGACGTCCTTCTCGCCTTCGACAATGAAGACGGTGCGTTCCGAGCCGATGGCCTCGATCAGCTCCGGCAGATGATACGGCACCGGCCGCACACCCTGCAGGTTCCACGCGAACCCGCCGGCGCCGTCCGGCCGGCGCTGGCGGAACTCTTTGGGCTCATAGCGCACCACCTCGAAAAGCAGCGTTCCGGCTTCGTCGACATAGGGATAGGTCGATGTGATGCGCCGCCCGGAGGAGGGCGCTTCCGGCCGGCCGGCGAAGTCGGGGAAGGTCTGCTTCAGCCAACTCAGCGCGCCCTCGCGCCCGCCGCCCTTCAATCGGGCGATGAGGTCGAGCACGCCGCCGCCTTCTCCGGCCTCATGGTCGGTCCATGTACCCTTGTGCGGACCGCCCACCTTGACCGACAGGCTGCCATGGGTGCCGAAGCGCAGTTCGTCCTTCGACGACATGCCCCGGTTAGGTTCCCCGAGAAGCCGCCCCGCAACCGCCCCCATCAGGTCGGGAAAATCGGTCATTGCCGCACTCCCTTGGCCGCATGGGGGAGGCAAGCATGGTTTGACAAATCGTCGCTAAGTGCTTGAAAAGTACCCTTCAGGTTGACGCCAAGAATCGCCGTAAGCATCTGATGAATATCAGACGGCAGGCGCCTGAAAATCGCAGTGTCGGCGGTTCGACTCCGTCCCTGGCACCATTTTCCCGCTTCAGGTGACTCGCCGAAGCTCAAAAACCCTGAAATTCGTTTAACTTAGCTGAGCTTGAAGCCTGCAGGCTTTGGCCGGATCATTGGTATTGTTATACCTCTATCCGGCGTGCGAGACGAGGCTCGATCGACGCTTGGCCTCGGCGGCAGGTGCCGCCCGTGCCGAGGATGCGGGCGCCCTCCGGCGGTGGAGATCACGGAGCTGATTAACCACTCGTTAACCTAGATTAACTGAATCTATCCCTCAGTTGGGGAGATTCGTTTCGTGAACGCTGTCAGTCAAACCGGGCCGTCGATCCGTTTCCGTGGACGCTCGTTCATGGCGATGACGCTGGTGGCCGATGTGCCGCTGGAGGCGTGGCTGGTCGATTTCGACGTGTGGCTTCAGCGCTCCCCCGGTTTCTTCAAAGGCCGCACCGTCGTTCTCGACCTTGCTGACACGGCGCAGAGCAAGGCCGATGTCGAGCGTTGGATCGGGGAACTGGCGACGCGCGGCGTCCGGCTGGTCGGGCTGGAAGGCGTCCGCCCGAGCCTGGTGGATGCCGCCATGCCGCCCATCCTGCGCGGCGGGCGCGACAGCACGCTGCCGACGATCGACGTCGCGGTCGCCCCGGAGCCGCCGCGCAAGCCCGCCGAGCCGGCCAACCTGCTGGTCGAGCGGCGCGTGCGCTCCGGCCAGTCCATCGTCTGCCTCGAAGGCGATGTGACGATCATCGGCTCGGTCGGCGCCGGTGCCGAGATCATCGCCGGCGGCTCGATCCATGTTTACGGCACCCTCGCCGGCCGCGCCATCGCCGGCGCGACATTCGGCGCCACGGCGCAGATCTTCTGCACCAAGCTCGACGCCGAGCTGCTGGCGGTGGACGGCATCTACCGCACCGCCGAGGATATTGACGACGCCTTCCGGGGCAAGGCGGTCCGCGTATCGACCGAAGACGAAACCCTGCGAATTACAGCGCTTTAGGAGCGAAGCAAGACATGGCTAAGATCATCACAGTCACGTCGGGAAAGGGTGGCGTCGGTAAAACGACGACGACCGCCGCCATCGGCGCTGCCCTGGCCCGCACCGGCGACAAGGTCGTCGTCGTCGATTTCGACGTCGGGCTTCGCAATCTCGACCTGATCATGGGTGCCGAGCGCCGGGTCGTCTACGACTTCGTCAACGTCATCCAGGGCGATGCCCGGCTGCCGCAGGCGCTGATCAAGGACAAGCGGCTGGATTCGCTGTTCCTGCTGCCGGCCTCGCAGACGCGGGACAAGGACGCGCTCACGGAAGAAGGCGTCGACCGGGTCATCGGCCTGCTGTCGCAGCATTTCGACTGGGTCATCTGCGACAGCCCGGCCGGTATCGAGCGCGGCGCGACGCTCGCCATGCGCCATGCCGAGATCGCCATCGTCGTCACCAACCCGGAAGTCTCCTCGGTGCGCGACAGCGACCGCATCGTCGGCATCCTCGATTCCAAGACGCTGAAGGCCGAGCGCGGCGAGACGGTGGACAAACGCCTGCTGCTGACGCGCTACGATCCCGTCCGCGCGGCGCGCGGCGACATGCTGAAGACCGAGGACGTTCTGGAAATCCTGTCGCTGCCGCTGCTCGGCATCGTTCCGGAGAGCAATGATGTGCTCAAGGCGTCCAATATGGGCGTTCCGGTTTCCATCCATGACCCGAACAGCGCGCCGGCCCGCGCCTATCAGGACGCGGCGCGGCGCCTCAAGGGCGAGGACGTCGCCATGGAACTGCCCCGGCAGCGTGGCGGCCTGTTCAGCAAGCTCCTGCGGAGGGCGGCATGACCTTATGGAAGCGCTTCTTCTCTCACGGCAGCGCCCCCCAGGCGCGGGAACGGCTGCAGATCCTGCTGTCGCATGAGCGCCAGGTGCTGGGCGGCGACGATCTGCTCTCGCGCCTGCGCGAGGACATTCTGGCCGTGGTCGCCAAGCACGTGCCCTGCGAGCAGGACAATGTGAAGGTTCGCCTGGAACGCGGCACGCCGATGTCAATCCTCGAGATCGAGGTCGAGGTGCGCGGCGACGTCAATCTGTCGGCCAGCCGCGCCGCCTGACGGCACGCACGAAACGCCGGCCATCTGCGATGGGAAGCCCGGGACCGGCAGCGGCTCCGGGCTTCCTGCTTGTGGAGGGCAGGGCGGGGAGATCGCGGTCTTCCATCATGGTAGACGAGCCCATGGTCGCACGCTTCACCCTCGCTGAACCTGCTCACTGCCAGCAGGAGATCAAGAAGAGCCGCTTCATCGCGATTGCCAGTCCCGTGGCGGACGAGGCGGCAGCGAAGGCGTTCATCGCGGCACAGTCGGACCCGGCGGCCAATCACAATTGCTGGGCATGGCGCATCGGGCAGAGCTACCGCTTCAACGACGATGGCGAGCCCAGTGGGACCGCCGGCAAGCCGATCCTCGCCGCGATTGACGGGCAACACCTCGATCATGTCGCCGTCGTCGTCACGCGCTGGTTCGGCGGCATTCTTCTGGGCAGCGGCGGCCTGATCCGGGCCTATGGCGGGACGGCGGCGCTCTGCGTGCGCGAAGCCGGCAAGGTCGCGCTCATCGCGACCGTCACCGGCACGCTCATCTGCGGGTTCAGCGACCTGGCGCTGGTGCAGGCGCGGCTCGGCGCGCTGACAGGCGTGCAACTGACGGTTCAGACCTTCACCGACAGCGGCGCGATCCTCGCGGTGTCGGCGCCGCAGGCGGAAGCCGGCAGCGTGGACCGACTGCTGGCCGATCTGACCAGCGGGCGCTCGGGGATCCGCTGGAGCGACGGGACAGGCGAGCCTGACCTCTGACCAAGGCCGGCGAGGGACGTCGTCGGCCCCGGTTAACCGGTCGCCAACGCGCTCAGCGCCGCCATGTCCAGTAGAGCCCCGCGTGTGCCGATGACGGCGGCGGCGACGCGGTGGGCGTGCGCGACGGCCTCGGCTGGCGGGTGGCCCTTGAGGCGGGCGCTGATATAGCCGGCGTTGAAGCTGTCGCCGGCGCCGGTGGTGTCGAGCGGCTGGTCGACGCGCTCCGCCGGAAGGCTCAGCGTTTCGCCACCGGCGACGAGCGTGCAGGGCTCGGCGCCGTCCTTCACCACGATCTCTTCCACCCCATAGCCGGCGATGCGGCGGGCGGCGTCGCCCGGCGTGGCGTCGCCGAACAGGCCCGCTTCGTCCGGGAAGGTCGGCAGGGCGATGGTGGCGGCGCGATAGCCGGCCTCGATGCCGGCCCGCAAAGCGTCCGGCCCCGCCCACAGGCGCGGGCGCACATTGGCGTCGAAGGCGATCATCGCGCCCGCCGCCCGCGCCTCGGCCAGCGCCGCGAACAGGGTCGCGCGGTGCTCCGGCGAGAGGATGGCGAGTGTGATGCCGGAGAAGTAGATGCAGCGCGCCCCCGCGAGGTCGGCGCGCAACGTCGCAGGATCGGCGGCGAGCAGCTTGGCGGCGGAGGTGTCGCGCCAATAGGTGAAGGTGCGCTCATGGCCCTGCAGCGCGATCATGTAGAGTCCCACCGGCCGGCCGGGCACGCGGCCGATATGGCTGGTGTCGATGCCGGCGTCACCGATGAAACGGACCATCTCGTCGGACGGCGTGTCGTCGCCGACGCAGGTGAGGTAACGCACGCTGACATCGGGGCCGGAAAGGCCGCGCACGCCCCAGGCGGTGTTCAGCGTGTCGCCGGCGAAACCGCGCCGGTACAGCCCCTCAGCGGTGACGGCGAGTTCGATCATGCATTCGCCGATGCTGACAAAAAGCTGGCTCACGGGGCAACTCCGGCGGGCGCGTCATCAGGGAACGGCCCGAATCTGATGGAACGCTGAAGGGTGGCGCGGGCGGTGCGCAGATGCTTGCGGCAGCGCGCGTCGATGGCGCGCGGGTCGCGGCTGCGCAGCGCCTGGATGTAGTCGAGATGTTCCAGCAGCGCCGTCGTGTTGCGCTGCTTCTCGTCGCCCTTGTTCCACTGATAGGTGTAGTGGAACAGGGTCGAGATCACGTCGTAGAAATCGATGATGAAGCGGTTCTCCGAGGTCTCGTGGATGACCCGGTGCAGCCGCTCGTCCAGCGCGGGAAAGCGCGGATAGTCGGTGTCGATATTGGCGAGCAAGGCGTGGTGATCCTGCTCGATGGCGTCGAGTTCGCGCCAGGGCGGGGAATCGTCCGGCAGCTCGATGAAGCTGCGGGTGGCGCGCAGCTCGAACAGCTCGCGCACATCGTAGACTTCCGTAGCGAAGGCCGGGGTGACACCCTTGAACAGCCAGGCGCTGTTCGGGCGACGCTCCAGCAGGCCGAAATGCTGGAAGCGGGCCAGATGCTCGCGGATCGTCGTCGTCGAGGTGCCGAACTGGCGGGCCAGCTCGGCGGAGTTCAGCAACTGCCCGGCGCGGAAATCGCCCTGCAGGATCCATTGCATGAAGTGCCGCTCAACCGCCGCGCCGGCCGAGAGCGTCTGGGTGTCCGGGAAATAGTCGCCCTCGCGTGGGTGGCGGGCGAGGCTGCGCTGGCCCGCGGGGCCTTTGACGATGCCCTGCTGGTCGAGCGCCGCCAGCACCGCGCGCACGGTGGTGCGGCTGACCTCAAGCCTCTGCGCCAGCTCGCTTTCTGACGGCAGGACGGCGCCCACCGACAGCCCCGACAAGCGTCGAAGGCAGCGGTTGAAGCTGCTCTTGAAGACGGAGTTTCCCTTCATGCCCGGTCGGCCCCTTTGCGTCTCCCCAACGGCGTCGTGCGAAGCGCGCCGTTTTTTTTACATTAAAAACAGATTGACAGCGCGCGTCCAGCGTGGATTTTTGTATTTAAAAGACGGCCAATAAGAACCATTCTTGGGTGAGGAAGCGATCATGTTGCTCAACGGCGACAGCCGGAATCCGTGTGCCTGCCAGCCTGTCGATGTCAGTGCGGTCCGTCCGTGCGGACGAGGCCGGGTGCTGCCCGCGTGACCCGGCGCATCCTTCAATTCGGAACCAGTCGTTTCCTGCAGGCCCATGTGGCGCTGTTCGTCCATGAGGCGCGCCAGCAGGGGCAGGACATCGGCCCGATCACCGTGGTGCAGGCCTCCGGCTCGGCCGATCGCGCCGGCCGTGTCGCCGCCTTTGGCCGTCCCGAGGGCTATCCGGTGATCATTCGCGGCATGGTCGAGGGCGCCCCGGTGGAGCGCGCCGTGCAGGTGACCGCTGTCGATCAGGGCCTGTCCGCCGCCGCCGACTGGCCGGCGCTCACCCGGCTCTTCGCGCAGGAGGCGGAGATCGTCGTCTCCAATATGGGCGATGCCGGCTACCGCATCGTCGATGAGGATCAGGGCCCGGCGCTGCTGTCGGGCGCTGTGCCGGTCTCCTTCCCCGGCAAGCTGACCGCGCTGCTCCATGCCCGCTGGCAGGCGGGAGGGCGACCGCTCACCCTGCTGCCCTGCGAACTCATCAACCGCAATGGCGAGGTGCTCGGCGCCGCCGTGCAGGCGCTCGCCGCCGCCAGCGGCGCCCCGGCGGCGTTCGGCGACTGGATCGCGACCTCGGTGGTCTTCGCCAACACGCTGGTCGACCGCATCGTCTCCGAGCCGATCGAGCCGGTCGGCGCGGTGGCCGAGCCCTATGCGCTCTGGGCCATCGAGCGCCGCGCGGGGCTCGACCTGCCGTTCAGCCATCCCAGCGTGACGCTGACCGACGATCTCGACCCCTTCGAGCGGCTGAAGCTGCACATCCTCAATCTCGGCCACACCGTGCTGGCGGAAATCTGGGTGCGCGAGGGGCGGGCGCCGGGCGAGACGGTGCGGGCCATCCTCGCCGATGACGCCATCCGCGCCCGGCTCGATGCGCTTTATGCGCAGGAGGTCATCCCCGGCTTTGCCGCGCGGGGCATGGAGGCTGAGGCCCGCGCCTATGTCGGCGTCACGCTCGACCGCTTCCGCAACCCGTTCCTCGATCACCGCATCGCCGACATCGCGCAGAACCACGCGGTGAAGGTCGAGCGGCGGCTCGGCGCCTTCCTCGACTGGATCGCCGGCCAGCCCGGCGCCCCGGCGACACCGGTGCTCGCGGCCATCGTCGCGCGGCACGGCGCGGAGCAGGTGGCATGACCTATCAGTTCGATTTCAGCTCGCTCTGGGCCTATTGGCCGGAATTCCTGCAGGGCGCCTGGCTCACCCTGCAGCTTTCGGCGGTCTCCACCGTGCTCGGCTTCGTGCTCGGCACGCTCTGCGCCATCGGCCGGTCGGACGGGCCGCGCTGGGTGCGCTTTCTGGTGGCGAGCTATGTAGAGATCATCCGCAACACGCCGCTGCTGGTGCAGGTGTTCATCGTCTATTTCGGCATCGCCACGCTCGGCATCCGGGTGTCCGCCAACATGGCGGCGGTGATCGCGCTGGTGGTGAACGTCGCCGCCTATACCTGCGAGATCGTCCGCGCCGGCCTTGAATCGGTGCACAAGTCGCAGCTCGAGGCGGCGGACTGCCTCGGCCTGTCGCGGCCGCAGATTTACTGGCACGTCATCATCCGCCCGGCGATCGAGCGGGTCTATCCGGCGCTGACCAGCCAGTATGTGCTGCTGATGCTGGCCTCCTCCATCACCTCGCAGATTTCGGCGGAGGAACTCACCGCCGTCGCCAACCGCATCCAGTCCGACACCTTCCGGTCCTTCGAGACCTACATCGTGGTCGGGCTGATCTATCTCGCTCTGTCTTTCGTGGTGCGCATCGCGCTGGGGCTGTTCGGCCTCGTGGTGTTCGTGCGCCGGCGCAAGCTCGGCACGGCGCTGTGAGGGTCTGATCCATGCCGAGTTTCAGCCTCATCCATCTGCAATTCCTCGGTTGGGCCGCGCTGTGGACGCTCGGCCTGTCCGCCATCGCCTTCATCGGCGGCGGTCTGGTCGGCTTCACCGTCGCGCTGATGCGCATCTCGCCGAACCGCGCGCTGCGCTACGCGGCGATCGGCTACATCCAGATCGTGCAGGGCACGCCGCTGCTGATCCTGCTGTTCCTGATCTATTTCGGTATCGCCATTGTCGGCTTCCAGGAAGTGCCGGCGCTGTTCGCGGCGGGGCTCGGCCTCACCATCTACGCGTCGGGCTTCCTCGCCGAGATCTGGCGCGGCTGCCTGCAATCAGTGCCGAAGACCCAGTGGGAGGCGGCCGAGTGCCTCGCGCTCACCCCCTGGCAGCGCATGACGCGGGTGATCCTGCCGCAGGCGATGCGCATCGCCACGCCCCCGACGGTCGGCTTCCTCGTGCAGATCGTCAAGAACACCTCGCTGGCCTCCGTGGTCGGGTTCGTCGAACTCGCGCAGGCCGGCAAGCTCATCAACAACTCGATCTTCGAGCCCTTCACCGTCTTCATGGTCGTGGCGGCGATCTACTTCGCGATCTGCTTCCCGCTGTCGACCTGGAGCCGGAGGCTGGAAAGGAAGCTCAATGTCGGCCGTGGTTAAACTCGAGAACGTTCACAAGAGCTTCGGCGCCCATAAGGTGCTGGACGGCGTGACCTTCACGGTCGGCCGCGGCGAGGTGGCGGCGGTGATCGGCCAGTCCGGCTCCGGCAAGTCGACGGCCCTGCGCTGCATCAACGCGCTGGAGACCATCGACGACGGCACGATCGACGTGTGCGGCCATGCCGTCCACGACCCCAAGCTCGACCGCCGCTCGCTGCGCCGCGACGTCGGCATCGTGTTCCAGAGCTACAACCTGTTCCCGCACCTCACCGCCGAGCAGAACATCATGCTGGCGCCGAGCTGCGTGAAGAAGGTGGGCAAGGCCGAGGCGCGCGATCTCGCCCAGGACGTGCTGCGCCGCGTCGGCCTCGCGGAGAAGGCCGGGCACTATCCCGAGCAGCTCTCCGGCGGCCAGCAGCAGCGCGTCGCCATCGCCCGCTCGCTCGCCATGCAGCCCAAGCTCATGCTGTTCGACGAGGTGACCTCGGCGCTCGATCCCCAGCTCACCGGCGAGGTGTTGAAGGTCATGGAAGACCTCGCCCGCGGCGGCATGACGATGATCCTCGTCACCCATGAGATGGCCTTCGCCCGCAAGGTCGCGAGCCAGGTCGTCTACATGCACAAGGGCAAGGTCTGGGAGACCGGGCCCGGTTCCATGCTGGAGAGCCCGAAGACGCCCGAACTCGCCGAGTTCGTCGGCTCCGGCCTCTGATCGTCCGGCCGGCGCCTCAACGCCAAGGCGGCGCCGGTCCCATCTCAACGCCTAACGCCAACAAGTCCCTGGGAGGGCACCATGAACCGCCGCGCATTCCTCACTGCCACCGCCATTGCCGGCCTCGCCGGCAGCTTCGGCCTGCCGGGCCTCGCCAAGGCCGACACGCTTGACGACATCAAGAAGCGCGGCAAGCTCCTGGTTGCCATCGACCTTGGCTCCCCGCCCTTCGGCATGGCCGATGCGCAGATGCAGCCGACCGGTTCGGACGTGGAAAGCGCCCGCCTGCTCGCCGCCCATCTCGGCGTGCCGCTGGAGATCGTGCAGGTCACCAGCCCGAACCGCGTGCCGTTCCTGCTGACCGGCAAGGCCGACATCGTCATGGCCTCCTTCTCGGTGAACGAGGAGCGCAAGAAGGTCATCGATTTCTCCGACGCCTATGGCGTGATCCAGATCGTCGTTGCTGCGCCCAAGGGCGCCGCCATCAAGACTGTCGAGGATCTGGCCGGCAAGCGCATCGGCACCACGCGCGGCTCGACCAACGACAAGGAAGTCACCGCGCAGGTGAAGAACGCCGAGATCGTCCGCTATGACGACGACGCGACCCTCATCACCGCGCTGGTCTCCGGCCAGGTGGACGTGATGGGCTCCTCGCCGCAGGTGATGGCGGCGGTGAACCAGCGCCGTCCCAACGACCCGTTCGAGACCAAGCTCGTGCTGAAGACCAACCCCTACGCCATCGGCCTGCGCAAGGGCGAGGACAAGCTCCGCGTCGCGCTCAACGAGTGGATCGCGCAAGACCTGGCCAACGGGAAGCTGCGCGAGATCTACCTCAAATACAACGGCGTGCCGCTGCCGCAGACCCTGCCGGCCACCAACTGACGAGCCTCCCGACTGCGGCCCGGTGATCCCGGCACCACGCCTCTCATCGGGCCGCATCTTTCTCCGCTTCGACCCCGCCCCGGAAAGCCCGCGCCATGAAAGCCCTGATCTGCGAAGAACCCGGCCGCCTCTCGGTCATCAGCCGTCCCGAGCCGGTGCCGGCGGCGGGCGAGGCGCTGATCCGCATCCGCCGGGTGGGCATCTGCGGCACGGACTTTCACATCTACAAGGGCCAGCACCCCTTCCTCGAATATCCCCGCGTCATGGGTCACGAGCTCTCCGGCACGGTGGAGAGCGCGCCGGCGGGCAGCGGCCTCGCCAAGGGGCAGAATGTCTACATCGTGCCGTACCTGTCCTGCGGCACCTGCCATGCCTGCCGCAAGGGCGTGAACAATGCCTGCATGAACATCAACGTGCTCGGCGTGCACCGCGATGGCGGCATGGCCGAATTCCTCTGCGTGCCCGTGCAGAACGTCGTGCCGGCCGGCTCCGCCTCGCTGGACGAGGCGGCGATGATCGAGTTCCTCGCCATCGGCGCCCATGGCGTGAAGCGCGGCGGCATCACCGGGCAGGACCGCGTGCTGGTCGTGGGCTCCGGCCCCATCGGCATGTCCGCCATCATCTTCGCCAAGGCGCGCGGGGCGCATGTGACGGTGATGGACCTGCGCGAGGACCGCATCGGCTTCACCATCAACGAGCTGGGCGCCGACCAGATGCTGATCGCCGACGCCTCCGCCGAGGCGGAAGCCAAGCGGCTGACCGGCGGCGACTTCTACGATGTGGTGATCGACGCCACCGGCAACGCGGCCGCCATGCAGCGCGGTTTCGGCTTTCTCGCCCATGCCGGCCGCTACGTGCTGGTCAGCGTGGTGCGCACCGACATCACCTTTTCCGACCCTGAATTCCACAAGCGCGAGGCGACGCTGTTCGCCAGCCGCAACGCGCAGGCCGACGACTTCGCCGAGGTCGTCCGGCAGATGGAGGCCGGCAAGGTGCCGACCAAGGCGCTGAACACCCATCGCGGCCCGCTCAGCGAGGCGCCCGTCCTGTTCGACGCCTGGCTGAAGCCCGAGGCGGGCGTCATCAAGGCAATATTGGAAGTCTGAGCCCATGGCCGTTCCCCGCATCCTGCGCCTTGGCGACGCCGACAATGTCGTGATCGCGGTCGACAGCCTGCCGGCCGGCGCCATGGTCGCGGCGGGCGTCGTGGCCGCGCGGCAGATCCCCAAGGGCCACAAGGTGGCCTCGCGCGCCATTGCGGCGGGCGAGGCGATCCGCAAGTTCGGCCAGGTCATCGGCTTTGCTGGCGCCGACATCGCCCCGGGGGACTGGGTCCACGAGCACAATGTCGTGCTGCAGGATTTCGAGCGCGACTATGCCTTCGCCTCCGAGGCCCGGCCCGATACCGGCCTGCTGCCGGGCGAGGCGCCGGCGAGCTTTCAGGGCTTCCGCCGCGCCGACGGGCGGGTCGGCACGCGCAACTATATCGGCATCCTCTCCTCGGTGAACTGCTCGGCGACGGTGGCTGATTTCATCGCCGACGCGGTAACGCGCTCGGGCGTGCTCGCGGACTACCCGAACATTGACGGCGTGGTCGCCTTCACCCACGGCACGGGCTGCGGCATGGCTTCCAAGAGCGAGGAGTTCGACATCCTTGCCCGCACCCAATGGGGCTATGCCAGCCACCCGAACTTCGCCTCGATCCTCGTGGTCGGGCTCGGCTGCGAGGTGTTCCAGATCCCGCGCATGATGAAGCAGTACGGCATCGTCGAGGGACCGCATTTCCAGACGCTGACCATTCAGGAGAATGGCGGCACGCGCCAGTCCATCGAGACCGGCGTCGCCAAGATCCGCGAAATGCTGCCCTACGCCAATGCCAGCGTGCGTGAGACGGTGCCGGCCTCCGAGCTGGTGCTGGCGCTGCAATGCGGCGGCTCGGACGGTTATTCGGGCCTCACCGCCAACCCGGCGCTCGGCGCGGCGGTCGATCTGCTGGTGCGTCATGGCGGCACGGCGATCCTCTCGGAAACGCCGGAGATATTCGGCGCCGAGCATCTGCTCACCCGCCGGGCGGAAAGCGAGGCGGTCGGGCGCAAGATCGTCGATCTGATCGAGTGGTGGACGCAGTACGCCGCCCGCGCCGGTGGCGAACTGAACAACAACCCCTCGCCGGGCAACAAGGCGGGCGGGCTCACCACCATTCTGGAGAAGTCGCTCGGCGCGGTCGCCAAGGGCGGCACCTCGACCCTGCGCGGCGTCTACCGCTACGCCGAGCGCATCGACCGCCGGGGCTTCGTCTATATGGATACGCCCGGCTACGACCCGGTGGCGGCGACAGGGCAGGTGGCCGGCGGGGCGAACATGCTGTGTTTCACCACCGGGCGCGGCTCGGCCTATGGCTGCAAGCCGACACCCTCGGTGAAGCTCGCGACCAATTCCGACCTCTTCCGCCGGATGGAGGAGGACATGGACATCAATTGCGGCGATGTGCTCGACGGCGTGTCGATCGAGGCCAAGGGCCGCGAGATCTTCGAGGCCGTGCTCGCCATCGCCTCCGGCCAGCGCTCGAAATCCGAACTGCTCGGCTATGGCCGCAACGAGTTCGTGCCCTGGCAGCTCGGCGCGGTGATGTAGGCGGTCGCCGTGCGGAACGGGCCGGCGCCTCGCGGGTTCTTGCCTCACACAGGTAAGGAGCCGGACCATGAGTGAGCGCGACGAGCAGATCAGGGCGAAGGCGCATGAGCTGTGGCTCGCGGAGGGCTGCCCGACCGGCCGCGAGATCGAGCACTGGCAGCAGGCGGCGGCGCTGGTCGAGACCGACGACGCGGACATGCCCAGCGCCGGGCCGCACGCCCGGCCGGACCTCGTCAACGAGGATGCCACCCCCGGCACCGGCATGCTGCCGGATGTCGGCAGCGACGATCCCAACCAGCAGCCCTCGGGCTGACCGTCTCCTTGTATTGTCAAAGCGCCCGCCCTCGCCTACCTCGCGGGGGAACCATGCGGCGCGCCGTGGCGTTCCACCTCGGGATACAGTCGAGGTGGAGAGCCGAGGATGCAGCAAATGGGTGAGGGTACGGGCGCGACGCTGGCGCTGATCGTGATGGGCCCGTCGAGCACCGGCAAAACCACCACCGCCCGGATGCTCGCCGAGGCTCTTGGCTGGCCCTATGCCGAGGGCGACACCTTCCACCCCGCGACCAACATCGCCAAGATGTCGAAGGGCGTTCCGCTCGACGACGAGGACCGCGCGCCCTGGCTGGAGAAGATCCGCGCCTATATCGACGCCGAGGCGGCAAGCGGGCGCAATGTCATCATCACCTGCTCGGCGCTGAAGCGGGCCTACCGCGACACGTTGCGCCGGGCGAAGGCCGATGTGCGCTTTGTCGAATTGATCGCCGACCGCGCTCTGGTCGCCGACCGCATGGCCCACCGCACCGGCCATTTCATGCCGCCCTCGCTGCTCGATTCCCAGTTCGACACGCTCGAAGACCTTGCGGCGGACGAGCGCGGGGTGCAGGTCACCGTCGACGTGCCGCCCGAGCAGGTCGTCGCCCGCGCTCTGGAGGGGCTGGGGCTGACCGACCGGGCGGCGGCGTATCCCGCCGCGACCGGCGCGCAGGTGGGGGGCTGACGCGTGGAAAATTTCCAGCAGACGCTCGGCATCGGGCCGCTCCTCGCCATCGTCATTGGCGCGATCGTCCTCCTCCTTGTCCTCATCATCCACTTCCGCGTCCACGCCTTCGTAGCCCTGATCCTGGTCAGCCTGCTCACCGCCGTGGTGGCCGGCATCCCGCCGCAGGCGATCCTGACGACGATCACCTCCTCCTTCGGCTCGACACTGGGCGGGGTGGCGCTGCTCGTCGGCCTCGGCGCCATGCTGGGGCGCTTGCTCGAGGTGTCCGGCGGTGCGCAGGCGCTTGCCGATGACCTCGTCAACCGTTTCGGCGAGAAGCGCGCGCCGCTGGCGCTCGGCATCGCCTCGCTGATCTTCGGCTTCCCGATTTTCTTCGATGCCGGCCTCGTGGTGATGCTGCCGGTGGTGTTCACCGTGGCACGGCGGCTTGGCGGCGGGCTGCTGCTCTACGGCATTCCCGTCGCGACCGCCTTTTCCGTGATGCACGTCTTCGTGCCGCCGCATCCCGGCCCCGTGGCTGCGGCCGAACTGCTCGGCGCCGATGTCGGGCTGCTGGTGCTGGTGGGGCTTGCCGTCGCCATCCCGACCTGGATCGTCGCCGGCTGGCTGTTTGGCCACTGGATCGGCCAGCGCGTGGTTCTGCCAGTGCCCGAGATCCTCTCCGGCGGCGCGCCGGCGGAGCCGCCGGTGAACCCGCCGAGCTCCGGCACGGTGGTCGGTCTTCTCCTGCTGCCGCTGGTCCTCATCTTCATCAATACCGGGCTGGACTTCGCCCGCGCGCAGGGCTGGGTGAACAGCGACGCCGGCTGGTTCCAGCTTGCGCGCACCATCGGCGCGACGCCGGTAGCGCTGCTGATCGCCGTGCTGGTCGCCTCCTATGTGCTCGGCCCCCGGCGCGGGCGCGATGCGTCAAGTGTCGAGCGCACGCTGGATTCCGCGCTCGGCCCGGTCTGCTCGATCATCCTCGTGACGGGCGCCGGTGGCATGTTCGGCGGGGTGCTCCGGGCTTCCGGCATTGGCGACGCGCTGGCCGACGGCATGGCCTATATCGGCCTGCCGATCTTCGTCGCGGGCTTTCTCATCGCCACCGCGCTGCGCGTCGCACAGGGCTCGGCCACCGTCGCGCTCATCACCGCCGCGGGGCTTGTGCAGCCCGCAGTGCAGGCGGCGGGTTATCAGGGAGCGGATCTCGCCGCCATCGTCGTCGCGCTCGCCGCCGGCTCGGTCATGCTCTCGCATGTGAACGATTCCGGCTTCTGGTTGGTCGGTCGCTTCTTCAACATGGACATCAAGACCACCTTCAAGACATGGACCGTGATGCAGACATTGGTCGGGTTGATGGGTTTTGCCCTGTCGGGACTGATCTTCTGGCTGGCCTGATGATGCTGTGATGGGGGCGGCCTTGGCTTTTGCCGGCCGCTCTCACTATGGTCGCGGCCCCGTCCCATCGATTCCGGGAACCGCATGAGCGCCACGACCGATACCGCCGTCACCGCCCGCATCGCCCAGCAGATCGCCGGGGAGATCAGCGCCCGCCCGCAGCAGGCGCTGGCCGCCATCGCGCTGCTCGACGAGGGCGCGACGGTGCCCTTCATCGCGCGCTACCGCAAGGAAGTGACGGGCGGTCTCGACGACACGCAGCTGCGCCTTCTTGGCGAGCGGCTGGTCTATCTGCGCGAGCTGGAAGCCCGCCGCAGTGCCATCACCGAGTCGATCCGCCAGCAGGGCAAGCTCACCGAGGCGCTGCAAGGCGCCATCGCCGGCGCCGTCACCAAGGCGGAGCTGGAGGACATCTACCTTCCCTACAAGCCCAAGCGCCGCAATCGCGCCGACATCGCCCGCGAGCGCGGTCTTGGCCCGCTGGCCGACGCCATCCTGGCCGACCGCGCGCTGGTGCCTGCCGAACTCGCGGCCGGCTACCTCACCGAGGAGGTGCCGGATGTGAAGGCGGCGCTGGAGGGCGCGCGCGACATTCTCTCCGAGCAATTCGCGCAGAATGCCGAGCTGCTGGGCCGCCTGCGCGCCCATCTGCGCGCGCGCGCCGTCATCCACGCCCGCGTGGTCGACGGCAAGCAGGACGCCGGCGCCAAGTTCTCCGACTATTTCGACCATGCGGAGAAATGGGCGGGCATGCCGAGCCATCGGGCGCTGGCCATGCTGCGCGGGCGTAATGAAGAGGTGCTGACGCTCGACGTCGAGGTCGATCTCGACGATCCCGCGCCGATCAAACCCGTGGTTCAGATCATCGCCCACGCCTGCGGGATCGGCTCCCGCTTGCCGGGCGATGCCTGGCTCATGGAGGTCGCCGGCTGGACCTGGCGGGTGAAGCTCTCGCTCAGCCTGTCGATCGACCTGATGAGCGAACTGCGCGCCCGTGCCGAGACCGAGGCGATCGAGGTCTTCGCGCGCAATCTCAAGGATCTGCTGCTGGCCGCCCCGGCCGGCTCACGCGCCACGATGGGCCTCGATCCCGGCATCCGCACCGGTGTGAAGGTGGCGATCGTCGACGGCACCGGCAAGCTGCTCGCCACCTCCACCGTCTATCCCTTCCCGCCCAAGAACGATGTGCGCGGCACGCAGGCCGAGCTCGCCAGCCTGATCCGCCAGCACCGCGTCGAGCTCATCGCTATCGGCAACGGCACGGGTAGTCGGGAGACGGAGAAGCTGGTGGCGGACCTGCTCGCCATGCTGCCCGTGCCCGAGGGCGGGGTGAAGCCGATCAAGGTCGTGGTGTCGGAAGCCGGCGCCTCGGTCTATTCCGCCTCCGAGGCGGCCGCCGCCGAGTTCCCCGGTCTCGATGTGTCGCTGCGCGGCGCCGTGTCCATCGCCCGCCGCCTGCAGGATCCGCTGGCCGAGCTGGTGAAGATCGACCCGAAGTCCATCGGTGTCGGGCAGTACCAGCACGATGTCGACCAGTACCATCTCGCCCGCGCGCTCGACGCGGTGGTGGAGGATGCGGTGAATGCGGTCGGCGTCGACCTCAACACCGCCTCCGCCTCGCTGCTGGCCCGCGTGTCCGGTCTTGGCACCTCGCTGGCGGAAGCTATCGTCGCCCACCGCGACGCGAACGGTCCCTTCGCCAGCCGCAAGCAACTCATGAGCGTCGCCCGGCTCGGGCCGCGCACCTTCGAGCAATGCGCCGGCTTCCTGCGTATTCGCGATGGTGCCGAGCCGCTTGATTCCTCCGCCGTTCACCCGGAGGCCTATGGCGTGGCGCGCAAGATCGTCGCCGCCTGCGGGCGCGACCTGCGCACGCTGATGGGCGACAGCGCGGTACTGAAGGCAGTCGATCCGCGCAGCTTCGTGGATGAGCGCTTCGGCCTGCCGACGGTGCGCGACATCATCGCCGAACTGGAAAAGCCGGGCCGCGATCCGCGGCCGGCCTTCAAGACCGCGACCTTCGCGGACGGCGTCGACGACATGAAGGATCTCAAGCCCGGCATGTTGCTGGAGGGCACGGTGACCAATGTCGCGGCCTTCGGTGCCTTCGTCGATATCGGCGTGCATCAGGACGGGCTGGTGCATGTCTCCCAGCTCGCCGACCGCTTCGTCAAGGACGCCCACGAGGTGGTGAAGGTCGGCGATGTGGTGAAGGTGCGGGTGCTCGAGGTCGACCTCAAGCGCAAGCGCATCAGCCTTTCCCTGCGCAAGGACGCGGCGCCGGGTGCCGCGGGCGGGCGCGAGAGTGCCCGCGAGCCCGTGCGCGACAAGGCGGCTGCCGCGCGTCCCACCACGGGCGCGCCGCGTCGCGCCGAGACGCCGCGCGAACCGCAGGGAGCTTTCGGTGCCGCGCTGATGGATGCGCTGCGTCGCAAGTGAGGCGGCGGGACAGCGCAGTGCGCGGGAACGCGGTCGTGGGATGAGTGGCGCGGCTGGGAGGCGCGGGGCCCTCAAGCATTTTCGAACGAAATGGATTCCGGGTCGCGTGAAGAAAACGCGCCGAGACAAAAAACCCGAGAGCGCAACGCTCTCGCCCCGCGTGCGGTTCACGGGATGGCGGGGCCGTTCAGGGGCTTTCGTTCATGAGATCGGGCGCAGCGTAGCATTTGCGCAACGTGCTCTCGAAGCGGTCGGTCGCTCGGGCGAGCAGCGCCGGATCCTGGCTTTGCGCGGCCCGCATCAATGTGTCGATGACATCGTCGACCTCCGCCGAGCTTCCCGGCACATGGTCGTTCAGGCTGGCGAGCGCGTCCAGAATGGTCACGAAGGCGCGCGGGGGCTCGCCGGCCACCAGCACAGGGCGGGCGAGCGGCGTGTGAAGCTCGGTCTGCGAGCTGATGGGCGGGCAAAGTTGTACCGGCACGGGCTCCTCCTTGGCCGCCTTGGCTGGCGACAGTTCGGCACGTCGGCACGGCGTGGATCAGGGAGGGTGGACTCGACATGCGCCGCGGCGATCCGAACCGCGGGCGGTTCAGCCGGCGCTGCGGGTGGTCGCGGTGGCCTGCGTCGCGGCTTTGGAGGCCAGCTTGACGCGGACGCGGGGCGCTTTCGCGGCGGCGGGTGCCGTCTTGGCGGCTTCGCTGGCGATCTGGCGTGTCGTGGCCTCTGCAGCCTCGCGTTCGAGGCGGGCCAGCTTGAGGCGTTCGGTCTTGGCTTCGCGCTGCGCGGTCTCCTGCTCGATCATCGACATGGCGATGCGCGAGACAGCCTCGGCCTTGCTTTCAGTGCGCGACAATGTGGGCTTGAACGGGGTATCGCGGGTCGGCTTGGTCATCCCTCGTTCCCTTCAAAAACAGAAAAGGCCGGGTGAGCCCCGGCCTTTTCGAAGCATGGTGGCCCGCCGGTAAAACCAGGCGCGGGACGAAAGATCACGCGGCCTGGAGGTTGCCGGCCGACTGCTTGCCCGTGCGGCGATCAGCCAGCACTTCGAAGGAGATCTTCTGGCCTTCGTTCAGGCTGGACATGCCAGCGCGCTCGACCGCCGAAATATGAACGAACACATCCGGGCCGCCGTTATCCGGCTGGATGAAACCATAGCCCTTCTGGCCGTTGAACCACTTCACAGTACCTGTCGCCATGACGAATTCCTTTCAGTCGACATAGATATTTTCTCGTCTGCGCGGCCGCAGACGTTACGCTGGCATCGATTTGAGAGGAAGTTCGCCGACGCGCAAAGCTGCGCAAAACAAAGTTCAACGTCCAAGATCGATGCAGATACAGTACAGGGTTGCAAGCACTATTACAACCCCGACGCCACTTTATTTTGCCTCGGAGGGGGCAGCCGGGCGCGGTGCGCGCGGGTTCAGCGGCTTCTTCTTGGGAGCTGCGATCAGGCCGTCACGCACTGCCTGCTTGCGGGCCGCCTTACGGGCGCGGCGCACCGCTTCGGCGTCTTCACGGTTGCGGCGCTCGGACGGCTTCTCATAGGCGCGGCGGGCTTTCATTTCCCGGAACACGCCTTCGCGCTGCATCTTCTTTTTGAGAACTCTCAGGGCTTGGTCGACATTGTTGTCGCGTACGAGAACCTGCAATTCCTATCCCATCTCATGCAGCCGCGCGGGGCAACTGCCAATTCAAAGGGCCCGCCGACATGGCAAGCCCTTCCTATATGGGCCTGTTGGTGCCGCGAAGGAAGGGCTTTGGCGCGAATTGCCGCCGGGCGGCCGATCAACGCCGCGACGCGATGGCTTGAAACCGGCGCCGTTCCGTGTTTAATGTCTCAACATCTATTGAGATATTGAGGTGTTGTCATGGAAGCCTCGGCCGAGGAGGAGCGGGCCATCGCCGCCTTCGGGGCGCTGGCGCAGGAAACCCGCCTGCGCATCGTGCGTCTCTTGGTGACCGCCGGCCCGGAGGGCCTCGCCGCTGGCGTGATTGGCGAGGCGATGGGCGGGGCATCCTCCTCGCGCATGTCCTTCCATCTCGGGCAGCTTGAACAGGCCGGGCTTGTCGCGTCGCGACGGGAGGGCCGCTCCATCCTCTACAGCGCCGCCTTCCCGGCGCTGGCCGATCTCGTCGACTTCCTCATGCGCGACTGCTGCGGCGGCCATCCGCAAGTGTGCCAGCCGGCGGTCGCTGCCCTCTCCACCGTCACCTGCTGCGAGCCCGCGAAAGGCGCCACCCATGGCTGAAGCCGCCACGTCTCCTCGTGTTTTCAATGTCCTGTTTCTGTGCACCGGCAATTCGGCGCGCTCGATCCTGGCCGAGAGCATTCTCGCGAAGGATGGTGCGGGGCGCTTCCGCGCCTTCTCGGCCGGCAGCCAGCCCAAGGGCGCGGTGAACCCCTTCGCCCTTGAGGTGCTGCGCAGCTACGACTATCCGACCGACGGGTTGCGCTCGAAGAGCTGGGCGGAGTTTGCCGCGCCTGACGCCCCGGTGATGGATTTCGTCTTCACGGTCTGTGACAACGCGGCCGGCGAAGCTTGCCCAGTCTGGCCGGGTCATCCGGTCACGGCCCATTGGGGAATCGAAGACCCCGCCGCGGTCGATGGCACCGATGTGCAGAAGCTCGCCGCCTTCGTCACGGCGTTTCGCTACATGAAGAACCGGGTCGATGCGTTCGCGGCGCTGCCGGTGGCCATGCTCGACAAGGTCTCGCTGCAGGCGCGGCTTACCGAGATCGGCCGTCTCTCCGGCGCGACCGGCTCGCGCACGAGCGCAGCATGAGCGGTTCCATGGATGTCGTCATCTATCACAACCCCGATTGCGGCACCTCGCGCAACGCGCTGGCCCTGATCCGCCATGCCGGCATCGAGCCGCATGTGGTCGAATATCTGAAGTCGCCGCCCTCGCGGGCGCTGCTGGAGCAGTTGCTCGCGCGGACGGGGAAGCCCGTGCGCGCGGCGCTGCGCGAGAAGGGCACCCCCTTCGCCGAACTGCGGCTCGGCGATCCCGCCCTGTCCGACGCCGCGCTCATCGATGCGATGATGGCGCATCCGATCCTGATCAACCGGCCCCTCGTGGTCTCGCTACTTGGCGTCAAGCTGTGCCGCCCGTCCGAGACCGTGCTGGATGTGCTCCCCGTCGCGCCCAACGCTGACATAGCCAAGGATGACGGCACGTTGTTCCTGCGCGACGAGCAGGTGGCCGCGGCGGAGCCGCGGCTTGCCAAGGCCCTGCGCGACGCCGGGCTGCCGACGCAGGATCTGCCCGCCAGCCCCGGCCGCTTCTTCAGCTTCCGCACGCTGGGCGGACGCCTCGTCGGCTATGGCGGCTTCGAGCCGTATGGAGCCGACGTGTTGCTGCGCTCGCTGCTTGTGAAGGACAGCGAGCGCGGGCAGGGCCTCGGTCGCAACATGGTCCTTCTGCTGCTGTCCCGCGCCTTTGATCTCGGCGCCCGCAAGGCCTGGGTGCTCACCGAGGGGGCTGCCGGCTGGTTTGAGACGAATGGTTTCAAGGCGTTGCCGCGTGAGGCCGCGCCGCCCGCTATCGCCGCTACCCCGCAGGCTGCCGGTCTCTGCCCGGCTTCAGCGCGGCTGCTCTCTCGCTCCATCGCGCTCTAGAGGCCGTCATGTCCACCTTTGAACGCTATCTCACCCTCTGGGTGGCGGCCTGCATCGTCGCGGGCGTGGCTCTCGGCCATTTTCTGCCCGGGCTGTTCCACGCGATCGGCGCCGCGGAGATCGCCAATGTGAACCTGCCGGTGGCGGTGCTGATCTGGCTGATGATCATCCCCATGCTGCTGAAGATCGACTTTGCCGCGCTGGGAGAGGTCAGCCGCCACTGGCGCGGCATCGGCGTGACGCTGTTCGTCAACTGGGCGGTGAAGCCGTTCTCCATGGCGCTGCTGGGCTGGCTGTTCATCGGTTGGCTGTTTCGCCCCATGCTGCCCGCGGACCAGATCGACAGCTACATCGCCGGGTTGATCATTCTCGCTGCCGCGCCCTGCACGGCCATGGTGTTCGTCTGGTCGAACCTGACCAAGGGCGAGCCGCATTTCACGCTCAGCCAGGTGGCGTTGAACGACGCCATCATGGTGGTCGCCTTCGCACCCATCGTCGCGCTGCTGCTGGGACTCTCTGCCATCACGGTGCCCTGGGGAACGCTGGTGCTCTCGGTGGCGCTCTACATCGTGGTGCCGGTGATCGTGGCCCAGATGCTCCGCCGGCGTCTCCTGGCGACGGGAGGCCCGGCCGCTCTCGACCGGGTACTGGCGCGCCTCGGCCCGGCTTCGTTGGTCTCGCTGCTCGCCACGCTGGTGCTGCTGTTCGCCTTCCAGGGCGAACAGATCATCGCCCAGCCTATGGTGATCGCCCTGCTGGCCGTGCCGATCCTCATCCAGGTCTATTTCAATTCGGGCCTCGCCTATCTGCTCAACCGGATCAGCGGCGAGCAGCATTGCGTCGCCGGCCCCTCCGCCCTGATCGGGGCCTCCAACTTTTTCGAGCTGGCCGTAGCGGCGGCGATCAGCCTGTTCGGCTTCCAGTCCGGCGCTGCGCTGGCGACCGTGGTTGGCGTGCTGATCGAGGTGCCGGTGATGCTGTCGGTGGTCTATATCGTCAACCGCTCCAAGGGCTGGTACGAGCGCGGTTCGGCCGTCCGGGCCGCGTCGCGGCAGGAGCCGCGCTGATGGCGCAGGATCTGCCGAACCTTGTCGACGCCCATGTCATTGCGCCGACCCTGCAGGCGCTGACGACAACCCCGTCCAACCATCCGCCGCGCATCCTCCTGCTCTACGGCTCGCTGCGGAAGCGCTCCTACAGCCGCTTTCTGACGCTGGAGGCCGAACGCCTGCTTCGCCATTTCGGCGCGGAGACGCGGGTGTTCGATCCTCATGGCCTGCCGCTGCCCGATGGCGTCCCGGCCGATCATCCCAAGGTGCAGGAATTGCGGGCGCTGTCGCTCTGGTCGGAAGGCCAGGTGTGGGTGAGTCCCGAACGTCACGGCGCCATGACGGCGGTCATGAAAGCGCAGATTGACTGGATACCGCTCGCCGAGGGGGCTGTCCGCCCGACGCAGGGGCGCACGCTGGCGGTGATGCAGGTCAGCGGCGGGTCGCAAAGCTTCAACGCGGTCAACCAGATGCGCGTGCTCGGCCGGTGGATGCGGATGGTCACCATCCCCAATCAGTCCTCGGTCGCGAAGGCTTATGAGGAGTTCGATGAGTCCGGCCGGATGCGTCCGTCCCCCTATTACGACCGGGTGGTCGACGTGATGGAGGAACTGGTGAAGTTCACCCTGCTGACCCGCGATGTGTCGGGCCATCTCACCGACCGCTACAGCGAGCGCAAGGAGGCGGCGGAGGCGCTCGCTGCCCGCACCGGGCTGGCGTCGATCTGAGCATGCGTCCCCGGCTGGAGATCGCCGCGCTGGGCGTGTCCCAGATCATCGGCTACGGCACGCTCTATTACAGCTTCAGTCTGCTGGCGCCGTCGATGGCGCAGGGGTTCGGCTGGCCGATGGAGTGGCTCTATGGCGCCCTCTCGCTCGCTCTGCTGAGCGGCGGTCTGGTCGCGCCCTTTGTGGGGCGGGCGATTGATCGTTGCGGTGCCGCCCGGCTGATGGCGGTCGGATCGGTGGCGGCAGCGCTGACCCTTGTCGCGGGTGCGCTGGCGCCCTCCGGTCCGGTCTTCGCCCTCGCGCTTATCGCAATGGAGATGGCATCCACTCTGGTGCAGTACGGCGCCGCCTTCCCGTTGCTGAGCCAGCGGCACGGCGCCGGGGCCCAGCGCAGCATTGTCTATCTCACGCTGATTGCCGGCTTTGCCTCGACTCTGTTCTGGCCGCTCACCGTCTGGCTGGAGCACGCTCTGGACTGGCGGCAGGTGTATCTTCTCTTTGCGCTCGGCCATCTACTGATCGCCCTGCCGATCCATCTTTGGCTGGCGCGCCCGTCGCGGGCCATTGCGGGGGAGGAGGGTGCACCAGCGGGGGTGGCGCGGCCATTGGCCCGCGGGCGCTTGCCGGAGGCGTGGCGCAGGCAGGGTTTCGTGCTGATGGCCCTCGCCTTCGCGTTGCAGAGCTTCGTCAGTTCGGCTGTGTTGGTGCACATGGTGCCGATGCTCGGGGGGCTCGGCATCGGAACCTTGGCCGTGCTGGCCGGAACATTGTTCGGCCCGGCGCAGGTCGCGAGCCGGCTGGTCAACATGATGCTGGGCCGCGACCTGCCGCAATTCGCGCTGGCCATGATATCGGCCGGATTGCTGCCGGCGTCGCTGTTGCTGCTCGTGACCACCGCCCCCTCCTTCATCGGCGCTGTGGCCTTTGCCCTGCTGTTCGGCATGGGCAATGGGCTGTACAGCATCGTCGGCGGGACGCTGCCGCTGGAGTTGTTCGGCGCGGCCGGCTTCGGCGCCCGTCAAGGCGAGGTGACGGCCATCCGCCTGATCGTCGGCGCCGCCGCACCCTTCGCCTTTGCCGTGATGATGGAAGTGATGGGGACGGTGTTCGCCATTGTCATCACCAGCCTCATAGGGTCCGGCGCGGTGCTGGCTCTCTTCGCCATCGGCCGGCTCACGCGGAGCCGGCCGGCATAGGCCCATGTTGGGGGTGCCTCATCCCAACGGAAGCGGTTCGCTCAGGCCGCCCGCACCGTATCGAGGAAGCGCTGCAACTCGCTCTGGAGCTGGCGGGCCTGCTCGTTCAGCGCGGAGGACGCAGAGAGCACCTCGCCTGCCGCCGCGCCGGTCTGCTTCGCGGTGTTGGCGACGTCGGTGATGTGGCTGCTCACCGAGTTGGTGCCGCCGGCGGCCTGGTCGACGTTGCGCACGATCTCGCGCGTCGCCATGCCCTGTTCCTCCACCGCCGTGGCGATGCTCGCGGCGACGTCGCTCATCTGCCGGATCTGCTGGCCGACGCCGAGGATCACGCCGACCGCGTCCTTGGTGGTGCTCTGGATGGCGCGGATCTGGCTCGCGATCTCGTCGGTCGCCTTGGCGGTCTGGTCGGCGAGGTTCTTCACCTCGGCGGCGACCACCGCGAAGCCGCGACCCGCCTCGCCGGCGCGTGCCGCCTCGATGGTGGCGTTGAGGGCGAGAAGGTTGGTCTGGGCGGCGATGGCGTTGATCAGTTCCAGCACGTCGCCGATGCGCGCGGCGCCCTGTGAGAGCTCCTGCATCACGGCGCCGGTCTTCTCCGCTTCCTTGACTGCGCTGGCGGACATGGCGGCGGACTGCTCGACCTGCCGGGAAATCTCGTCAACCGAGGCGCCGAGTTCCTCGGCCGAGGAAGCGACGATGATGACATTGGTCGAGGCCTCCTCCGCCGCCGCCGCAACCGCGGTGGACTGCGAGGAGGTCTGGTCGGCGGCCGAGGACATCTGCCGCGCGGTGCGATGCAGGGTCTCGGAGGCCGTGCTGACCTGGGCGACGATGCCGCCGACACTCGCCTCGAACCGGGTGGCGAGCTCCATCATGGCCTGGCGGCGCTGGAGTTCGGCCGTGCGGCGGTTCTCCTGCGCCTCCTCCTCCATACGGGCGTTGCGCAGCAGGCTGTCCTTGAACACCAGCAGCGCGCGCGCCATGGAGCCGATCTCGTCCTGACGGCCGATGCCAGGCACCTCGGCGGCGAGATTGCCGCTGGCGAGTTCGCCCATGGTCCGGGTCAGGCGGGAGATCGGCGCGACGATCCGGCGGGCGACCACGAGCAGGCCGACAAGCGCGAGGCCGAGGGAAACCACCAGCACGATGCCGTAGAGCACGACACGGCTCTCGGCGCGTGCCTCGGTCGCCTGCGCCGTGCTGGCAAGGTTGTCGAGAGCGATGCCGGCAATGGCGGCAATGTCGTTCAAACCAATCTCGACCGCCTCACGCCAGGTGGTGAGCTCGACATCGGCCGGCTGGCCGCTGCTGAGGCGAGCCACCAGCCCGTCGCGCAGCGTGCGGAAACGGCCAGTGAAGTAGCTCGCCTGTGCCGCGTCAACCGCCTGCTTCAGGCTTTCCGGCGCGTTGGGCGCCGCTGCGATGTCGCGGACCGCCGCCCAGGCGAGATCGGCCTTGGCGTCGTTGACGGTAAGGTTACGTACATCCTCGGCGGAGAAGGTGCGCTTCTGCGCCAGCGCGGCGTTGAACAGCAGCGTGCTCATCCCGGCATGGTTCCGGGTGGTCCAGGCCATGGCGCGGGCAAGGATGAGCTGCGACAGCGCCGGGTCCAGCGAGCGGATGTGGCTCTCGATGTCGGTCGATGTCTTGTCGAGTGTGGCGAGCAGCTTGCCGCCCTCGTCCATCCACTTCGGCCCGAGCGTCTTGTCCCGGCCATCAAGCGGCAACTTGATCTGCGCATCGACCTCGGCGCGCAGTGCCTTCACCTTGTCGAACTGCGCCTTGAGGGAGGCACCAAGTTCGCTGAAAGCGGGATCGGCGGCCTGACCGACGAGTCCCTCGATCGCCGCGTCGACTGCCGGAGTCACGCGGGCGCGGCGCTCCATGCCCTTGGCGATGCTGCGGCCATTCTCGGCCGGCGCAAGGGTGAGGGCGGTGTTCATCTCGCCGCGCTCGAAACGGAAATTGGCGAGCCCTTCGAACAGATTACGGTCGATCTGCGCCAGCGCGCTCACCTCGCGCGCGGCCCCCAGCGTGCGGTAGGAGGTGTTCAAGGATTCAAAGCAGAGCGCGGCCAGTATCACGCTCAGTATGCCGAAGAGCGTCAGAAGTGTCGTCTTGATGGAGATGCGCATGGTTCCGGCCAATCATGGTGAGTTGACCGGATGGAACCGCGACAGGCTGGTCCCAGGCTTGCGCCGACGGGCAGGTCTGGTTCAGGCGAAGAATGTCAGTGCCTCAATCACCGAACGGTAGTCCGAGACGGCACCGAAAATGCCGCCTTCACTGCGGACCGTGTCAATGGCCGCGCGGTGGTTGGCCTCGACCGTTGCGGCACAGCAATCGGCAATCAGCAGTGGCTCGAAGCCGCGATCGGTCGCTTCGCGCAGGGTCGAATGCACGCACACATCCGTTGTCACGCCGCAGATGATGAGGTGGCGGATGCCGCGCGTCACCAGCAGGCGCTCCAGGTCGGTGGCGTAGAAGGCGCCGAAGCCGGGCTTGTCCACCACCGGCTCGCCGGGCGCCGGCGCCAGCTCCGGCACGATGTCCCATCCGGGTTCGCCACGCACGAGCAGACGCCCGAGCGGGCCGGGAGCCCCGATCTCGGCGCCGGCAAGACGGGAGCGGAAGCGCTTCTGCGGCAGCAGGTCGGACAGGTCGGGCCTGTGGCCTTCGCGGGTGTAGATCACAAAGCCGCCAAAGGCCCGCACGGCCGCGCGCAGGGCGACGATACGCGGGATGAGCGCGGCGGCGGGCGTAACGTCATAGCCCATGGCCCCCACATAGCCCGCCGGGTCGCAGAAATCGCGCTGCATATCGATGATGATCAGCGCGGTGGTCGCCGGGGTAAGGTCGCCGCCATGCGGCCAGTCATAGGGATTGGACGGAAGGCTGCCCATGCGCTCGGGTTCCGGAAAATGGATGGCGAAAATCACCTAACATGCCCGGCCCACGGGTGCAGCCGGCCACGAACGTCGCGGTACAAAGCAACCGATGATGGACGTGGGGCAGCGACTCTTCCATGATCGTGTGGCCCGTTTGCGGGCGCGGCCCGATCCGGGCTTTCCACCATTGCGGGACGTGATATGGAGCCAAGGGCCGAGCGGCTGCCGCTCGAAGGTCTGATCGACATCCTTCTCGTCGAGGACGACGCGCCGACGCGCGAACGCCTGAGCGACGCTTTGGCTGCCGCCAGTGACTTTGCCGTGACCAGCGTCGCCAATCTCACCGACGCGCTGGCGAAGCTCGACGAGGGCATGCCGCGTATCCTTCTGACCGACCTGCAGTTGCCGGACGGGCATGGAATCGAGCTCATCCGCCGCGTGCGGCGGGACTCGCCGGGCACCGACATCATGGTCATCTCCATTCTCGGTGACGAGGAGAGCGTGATCGCCGCGATCACCGCCGGCGCGACGGGCTATCTGCTCAAGGATGCCTTCCAGACCGATGTCGCCGCCACGGTGCGCGAGCTGGCGCTGGGCCATTCGCCCATCTCGGCCTCCATCGCCCGCTACATCGTGCGCCGCACACAGGCCAGCCTCCAGCCAGGCCCGGAGGTCGAGCGCCGGCCGACGCTCAACACCGCCCGGCTGACTGCGCGCGAGATCGACATTCTCTGGGGCATCGCCAAGGGTTTCAGCTATGCCGATATCGCCGAGCATCTGGGCCTGTCGCGCCAGACCGTGCCCGGTCACATCAAGAGCATCTATCGCAAGCTTGAGGTGAACACGCGCGGCGAAGCCGTGTTCGAGGCCGTGCAGCAGGGGCTGATACGGCTGTGACTGATCCGGTGGCGCTAGCTGTCGAGCCGGGCGTGAGCATCGCCGGGCCGAGGCGCCGCGCTGGCGTTTTCCTTCTGCTGCAGCTTCTGACGCTGGCCGCCTGCCTGGGGCTGTTCACCCTCTCGCCACCAACGCCGCCGACCGACTACGCGATTACCAGCGCGACGCTCGTTCAGGACGGGCATGCGCAGGAGGTGCAGCTTCCTTATTCGCTCCCCTCCACCTTCACTATGGCCGACCCGCCGGTGTTCACGGCGACGTTCCAGTACTGGCCCGACGCCGCCGCCACGCCCTGGTCGCTGATGCTGCCGCGTTTCGGCAATGCCGTGGAGGTCTCGATCAATGGTCAGGTCGTGCTGGACACGCGGCTCGATCCCGAGGCGAACCGCCACCTGAACAACATTGCGGTGATGGCGGTGATCCCGAGCGCCACCCTGCGGGCGGGCGATAACACACTGTCGTTGCGGCTCTTCGTCTGGGGACCACTGCGCGGCTATTTGGATTGCGTGTTCGTCGGTCCGAGCAGCGAGCTGCGGCCGGCCTTCCGCACGCGCAGCTTCCTCTTCACGACGCTGCCGCTGATCTTCAAGGCGTGGCAGGGCATCCTCGCGGTGATTCTCGCCATCATGTGGCTCAACCGTCGGCATGATGTGGCCTATGGCGTGCTCGCCATCGCCATGGTGCTCGGCGTTGTGCAAGGGCTCACCACCACGCCGCTGGCCGGCGGGCCGCAGTCCAGCCTTGCCGTGCTGCTGGGAGCCACCACGCCGCTCGAGACGGCGCTGATGTTCGTCTTCGTCAGCCTGTTCTTTCGCGGGCGCGTGCCGCTCTGGACGCCCATCCTCTTTCTTCCCGCGGTTACGGTGGTCGGCTGTGCCATCTTCGGCGATCCGTGGCTGCTGCGCTGGGTCTATGCGCTGTTTGGCGTCCCCGCGGGCGGCATCATGGTGTGTCTCTGCCTCGGCGTGGTGGCGCAGCGCGCACTGCGGCAAGGCGATGTGGTGAGCCTGAGCTTGAGCTGCGCGCTCACCGTCGTGCTCGCCGCCTGGATCTATGACATGCTGGTGGCGGCCGACGTCATCCACCATGGGCGCATCTTCCTCGCGCGCAATTCCTATTCCTTCCTGCTGGTCACCATCGGCGCCGGTCTCACCTGGCGCTTCGCCCACGCGCTGAACGAGGTGGACAATTTCGCCCACCGCATGGTTGAACTGGTGCACGAGGCGGAAGAAAAGGTGCGCGCCAGCTTCGCCCGCGAGGAGGAGCGCTCGCGCGCTATCGCCCTCGCCGCCGAACGGGCCCGGCTGATGCGCGACCTGCATGACGGTCTCGGCGGTCAGTTGATGAGCATCGTGGCCCTGAGCGAGCGCGGTGCCGAGGGTGAGCGCATCAATCAGGCGGCGCGTGCGGCGCTGCGGGAATTGCGCCTCGTCATCGAAGCCATGGACGATATGGGCGGGGATCTCCTGCTGGCGCTGGGAAGCTGGCGCGAGCGCGCGCAGGCGCAGCTCCGCTCGCACGGCATCCGCCTCGACTGGCAGGCAGAGCAGCAGGGGCTGCCGATTCACCCGGAACTGCGCCCCTGGCACGTTATCCAGATCGTGCGCATCCTCGACGAGGCGATCACCAACGCCGCCCGGCATTCCGGCGCGACGCGGGTGCTGGTGCGGCTCGGCAGCGGCACTGAGCCCGATGACCATGCTGTCCCGGCGGTCGGCGGCGGGTGGATCCGCGTCAGCGACAATGGCCGTGGGCTGGCGACCCGGCTTGGTGCGCCGACGCCGTCCCGGCAGGGCAGGGGCCTCGCCAATATGCGCACCCGCGCGGCGATGTGTGGCGCGAAATTGGAAATCACCAGCGACGCCGCCGGCACCTCCATCCGGCTTGCACTGCCCCTGACCCTCCCCGCCGCGCCGCTGACCGAGACTCTGACGGGCGCCTGAGCACCGAAGAGACCTTGCCGCGCGAGAGCCGCCGTCGGAACCATCCCGCCGACGTGGCGTTGGCCCGTGGTCGACCTCAACTCAGCCCATACCCCTGCGCGCCCGGTCGATGCTGTCCCGGGCCGCGAACGACGGATTCGCTCATGCCGCCGCGCGCGTTGTTCAGCATCCTGCTGCTCATCCTCTGCTTTGCCGGTTCCAGCCCGCTCGCGGCCCAGACCCCACCGCTCTCCCCCTCCGCTTCATCCATCACACCCGCACCAGATACGCGCGACGATGTGCGTGCGCTGCTGGAAACGCTGGAGGACGCGACGGCACGCGATGCCTTCATCAGCCGTTTGCGTGCCCTTGTCGGCACCACTGAGGAGGCGCCTGCGCGCGAAGATTGGTTGGCGGGTGCGACGGAGACGCTCGGCGCCTTCTCGGGCACCGTGCTTGGCCTCGTCGGCGAGTGGGAGCGCCTGCCGACTTATGCGAGCGAGGTGTGGCAAGAACTGTCCGATCCCTTTGTGCTGGAGCGGGTCGGATGGGCGGTGACGACAGTGATCGCCGTCCTCGCCGCGGCCTTGCTGTCCGAATATCTGGTCAAGCGTCTCCTCGCGCATCTGCGCCACGCGGTGAATGCCCGTCCCGCCCGCTCGTGGGCGGTGCGCGCATTGCTTCTCGCCGTGCGCACGGTGCTGGATATCCTGCCCATCGCCGCCTTCGCGGCAGCGGCGTATGGCGTGCTCGCACTGGTCGACCTCGCCTTCATCGTCCGTCTGGCCGTCGTCACCGTCATCAACGCCAATGTGCTGGCGCGCCTCATATTGGCGGGTGCTCGCGCCGTCTTCTCGCCGGACGCGCCGCAGATGCGCCTCGTCCCGATGGGGCACGAGAACGCCGCCTATGGCTATCTCTGGGCTCGGCGCTTCACCCACACCATCGTCTATGGCTATTTCCTGCTGCGAGCGGCCTGGCTTCTCGGCCTGTCGCTGGCGGCCTATCAGGCGCTCGGCAATCTGCTCGGCCTGTTCGTGGCCGGCATGTGCGTGGTCTTTACCCTGCAGGTCCGCCAGGGCGTCGCGGTCCGGCTGCGCCGCATTGGGGCGCGGCACGGACGGGCGGCGCGGCTGCGCGATGGGTTGGCTGATTTCTGGCATGTGCTGGTCATCGGCTATGTCGTCGCCGCCTATCTGGTCTGGGTGATGGATGTGGCCGGCGGCTTTGCCTTCCTTGCCCGCGTGACGCTGCTGTCGATCCTCACCATTCTGCTCGCCACTGTGGCGCTGGGCATCGCGATGCGTGGCTTCGACCGGGTGTTCGCGCTCAACCGCGATCTGCATGCTCGCTACCCGCTGCTGGAGAGGCGCGCCAACCGCTATTTGCCGGCCCTTCGCAGCACGGTGAAGGCGGTGGTGACCGTCGTCACACTTCTCGTGCTGCTGGAGATCTGGGGCGCGCGGCCTTTCGAATGGCTCGCCTCCGAACGTGGGCAGGGCATGGTCGGCCGGTTCATTTCGATCGGCGTCGTGCTGCTCGTCGGCCTCGTTGCCTGGGAACTGGCCAATGCCTTCGCCGAGCGCATGCGGGCGGGAAATCCCGCCTCGACCCGGCTGAAGACGCTGCTGCCCTTCCTGCTGAATGCCTTCCGTGTCGTACTGCTGACGCTGGGCGGGCTGATCCTGCTCTCCGAGCTCGGCGTCAACATCGCCCCGCTCCTGGCCGGTGCCGGCGTGCTCGGCCTTGCCATCGGCTTCGGTGCGCAGACGCTGGTGAAGGATGTCATCACCGGCATCTTCATTCTCATGGAGGACACGATCTCCGTCGGCGATGTGGTGGAGGTCGGCGCCCATGCCGGGCTGGTGGAGAAGATCTCGATCCGCACCGTCCACATGCGGGACTTCGACGGCAATGTGCATTCGATTCCGTTCGGCGAGGTGCAGACCATCAAGAATATGTCGAAGGACTTCGCCTATGCGGTGGTGGATGTGCGCATCGCCTATCGCGAGAGCATCGACGATGCGCTGGCGCTGATGGCCGAGGTGGCCGCTGACATGGCGGCACGCGGCCCGCTCGCCGAGACCATCGTCGAGCCGTTTGAGGTCGTGGGCGTCGAGGGGCTGGAGCAGTCCCATGTCTGGCTGCGCGGCCGCTTCAAGACGCGCCCGCTCGGCCAGTGGAACGTCAAACGCGAGTTTTACCGCCGCATCAAGGCCGCCTTCGAGGCGCGCGGCATCGAGATTCCGTACCCGCACCACACCGTCTATTTCGGGACGGACCGGAAGGGCATGGCCCCCCCGCTGCGCGTGCTCAACCAGCGCACGGAGGAGGTAGCCCGGCCGCAGACCCGCCGTGCCGAGGCGGCGCGTGCCGCCCGCACGCCGGGGCCGCTCATCGAGGAGCATCCCGGCGCTCGCGAGCGCAGCGACGAGGAGGGCGAGGGTAGCCTGCTGCCAAGCCTGGAAGAGCCGCGCCAATGAGGGGCGGTGCCTCTCCGCAGGCGCGTTCCCACCCCGCATTGAGATCACCCGCCAAAGCCGCGATGATGCCGCGCCCCGGCGGCCGGGGCGGCGGAGATTCGTTCCTATGCTCAATGGCCTGCTGCGCCATCCGGTCACCTTGATCGTGGGTGTCGTGCTGGCGCTGTTCGCGCTGTACGAGATCAGCGTGCGCTATTTCGCCTATACGGCCGATGCCTATGTGATGAGCGACATCATCGTCATCTCCTCGGAGATCGAGGGGCCGGTCTCGCGCCTCGCCGTGCAGAACAATGACAGCGTGACCGCCGGGCAGTTGCTCTTCGAGATCGAGAAGACGCCCTATCAGCTCAAGGTGCAGGAGACGCAGGCCGCGCTCCAGCAGGCGCAGGCCGATCTCGACCTCAACCGCGACGAGGTGAAATCGGCGCAGGCCGGCATCGTCTCCGCGCAGGCCGTGCTCACCAATGCGCAGGCGCAGCTCGCGCGGGTGAAGTCGCTCTCTACCGACGGCTTCTCCACCGAGGCGAGTCTTGATGTCGCCACCCGCGACGTCGCCACCGCCACCGCCAATGTGCAGACGGCGCAGGCGGCGCTCGCCGTGTCGAGCCGCCGCGTCGCGGTCGCCAGCGCCACCATCGCGGCGACGCAAGCGGCGCTCGCCAAGGCGCAGTATGATCTGTCGAAGACCACGGTCTCGGCCCCGGAGCCGGGCCGCGTGGCGCCGTTCACCACGCGCGTGGGCGATTATCTCCAGCCCGGCACCGAGGTGCTGGCGGTTGTCACCGGTCATCGCCGCCGCGTGGTGGCCAACATGACCGAGCGCCATCTCGCGCGCATCCTCCCCGGCCAGCGCGTCTGGCTCACGCTCGGCTCGGATCCCTGGGTGATCCATCATGGCCGGGTCAGCGGCATCGCCGCCGGCGTGGCCCGCTCACAGGACAACCCTCAGGTTCTGCCCTATGTCGATCCGACCACCGACTGGGTGCGCCTGCCGCGGCGCTTCCCCATCGAAATCACGGTTGACGACTGGCCGGCGACGCTCGGCCTGTTCAATGGCGCGGATGCGCGCGTCCTGATCTGGTTCTGATGCCATGGACAAGGGGGTCGATGACGTCACCCGACAGGCTTTCGCAACCGCCTCGGGTGTCCTCGCCGCCGTCTACATCGCGCTGCATATGGGGCTGGACGAGCCCTATTGGGCGGCGCTGAGCGTGATGATCATCGCCAATGTCGACCGCGACGCGCTGTTCACCAAGGGCGTGCTGCGCATTGCCGGGACCTTCATCGGGGTATCGTCCGGCTATGCCATCGGCCAGTTCATGGAGGGTTTGCCGTTTCAGCAGGCTGCGCTGGTAATGATCGCCGCGGGCATCGGCACCTATGGCCGCCAGCGCAGCGCCTATGGCTATGCCTGGTTCTATGGTGCGCTCACCTTCGCGCTGGTGATGCTCTACACCATGGTCCAGCCGCAGGATCTCTACAGCTTCGCGCATTACCGCTGCTACGAGATCGTCATCGGGGTGACCTGCGGCACGCTGGCAAACTGGGCGCTGGGGCCGCGCGCGGGCGAGCTTCCCGCCCATCTCCTGGCCCAACCGGCGGCGACGACGGCGGCGAATGCGCTGTGGCAGGCCATCGTCGCGGCAGTGGGTGCGCTGACCATCGTCCTCACCTGGTCGCAGTTCGACCTGCCGCAACTGCCACAGGTTCTGATTTCCAGTCTCATCGTGGTGGACAGCGACCCCGTGGCGACCCGCCATCGCGGCGCGCAGCGCATCTTCGGCTGCATCATTGGTGGCACGGCGGCGCTGCTGGTGATCGCGGTGGACGCGGCGCTGCAATGGTGGTGGACGGCGATGCTGTTCCTCGGCGTGTTCAGCTTCGCCCGCATCCACCTCACCAAATCGGCGCAGGCCTATATCGGCACGCAGTCGGCCATCGCCTATCTGGTGACGATGGTCGGCGCAGGCCCGCCGACCTCGATGGCGCCGCCGGTGGAGCGGCTGGTCGGCATCATCATCGGGGTGAGCATCATGACGGTGCTGGTCTGGGCGTTCAACCCGAAGGCGGTCGCGCCCAAGACGGCGTGAAGGCAACCAGCGTGAGTTGCACGTTATGAAGGGTGGCCGGCCGGGAGGCTCGCATCGAACCTCAAGGGGGGCGGGATGAGGCGCGACGCCTCCTCCCGGCCGGCGGCGAGGCTTACTCCGCGGGGAGAGGTGCGGGATGGGCCTCGCCATGCTGGCGCAGGGGGCGGTTGCCCGCCAACCTGCGAAGCAGGACGTAGAAGACCGGCGTGAGGAACAGGCCGAAGAAGGTCACGCCGATCATGCCGGCGAACACCGCGACGCCCATCGCGTGCCGCATCTCGGCGCCCGCGCCGGTGGAGAGCACCAGCGGCAGCACACCCATGATGAAGGCGAAGGAGGTCATCAGGATCGGCCGCAGGCGCAACCGGCTCGCCTCGATCGCCGCCTCGACCGGCTTGCGCCCGGCGAATTCCAGCTCGCGGGCGAATTCCACGATCAGGATGGCGTTCTTGGCGGAGAGGCCGACGAGGACGACGAGGCCGATCTGGGTGAAGATGTTGTTGTCCCCACCCCCGAGCCACACGCCGAACAGCGCCGCGAGGATGCCGGTCGGCACGATCATGATGATCGCGATGGGCAGCGTCAGGCTTTCATATTGCGCGGCCAGCACCAGGAAGACGAGCAGGATGGCGAGCGGGAACACCAGCACGGCGGAGTTGCCGGCGAGGATCTCCTGATAGGTGAGGTCGGTCCATTCATATTCGAAGCCCGGCGGCAGCACCTCTGCGGCGATGCGCTGCGCGGCGGCCTGCGCCTGGCCGGAGGAATAGCCCGGCGCGGGCGAGGCGTTCACATCCGCCGTGAGGAAGCCGTTATAGCGCATGGCGCGCTCCGGCCCGGCGGTGGCCTCGACATTCAGCAGCGCGGCGAGCGGGATCATCTCGCCGGTGAGCGAGCGGACCTTGAGCTTGCCGATATCCTCGGGCTTGGCGCGATAGGCGGCATCCGCCTGCGCGCGGACCGAGTAGGTGCGGCCGAACTTGTTGAAGTCGTTCACATAGAGCGAGCCGAGATAGACCTGCAGCGTCTCGAACACCGACTGGATCGGCACGCCGAGCTGGCGGGCCTTGGTCCGGTCCACATTGGCGAAAAGCTGCGGCACGTTGATCTGGAAGGTGGTGAACTGGCCGACCAGTTCCGGCGCCTGCATGGCCTTGGCCATGAAGGCGTTGGTCACTTCCGCCAGTTGCTCATAACCGCGTCCGGCCCGGTCTTCGATCTGCAGCTTGAAGCCGCCGACCACGCCCAGCCCCTGCACCGGCGGGGGCGGGAACATGGCGATGAACGCATCCTGGATGGCGCCATACTTCTGGTTCAGCGACATGGCGATGGCGCCGGCCGAAAGCTCCGGCGTGGTGCGTTCCTCGAAGGGCTTCAGCACCGAGAAGACAATGCCGGCATTGGACGAGTTGGAGAAGCCGGCGATGGACAGGCCCGGGAAGGCGACCGCACTTTCCACGCCGGGTTCGGCCAGCGTGATTTCGGTCATGCGGCGGATCACGTCCTCCGTCCGGTCGAGCGTCGCGCCGTCGGGGAGCTGCGCGAAGCCGACGAGATACTGCTTGTCCTGCATCGGCACGAAGCCGCCCGGCACCGCCTGGAACAGCCACCAGGTCGCCCCCAGCATGAGCGCATAGACGATCATCACCAGGCTCTTGCCCTTCAGCACGCCGCCGACGCCCCGGCCATAGCCGTGCGAGCCGCGCGAGAAGGCCCAGTTGAAGCCCCGGAAGAACCAGCCGAACAGCGCGTTGATCACCCTTTGCAGCGCGTCGGGCTCGGCATGGTGGCCCTTCAGCAGCAGCGCGGCGAGCGCCGGAGAGAGGGTGAGCGAGTTGATCGCCGAGATGACCGTCGAGATGGCGACCGTCAGCGCGAACTGCCGGTAGAACTGGCCGGAGAGGCCGGAGATGAAGGCGAGCGGCACGAACACCGCGACCAGCACCAGGGCGATGGCGATGATCGGGCCGGACACCTCGCTCATCGCCTGATAGGCGGCGGCGCGGGGCGACAGGCCGTTCTCGATGTTGCGCTCCACATTCTCCACCACGACGATCGCATCGTCGACGACGATGCCGATGGCGAGCACGAGGCCGAACAGGCTCAGCGCGTTGATCGAGAAGCCGAAGACATACATCACCGCGAAGGTGCCGACGATGGAGACCGGCACGGCCAGCAGCGGGATGATCGAGGCGCGCCAGGTCTGGAGGAACACCACCACGACGATGACGACCAGCAGCACCGCCTCGAACAGCGTGTGGATCACCGCCTCAATGGAGGCGTCGACGAAGCGTGTGGTGTCATAGACGATGGCGTAGTCCACGCCTTCCGGCATGGTCTTCTTCACTTCTTCCATGGTCGCGCGGACATTGTCGGCGATTTCCAGCGCATTGGAGCCGGGCGCCTGGAACACGCCGATACCGACCGCCGCCTTGTTGTCGAGCAGCGAGCGCAGCGCGTAGTCGGCGGCACCGAGCTCGATGCGGGCGACATCGCGCAGCCGCACCACCTGGCCATTGGCACCGGTCTTCACGACGATGTCGCCGAATTCCTCCTCGGTCTCCAGACGGCCCTGAGCATTGACCGAGAGCTGGAGATCGACGCCCGGCATGGAGGGCGAGGCGCCGACAATGCCGGCGGCGGCCTGCACGTTCTGGGCGCGGATCTCGCTCACCACATCGCCGGCGGAGAGGCCGTGCTCGGCGATCTTCTGCGGGTCGAGCCAGACGCGCATGGAGTAGTCGCCGGCGCCGAAGATCTCGATTTGTCCCACGCCGGAGATGCGGGCGAGCCGGTCCTTCACGTTCAGCACGGCGTAGTTGCGCAGATAGGTGATATCGTACCGGTCATTCGGCGAGACCAGATGCACCACCATGATGAAGTTCGGCGAGCTCTTCGCCGTGGTGATGCCGAGGCTGCGCACTTCTTCCGGCAGGCGCGGCTCGGCCTGCGCGACGCGGTTCTGCACGAGCTGCGTCGCCTTGTCGGGATCGGTGCCGAGCTTGAAGGTGACGGTTAGCGTCATCACGCCATCCGTCGTCGCCTGCGAGGACATGTAGAGCATGTCCTCGACGCCGTTGATCTGCTCCTCGATCGGCGTCGCCACGGTGGCGGCGATGACCTTGGGGCTGGCGCCGGGATATTGCGCGCGCACGATGACCTGCGGCGGCACGACCTCCGGGTATTCGGAAATCGGCATGACGCGCAGCGCCAGCAGGCCGGCGACGAAGATGAGCACCGACAGCACGCCCGCAAAGATCGGTCGGTCGATGAAGAATCGCGAAAAATTCATGGTGTCCTCCCCCCGTTCAGGCAGCGCTCAGCGCGCCGCCACCGAGGTGTTGGGATCGGTCGGCGCGGCGGAGGCGGTTTCCATCGGCACCACTTCGGGGGCGACCACTGCGCCCGGCCGGACGCGCTGGAGTCCGTTGACCACGACGCGCTCGCCATCCTTCAGGCCGCGCGTGACCACCCGCAGGCCTTCGCTCGCCGCACCGAGCTTCACTTCGCGGTACGTCGCCTTGTTGTCCTCGCCGACCACGAAGACGAACTTCTTGTCCTGATCGGTGCCGATGGCGCGCTCATTGATGACGAGGGCCGGCTCGGTCTTGGCGCGGCCCATGCGAACGCGGGCGAACTGGCCAGGCACGAGGCGTCCGTCGGGATTGTCGAAGACGGCCCGCACGCGGAACGTGCCCGTGGCCGCGTCCACCTGATTGTCGATGAATTGCAGCTTGCCGCGCACCGTCTTGCCGCCGGTGCTGGCGGTGGTGATCTCCACCGGGATCTGGTCGATATGGCTGAGCACATCGGCCTCGCCGATGGAGCTGAGTGCGTCGGCCACCGCGTTCTCGTCCGCGTCGAAGCCGACATAGATCGGATCGACCGACACCAGCGTGCTCAGCACCGGCGAGGTCGGGCCGGCCACCACCAGATTGCCGACGGTGACGTCGAGCCGGCCGATGCGCCCGTCCACGGGAGCGCGCACCTCGGTGTAGCCGAGATCGAGCTTGGCGGTCTGCACGGCGGCTTCCGCCGCGCGCAGATTGGCGACCGCCTCGCGGTAGGTGTTGGTGCGCTGGTCGAGATCGCGCACCGAGACGACGCGGTTGTCGACCAGCTGCTTGCCGCGATCCAGCTCGGTCTTGGCGAAATCGACCTGCGCGGCGGAGGAATCGCGCATGGCTTCGGCGCGGTTCAGCGCGGCGACATAGGGCTCCGGGTCGATGGTGACGAGCAGGTCGCCCTGCTTGACCAGCGCGCCCTCGCGGAAATGCACCGCTTTCACCGCCCCGCCGACTCGGGGGCGCAGCTCGACACGCTCCACCGCCACGAGACGACCGGAAAACTCGTCCCAGCGCATGGTGTCGCGCGACTTCAGCACCGCGACGGAGACCGGCATGGCCGGCGGCGCGCCGGCCTCGGCGGCGGCTGGGTCGGTGGCGAGCGCGGTGCTGATCGGCCAAGCCACCCAGACGGCAGCGGCGGTGGCCAGCGCGGCCAGGCTCAGAACCGCGCCGCGCTCCAGCCACGGCCGGCGCGGTGCGACGACGTTGCGACCATCGCGGGCGATCTTCGCGTGGGCAATGGGTTGAGGTGTACGAGCGTCGAGCATGCTCATGGCGGTCTCCAAAGGCCTCAGGCCTGAATTGTGGCGGCGGCCGGGACGCATCCCCCGGCGAGAAAGGCGGTGAAAAGCGAGGTCAGGTCGCGGGCCCAGAGCGGCAGGTCCGTGCCGGGAGTCACGGGGGCTCCGTCCTCCCGCACGACATGCGCCGCGACCTGGACGCCGCATTCGGCAAGGCGGCGCCCATAGGCCACGCTCTCATCCCGCATCGGGCAGGTATCGGAGGTGACGATGAGCGCCGGCGGAATGCCGCCGAGGCGGCGCGAGCCGAGTGGGGCGGCGTAAGGGTGGGCGGCCTTGTCGGCCGAGCCGAGATAGAGATGCCAGCCATCCGCCCAGCGGCAGCCGGCTTCGCCGACCCCGGCGGCCCGCACCGAACCTGTGCCGAGGCAGGGGTCCAGCATGGGGGAGATGAGGATCTGTCCGGCGATGGGCGGGTGGTGCTGGTCGCGCGCCATGAGGGTCAGCGCGGTGGCGATGTTCGCGCCGGCCTCCTCGCCGGCGACGAACAGCCGGGCGCCGCGACCGGCCCATGTCGCCCGCTGCCGATGCAGCAGCTCGAGCGCGGCGTAGCTGACATTGAGTGCGGCCGGGAAGGGGTGCTCCGGGGCGAGGGGGTAGTCGAGCGACACCACCGTCGCGCCCGCCGCCGCAAGACTTCGGCAGATGGCGACGCTGCAATCGAAATCGCCACAGGTGAAAGTGCCGCCATGCAGATGCAGCACGATGGCGGGCGGTGCTTTCGGCCGTTCCGGGGCTGACACAGGGCTGGCTGGCGCATAGACGCGCACCTGCCGCGGCGTGCCGCCACAGTCGAGGGTGCGTTCCTGCCAATGCGTTTCCATAAGCCAACCCTTCGGCGGATGGCACAATTCGGCCACCCGATTTCCGCATTGCGGTGCAGCATCATTTAGGACAAGGCATCTAGCGAAAAAATAGCAGCTGTGTGATTACATTATTCACCTACAGAAATAATGTGGGCTCCCAATGGACCAGATTGCGGCAATGCGGGCCTATGTGCGGGTGGTCGAGTCGGGGAGTTTCACCCGCGCCGCCGATCTGCTCGATATGCCAAAGCCCACCGTCACCAAGCTGATCCAGCAGCTTGAGGCACATCTGCGCACCAAATTGCTCAATCGCACGACGCGTCGGGTCGGCGTGACCCCCGACGGGGCCGCTTACTACGAACGCGCGCTAACTCTGCTCTCTGATCTCGACGAACTCGACGGCTCGATGACGCGCTCGCAGACCAGCCCCGCCGGGCGGCTGCGGGTCGATGTGCCCTCATCGCTGGCGCTGTTCGCGCTGATCCCGGCGCTGCCGGATTTCCACGCGCGCTATCCCGACATCACGCTTGATCTCGGCGTGTCCGACCGGCCGGTGGATCTCGTGGCGGAGAATGTCGACTGCGCCATTCGTGGCGGCGATCTCGTCGACCCCAGCCTGATCGCCCGGCGCATCGGCGAGGTCCGGCTCGTGCTGTGCGCCGCCCCCAGCTACATCGCCGATCACGGCATGCCCACCCACCCCGACGAACTGGCCCATGGCCACAAAGTGGTCGGCTATTTCAGCGCCCGCACCGGCCGGCGCATCGCCTTCGATGTGATGCGCGGCGACGAGAGCTATGACCTCGATTTGCCCTATGCGATGGCGACCAACGATTCCACCGCCTATCTCGCGGCGGCTCTCGCGGGCCTCGGCATCGCGCAGGCGATCGAGCCGACCATCTTGCCCTATATCGAGTCCGGCGCTCTGGTGCGCGTGCTGCCGGAGTGGACCAGCACCCCGCTCATATTGCACGTCGTCTATGCGCCGAACCGGCATCTGAGCAGCCGGTTGCGCGTCTTTGTCGACTGGGTGGCGGATCTGTTCACCACCAACCGGGTCTATCGCCGGCCGGGCACGGCGATGTCGCTTTTCGCCGTCCCCAGCATCAGTGCGTGACGCCAAGAAACTGCTGCAGCTCCGGCGTCTTCGGGTTGGCGAACACCTCGCCGGGCGGTCCGATCTCGTGCACGCGGCCCTGATGCATGAAGACGACGCGCGAGCAGACGTCGCGGGCGAAGCGCATCTCGTGCGTCACCATCATCAGCGTCATGCCCTCGCTTGCGAGTTCTTTCACCACCGCCAGCACCTCGTTGACCAGTTCCGGGTCGAGCGCCGAGGTGATCTCGTCGCAGAGCAGCGCGATGGGCTGCATGGCGAGCGCGCGGGCGATGGCGACGCGCTGCTGCTGGCCGCCGGAGAGCTGGTCGGGATAGGCGTCGAATTTGTGCCCGAGGCCGACGCGCTCGAGCATCTTCTTCGCCATCTCCTCGGCTTCAGCCTTCGGCGTCTTCTTCACCACCATCTGCGAGAGCATGACGTTGCGCCCGGCGGTGAGGTGCGGGAACAGGTTGAAGCTCTGGAAGATCATGCCGACCTTGAGGCGCAGCGCCTTGAGGTGCAGCTCGTCCGGCAGCAGTTGCGCGCCGGCGACCGAGATCGAGCCCTCGTCGATGGTCTCCAGTCCGTTGATGCAGCGCAGCAGCGTCGATTTGCCGGAACCCGACTTGCCGATGATGGCGATCACCTCGCCCGGCTCGACGTCGATATTGATGCCCTTCAGCACTTCGTTGTCGCCGAAGCGCTTCTTCACTTCAGTGATTTCGATGAGCGACATTGAGCTTCCTCTCGAGGATTTGCGAGGATTTGGACAGCGGCCAGCACAGGCAGAAATAGATCAGCGCCACGAAGCCATAGACGGTGAAGGGCTCGAAGGTGGCGTTCGTTACCATCGTACCGGCCTTGGAGAGCTCCACGAAACCGATGATGGAGGTCAGCGCCGTGCCCTTCACCACCTGCACGGAGAAGCCGACGGTGGGCGGCACGGCGATGCGCAGCGCCTGCGGCAGGATTACCCAGCGCATCTGCTGCATGTAGCCCATGCCGAGGCTGGCGGACGCTTCCCACTGGCCGCGCGTGATCGATTCCACGCAGCCGCGCCAGATCTCGGTGAGGAAGGCCGCGCTCCACAGGATCAGCGCGACAGCCGCCGCGAGCCAGGCCGGTACATCAATACCGAACAGGCCGAGGCCGAAAAAGGCGAGGAAGAGCTGCATCAGCAGCGGCGTGCCCTGAAAGAGCTCGACATAGACCTTCACGAAGGCCTGCCCCGCCCGGTTGTTGCCGATACGAAGCAGCAGGAGCAGCGCGCCCATAAGGCTGCCGCCGATGAAGGAGACGAGAGAGAGCAGCACGGTCCAGCGCGCCGCGAGCAGCAGGTTGCGCAGGATGTCCCAGGTGGTGAAATCGTTCATCGCCGCCTCCTCACCGTGCCGCGCGCTTGGGGAACAGCACCCAGCCAAGCCCGCGCAGCGCCTGCCGCAGCAGGATGGCGAGGGCGAGGTAGATCAGCGTCGAGACGAAATAGGCCTCGAAGGCGCGGAAGGTGCGGGACTGGATGAAATTGGCCGCGAAGGTCAGATCCTCCGCCGCGATCTGCGACACAGCCGCCGAGCCGAGCATGACGATGACGACCTGCGAGGACAGCGCTGGCCAGATGCGCTGCAGCGCCGGGATCAGCACGACATGGCGGAAGGTCTCGATCCGGCTCATGCCGAGGCTCGCCCCCGCCTCGAACTGGCCGCGCGGCGTCGCCTGGATACCGGCGCGGATGATCTCGCAGCTATAGGCGCCGAGATTGATCACCATGGCGAGGTTGGCCGCCGGCAGCTCGCCCATGCGCAGGCCGAGCGCGGGCAGGCCAAAGAAGATGAAGAAGAGCTGGATCAGGAAGGGCGTGTTGCGGATCAGCTCGACATAGGCGGCAACGAGCGGGCGCAGATAGCTTGGCCCCAGCGCGCGGGCCCAGGCACAGAAGATGCCGAAGGTGACGCCCAGCAGGCCGCCGACCAGCGTGAGTTCAACGGTAATGCCGATGCCCTTGGCGAGGACCGGCCAATAGGCGCCGATCCAGCCGAAATCGAAGCTATATGCCATGCCGGAGCCTCCCGAGCGGGTGCGCCGGGCCGCCAGGGCGGCGACCCGGCGGTGCGGATCAGAGATCGGCGGGGAGCTTGGTGCCGAGCCACTTCTGGGCGATCGCCTCGAGCGCGCCGTCCTTCTTGGCGGTGGCGATGATGGCGTCCACCTTGGCGAGCAGAGCCGGCTCGTTCTTGTTCAGGCCGATGTAGCAGGGCGAGTTCTTGATGAGGAACTTGATCTCCGGGCGCTTGGGCGGGTTGCGCTCCAGGATCGCGGCGGCGACCACATTGCCGGTGGCGACCAGCTCGACCTGGCCCGACAGGAAGGCGGAGATGGTGCCGTTGTTATCTTCATACCGCTTGATGGTGACATCCGCCGGGGCGATCTTGGTGAGCTCCAGATCCTCCACCGCGCCGCGCGTCACGCCCACCGTCTTGCCGGCAAGGCCCGCCGCATCCTTCACCGCAACGTCGGCCGGGCCGAAAACGCCATTGTAGAAAGGCGCATAGGCGGCGGAGAAGTCGATCACCTTCTCGCGGTCCGGGTTCTTGCCGAGCGAGGAAATGACCAGATCGACCTTGTTGGTCTGCAGGTACGGAATGCGGTTGGCGCTGGTGACCGGCACCAGCTCCAGCTTCACGCCGAGCTTGTCGGCGATCAGCTTGGCGACATCAACATCATACCCCTTGGGCTGCATGTCGGCGCCGACGCTGCCGAAGGGCGGGAAGTCCTGCGGGACGGCGATGCGGATGACCTTGTTGGTCTCGATGGTGGCGAGCGCGTCGGCCTGCGCCGGAAGCGGGAGCTGCGCGGCGGCGGCGACCAGCGCGCCGGCGGCGAGGGCGAGAAGGGTACGACGGTTCATGACTCAGTCCTCTCTAGGTGCGGTATGATGATGCGGATGGGCGTGCGGTACGGACGGGGCGTTGCCCGTGAAGGTGGTCGGCGAGAGCAGCTCGCGCAGGCCCGCCAGCGGGTCCGGCTTGGTGGTCAGGTCGAGCCCGGCCTCGACCTTTGCGATGTGCTCGCCCATCAGCCGCGCCGCGCGGGCGAGATCGCCCGCCGCCATGGCGGCGACGATGTCCTCATGGTCGTGGCTGGATTCCTCGGCTTTCTCGGTCGGCTGGTAGAGCATTGAGATCAGCGTGGTGCGCGCGGTGAGGTCGCGGATGATCTCGGTCAGCAGGCGATTGCCCAGCGCATCCGCCAGATGGATGTGGAAGTCGCCGAGCAGGCAGGTGCGGGCATGAACGTCGCCCGAGGCGACGGCATCACGCTCGATGGCGATATGGGCCTGGAGGCTTTCGAGCACCGCCGGCGGCACGGATTGAAGCGTCTGAAGGAGGCCGACCTCGATCACCCGGCGGGTCTGGAAGGCTTCGCGCGCCTCCTCCGCCGAGGGCTCGACGACATACCAGCCGCGCCGGGCGCTGACCTGCACCACGCCGCGCGTTTCCAGCCGCATCATCGCCTCGCGCACGCGGGTGCGTGACACGCTGAACAGGTCCGCCAGCTTCTGCTCGCCCAGCCGCGTGCCCGGCGCGATGCGCCCGGCAAGGATGGCCGAGAGGATAGCTTCTTCGATATTGGCCGTGGCCGGGTTCATCACGCTTGCCTACAAAACTTGTATACAAGCCTTGTAAGCAACGGGCGTGCCAAGGAGGTACCCGCCCATGCGGATGGCGGGCGCCGGGCGCTAAATCCTCAAAAATTACAATGCGTTGGGCATGGAACGTGCCAGCGCGGACGCCGGGGCGTCATTCGGGCCGGAAAGGGGCCTGCGCGTTTGCGCGTCGCTCATGGCGCGTTTTCGGTCAGTACCCAGCGGACAGATGTTCACTCCGCCGCCACCCTGGCATGCCCGAGCCGGTCGGCCAGCTTCTCCACCAGCTCTGCCGCGGCATCCGCGATGACGGTGCCGGGCGGGTAGATGGCCTCGGCGCCGGCGGCGAAGACGGCGTGGTAATCCTGCGGAGGTACGACTCCACCGACGACGATCATGATGTCCGGTCGCCCTTCCGCCGCCAGCGCCGCCTTTACCTGCGGCACCAGTGTGAGATGCCCGGCGGCCAGCGACGAGATGCCGATGACATGCACGTCATTCTCCACCGCCTGCCGCGCGGCTTCCTCGGGAGTGGCGAAGAGGGGGCCGATATCGACGTCGAAGCCGAGATCGGCGAAGGCGGAGGCGATGACCTTCTGGCCGCGGTCGTGGCCATCCTGCCCGACCTTGGCGACGAGGATGCGCGGGCGCCGGCCTTCCTCGTGCTCGAAGGTGTCGACGCGCGCCCGCACGCGGGCCACCTTGTCGGTCATGGCGCCGGCCTCCCTCTTGTAAACCCCTGTCACCGCGCGGATTTCCGCGCGATGCCGGCCGAAGACGCGTTCCAGCGCATCGGAAATCTCGCCCACCGTCGCCTTGGCGCGGGCGGCGTCGATGGCGAGCGCCAGCAGGTTGCCATTGCCGGCGGCGCCATTCTGCAGCGCCTCAAGCGCGGCGTTCAAGGCGGCGGGATCGCGCTCGGCCTTGAGGCGCCGCAGCTTCTCCAGCTGGGCGCCGCGCACGGCGGAGTTATCGACCCGGAGCACGTCGATGGGCGTCTCGCGCTCGGAGCGGTATTTATTTACCCCGACGACGGTCTGCATGCCGGAATCGATCCGCGCCTGCGTGGTGGCGGCGGCTTCCTCGATGCGCAGCTTGGGGATGCCGGCGTCGATGGCCTTGGCCATGCCGCCGAGCGCCTCGATTTCGGCGATGTGGGCGAGGGCCTTGGTGGCGAGGTCGGCGGTCAGCCTTTCCACATAGAAGGAGCCGCCCCAGGGGTCGATGGCGCGCGTGGTGCCGCTCTCCTGTTGCAGCAGGATCTGCGTGTTGCGGGCGATGCGGGCGGAAAAATCCGTTGGCAGGGCAAGGGCTTCGTCGAGCGCATTGGTGTGCAGCGACTGGGTGTGGCCCTGCGTCGCCGCCATCGCCTCCACCATGGTGCGCATGACATTGTTGAACACGTCCTGCGCGGTGAGGCTCCAGCCGGAGGTCTGCGAATGGGTGCGCAGCGGCAGCGACTTCGGGTTTTGCGCGCCGAGATCCGTCATCAGCCGGGTCCAGATCAACCGGGCGGCGCGCAGCTTCGCCACTTCCATGAAGAAGTTCATGCCGATCGCCCAGAAGAAGGACAGGCGCGGCGCGAAGGCGTCGATGGGCAGGCCCGCCTTGATGCCGGCGCGGGCATATTCCAGCCCGTCGGCGAGCGTGTAGGCGAGTTCCAGATCCTGCGTCGCCCCGGCTTCCTGCATGTGATAGCCGGAGATCGAGATCGAGTTGAAGCGCGGCATCTCCTTGGAGGTAAAGGCGAAAATGTCGGAGATGATGCGCATGGAAGGCGTCGGCGGGTAGATATAGGTGTTGCGGACCATGAACTCTTTGAGGATGTCGTTCTGGATGGTCCCGGAGAGCTGGGCGGGCCGCACTCCCTGCTCCTCCGCCGCGACGACATAGAGCGCGAGAACGGGTAACACCGCACCGTTCATCGTCATCGACACGCTCATCTGGTCGAGCGGGATGCCGGAGAACAGCGTGCGCATGTCATAGATGGAATCGATGGCGACGCCTGCCATGCCGACATCGCCGGCGACGCGCGGATGGTCGCTGTCATAGCCGCGATGGGTGGCGAGATCGAAGGCGACCGACAGGCCCTTCTGCCCGGCGGCGAGGTTGCGCCGGTAGAAGGCGTTGGAATCTTCCGCCGTGGAGAAGCCGGCATATTGCCGGATGGTCCAGGGCTGGGTCGCGAACATGGTCGGGTACGGCCCGCGCAGGAAGGGCGCGAGGCCGGGATAGCTGTCGATAAAGCCAAGTCCCTCAATATCTTGGGGGCCATAGGCGGGCTTGACCGGGATGTGTTCCGGGGTCATCCAGACCTCGCCCGACGCCGGGGCGTCGAGCCGGGGGGGTGTCCAGCCGAGGCTGGAGAAATCGGGGATGCGGCTCATCGGACGCCCTCCTGAGGGCGGTGAGCCGGGCGCCTCAAGCCTTGCGCGCCACCCACGACCCCGTGCAGTTCTTCACCGGCGAGACCCATTGGCCCGAGGCCGTATCGCCGCGCACCAGCCCGGTGGCGTCCACCGTCTCGTCCCCGCGCACCACGCGAATGACAATGGCGCCCAAAGGGTTGACCGAGCCGCTGGCCTCCGCAACCGGTAACATACCACCATAGCTGATCTGGCCGTCTTCCACCGCCAGCGTGAATTCCAGGCGCTTCGAGCACGGCCCGGTGGCCGGCTCGGTGGCGACCTGCCAGATGCCGTCGTGTCGGCCGATATCGGCGGACGCGGTCGTGTTCTGGGCCATCGCCGGGGCCACCAGCAACATGGCCCCGATCGCCGCGCCGCCCAAGGCGTGTTTCAGCGTGGTCATGGCATTTCCCTGAGTTTGCGGACTTGCGCCCGCCCTGAGGGAAACCGGTGCCGGGGATCATGGTTCCGCTCCCCGCCGCACACCGAGCCGTGACTGCACGGCACGCAGCGCCGCCAGCAGATCGCATCCGGTATAAAAATACCCGTCAACGCCCGCCGCCTGCCACGCCGCTTCCTGCGCGCCCGGCCGGCCGGCGAGATAGAGCGCCGTCGCGCCGGCCTCCTTCAGCGCGGCAGCTACCTCAAGTCCTTGCGATTCATAGAGTTCGTCCGAGCCGCACAGGCAGGCGATGCGGGCGCCGGAGGCGCGGAAGGCCGCCGCGAGGTCCGCCGGCACCTCCGTGGTCACCGTGGCAATGCCGCCGGCTTCGAAGGCGGCGCGGGCAAAGCCGAGGCGGGCGGTGTAGTCGGCGGGGGTGCCGAGCGGGGCGAGGAAGACGGTCGGCGCCGGATGGGTGGCGAGCGCCGCCGCGCGCAGCGCCTCGAAGGGTTCGGCGTCGCGGTAGGATAACACCGGATCGCTCAACAGCGCGCCTTCCGTAGGCGCCTCGTGAGGACGGCGCCGCAGCGGCGCGAGAACGGGGGGCACCGCCTCCCCCAAAAGCGGAAATTCCGACGTTCCCGTAAGGGGTAAGCGGCGCGTGGCGATGTCTTTTGTCCGCTGCTCGCGGGTCGCGTTGAGGCGGCGCTGCCAGGCGCCGGAGGTGAGGCTCTCCACCATGCCGCCCTCGCGCTCAAGGGCGCGAAACAGCTCCCAGGCGGTGGCGGCGAGCTGCTCGGTGCGTTCCTCGATGGCGCCCGCGCCGGCGCCGGGATCGGCGACGCGGTGGATGTTAGCTTCCTCGATGAGGATGATCTGCGTGTTGCGCGCGAGCCGCCGGGCGCTGGCGTCAGGCAGGCCGAGCACTTGCGTAAAAGGCAGCACACTCAAGCTGTTAGCGCCGCCGACACCGGCCGCGAAGGCGGCGATGGTGCCGCGCAGGAGGTTCACATAGGGGTCGAAGCGGGTGAGCGAGCGCCACGCGGTTTCCATATGGATCGCGACCGGCACACCCTCGACGCCGCAGGCCTTTAGCAGCGCCGCCCAGAGCTGGCGGAAGGCGCGGGGCTTGGCCTGGGTGGCGAACTGGTCGGTATCGGCGATCAACGTGACCTCGATACAGGCGGCGGCCTGTTCAAGGGTGAGCCCGGCGGCTTCCAGTGCCCTGAGATAGGCCAGAGTGGTGGCGAGAACGGCGGCGAGTTCCTGCGCGTCACTCGCCCCGCCTTCATGGTGCAGGCGTCCGTCCGCGCGCACCATCGGCTTGGAAAAGCCACGCGATATCAGCGTGTTGACGGTCTGGCCGAGACGCGCGGAGAGCCCGTCCCATTCGATCGGGGCGGCACCTAGGGCGGCGAAATCGCCGATGGGATCAAGGCCGAAGCGGATGTCGAGCCGGTCCGTCGCTACTCCTTCATAGAGGCGGGCCAGCGCCAGCGCGACGTCGCGGCCCTGATAGCGGCCCGCCTCGATGCGGATGGTAACCAGTTCCGGCAGCACGTCCTTGAGGGTGCCCGTCAGCGCCTCATAAGTTAAGGGCAGGCCGAAGCCACGGGCGGAGGGAGCGGAGGCGAAAACCAGGCAGACGCCACCGGCGCCACCGTTAAGGTCTTCCAATATCTGCTGATTTGCCAAAGCCGGGTCGTCGTGATCGACCCGCGTGATCACCTGCCACGGCGCCCCGGCGGGCCGCCCGCCGATGGGGGCGGCGTCGCGCCGGCGCTCGGGCAACGCATCAAGTGTGATACGGTCATATGTTACCGTCTGCATCCGCTTTTCATAGGGCGCGCCCTTCAGAACAGCCTCGACGAGCTTCAGCCAATCGGCCCGTGTGGCGGGCGGAATGTCGTGGAGTGTCGGTGCAGTGAGGTGGAGCATCAGTGCAGTCCGTCCAGGAAAAGCGGCGTGTCAGTGCAGTGTGTGCAGGCTCAGGCGAACTCCAGAATGACGGCGTCGACGGCGAGGCTGTCGCCCGCCTTGGCGAGGATGGTTTTCACCGTCGCGTCGCGCTCGGCGCGCAGCACATTTTCCATCTTCATCGCCTCGACGATGGCGAGCGCCTCGCCGGCCTTCACCTCCTGCCCCTCGCTCACCGCGATGGAGACGACGAGGCCGGGCATCGGGCAGAGCAGCTGCTTGAAGCTGCCGGCCTGCTGCTTCTCCGGCATGAGGGCGGCAAGCTCGGCTTCGCGGTTGGTGTAGACCACCGCCTCCACCGCGACGCCGCGATGGGCGAGGGTGACGCCGTTGAGGCGGGGGCGCACCTGCACGGCCAGCGCCTCTTCATCATAGACGCCGTTCCACACCGGCTCGCCCGGATGCCAGCCGGAGCGCAGCTCATGCGTGCCGGCGGGGCGGCCGGATTCATCCAGGAAGGTGACGATGAAGCCGCCGGCCGCGCGGTCGACCTCGCAGCGCAGGGCGAGATCACCGATGCGCACCACGCGCTGATGCTCGAACACCACCGCCCGGCCCGCGAGCTGGCCGCTGATCTTGCGCTTCCTCGCATTGCCGACATTGTCGATCACGGCCGCCACCGCCGCCAGCTTGCGGGCGAGCGCCGGGGTCAGCGCCGCACCTAGGAAGCCCGCGCGATATTCCTCGGCGATGAAGCCGGTGGAGAGGCGCCCTTCCTTCCAGCGCGGATGGTCCATCAGCGCGGCGAGGAAGGGGATGTTGTGCTGTATGCCGTCGATCACGAAGGCGTCGAGCGCGTCCGCCTGCGCGGCGATGGCGGCGGCGCGCGTCGGGGCGTGGGTCACCAGCTTGGCGATCATCGGGTCGTAGAACAGCGAGATCTCGCCGCCCTCATAGACGCCGGTGTCGTTGCGCACCATGACGCCCTCGCTCACGCTCTCCGCCGGGGGACGGTAGCGGGTGAGCCGGCCGATGGAGGGCAGGAAGCCGCGATAGGGATCCTCGGCATAGACGCGGCTTTCCACCGCCCAGCCGGTGAGCTTCACCGCGTCCTGCGTCATCGACAGGGGCTCGCCCGCCGCGACGCGGATCATCTGCTCGACGAGGTCGATGCCAGTCACGAGTTCCGTGACGGGGTGCTCGACCTGAAGGCGCGTGTTCATTTCCAGGAAGTAGAATGACTTGTCCTGCCCGGCGACGAACTCCACCGTGCCGGCGGAATCGTAATTCACCGCCTTGGCCAGCGCGACCGCCTGCTCGCCCATCTTGCGGCGGGTGGCCTCGTCGAGCAGCGGGGAGGGCGCTTCCTCGATGACCTTCTGGTTGCGGCGCTGGATCGAGCATTCGCGCTCGCCGAGATAGATGACATTGCCGTGCTTGTCGCCGAGCACCTGAATTTCGATGTGGCGCGGCTCGACGATGAACTTCTCGACGAACACCCGGTCATCGCCGAAGGAGGACTTGGCCTCCGAGCGGGCGCGGTCAAAGCCTTCCTGCACCTCGTCGCGGGAATGGGCGATGCGCATGCCCTTGCCGCCGCCGCCGGCGGAGGCCTTGATCATCACGGGATAGCCGATCTCGTCGGCGATGCGGGCGGCGTGCCCGGCATCCTCGATCACGCCGAGATAGCCCGGCACGGTGGAAACATCAGCCGCCGCCGCCGCCTTCTTGGATTCGATCTTGTCGCCCATCGCCTCGATGGCTTGCGGGTTCGGCCCGATGAAGACGATGCCGGCCTCTTTCAGCGCCTGCGCGAAGGCGGCGCGCTCGGAGAGGAAGCCATAGCCGGGATGCACCGCCTCGGCCCCGGTCTGCCGGCAGGCGTCGATGATCTTCTCGATGACGAGATAGGACTGCGCGGCGGGGGCGGGGCCGATATGCACCGCCTCGTCCGCCATCTCCACATGCAGCGCGTCCTTGTCGGCATCGGAATAGACCGCGACGGTCTTGATGCCCATGCGCCGCGCGGTCTTGATGACCCGGCAGGCGATTTCGCCACGGTTGGCGATGAGGATCTTGGAGAACATGGGCTGCGGCCTCTGGTAGCGCGGCTTCACTCGGTCCGGTCGTCATGGCCGGGCTTGGCCCGGCCATCCATGTCTTGTCGCTGCTCAGGCGGACGTCGTGGATGCCCGGGCCAAGCCCGGGCATGACGTTGCGCTAGAGCGGCAGATTGTCGTGCTTCTTCATGGGCGTCTCGACCTTCTTCGAGGCGAGCATGGACAGCGCGCGGGCGATGCGTTTGCGGGTGGAGCGGGGGGCGATCACCTCGTCGATATAGCCGCGCTCGGCCGCCACAAACGGCGAGAGGAAGCGCTCCTCATACTCCTTGGTGCGCGCGGCGATCTTTTCGGGGTCGTCGATATCGGCCCGGAAGATGATCTCCACCGCCCCCTTGGCGCCCATCACCGCGATCTGCGCGGTCGGCCAGGCATAGTTCACATCGCCGCCGACATGCTTGGAGGCCATCACGTCATAGGCGCCGCCAAAGGCCTTGCGGGTGATGACGGTGACCAGCGGCACGGTGGCCTGCGAATAGGCGAAGAGCAGCTTGGCGCCGTGCTTGATGAGCCCGCCATATTCCTGCGCCGTGCCGGGCAGGAAGCCGGGCACGTCGACGAAGGTCACGATCGGGATCTCGAAGGCGTCGCAGAAGCGCACGAAGCGGGCGGCCTTGCGCGAAGCATCGGAATCCAGCACGCCGGCCAACACCATGGGCTGGTTGGCGACGATGCCGACCGTCTTGCCCTCGACGCGGCCGAAGCCGGTGAGGATGTTCTTGGCGAAGGCCGCCTGAATCTCGAAGAAGTCGCCCTCGTCGACCACCTTTCCGATCAGCTCCTTCATGTCATAGGGCTTGTTCGGATTATCCGGCACCAGCGTGTCGAGCGAGGGGTCGAGCCGCTCGCCATCATCATAGCTCGGCCATGCCGGCACGCCGGAGAGGTTGCTGGCGGGCAGGAAGTCGATCAGCCGGCGCATCTGCAACAGGCACTCGACATCATTCTCATAGGCGCCGTCCGCCACCGAGGATTTCGAGGTGTGGACCTTGGCGCCGCCGAGTTCCTCGGAGGTCACGGTCTCGTTGGTGACGGTCTTCACCACCTCCGGCCCGGTGACGAACATGTAGGAGCTGTCGCGCACCATGAAGATGAAGTCGGTCATGGCCGGGGAATAGACGTCGCCGCCGGCGCAGGGGCCCATGATGACGGAAATCTGTGGGATGACGCCGGAGGCCAGCACGTTGCGCCGAAAAACCTCGCCATAGCCGCCGAGCGCGGCGACACCTTCCTGGATGCGCGCCCCGCCGGCATCGAACAGGCCGATGATCGGCGCGCGGGTCTTCAGCGCCATGTCCTGTATCTTGGTGATCTTCGCCGCATGGGCTTCCGACAGCGAGCCGCCGAACACGGTGAAGTCCTTGGCGAAGACGAAGACCTTGCGGCCATTCACCGTGCCCCAGCCGGTGACCACGCCATCGCCGGGGGTCTTCACCTTTTCCATGCCGAAATCGGTGCAGCGGTGCTGCACGAAGGTGTCGAATTCCTCGAAGGAGCCGGTGTCGAGCAGGAGCTCGATGCGCTCGCGCGCGGTGAGCTTGCCGCGCTTGTGCTGGGCCGCGACGCGCTTCTCGCCGCCGCCGAGGCGGGCGCCGGCGCGGCGCTGTTCCAGCTCATCCAGAATATGCTTCATGGGCGCGGGCTCCTTGGGCGGCGGTGCTGTGAGGATGTTCTAGGCCCTTGCGGGACAAAACATAAGCTGTGAAAATGCGGATCGTGAAACTGTAAAAATTTCACAAAATCGACGCGCCGCCGTCCACGCCGCAGGCCCATCATGTCCAAGAAAGTCTTCGCCGGCCATGCAGTGCGCAATCTGCGCGAGCGGCAGGGGCTGACACAGATGGATTTCGCCCGGCGGCTCTCGCTGTCGCCGAGCTACATCAACCAGATCGAGAGCAACCAGCGCCCGGTGACGGCGGCGGTGCTGCTCGCCATCAGCCGCACCTTTGATCTCGACATCACCCGCTTCGGCGCCGACGACCTCGACCGCATCGTCGCCGATCTGCGCGAGGCGCTGGCCGACCCGGTGTTTCGCGGGCTGGAGCCGAGCCTGCAGGATCTGAAGAACGCCACCACCCATGCGCCCGCCTTCGCCCATGCCTTTCTGCGCCTGCATGGCGCGCTGCGGCGCATGGAGGAGCGGCGCGCGGCTCTGGATGACGCGGTGGTCTCGGTCGCCCGCGAGGTGGATGGCGAGACGCGCAGCCTCGCCCCCTATGAGGAGGTGCGCGACCATTTCCATTACATCGACAATTACGTCGACGGGCTCGACCGCGCGGCCGAGGAGCGGGCGGAGGCGCTTGACCTGTTCGCCCGCGAGGATGCGGCGCGCGTGCTCGCCCAGCATCTGCGCCAGCGCCACGACATCACGGTGGACCTCACCCCGGCCGAGGAGGCCGACGCCCCGCTCGTCACCTATGACCGCTACCGCCGGGTGGCGACGCTGGCGCGCACGCTCGATCCGGCAAGCCGCGCCTTCCGCCTCGCCGCGCTGATCGCCCGCTTCGAGCAGAGCGAGCTCATCGACAAGCATGTGATCGACGCCGGCTTTCGCTCGCCGACCGCGCGCGAGGTCTGCCGGCTTTCGTTGCAGAACTACTATGCCGGTGCCCTGATCCTGCCCTATCGGCGCTTCGCCCGGCTGGCGCGCGACAAGCGGCACGATCTCGATCTCCTCAGCCTCGTCACCGGGGCGAGCCTGGAACAGGTGTGCCACCGCCTCTCCACCCTGCAGCGGCCGGGCGAGAAGGGCATTCCGTTCTACTTCCTCAAGGTCGACCGCGCCGGCAACGTCATCAAGCGGCACAGCGCGACGCGGTTCCAGTTCGCCCGCTATGGCGGCGCCTGCCCGGTGTGGAATGTCCATGAGGCGTTCGAGCAGCCGGCCCGCACGCTGGTGCAGATCGGTGCCATGCCGGACGGGGTGCGCTATCTGTGCCTCGCCCGCGGCGCCTCCAAGCCCGCCACCCGCTTTGGCGCCCGCGAACGCCGCTTCGCGCTGGGCATTGGCTGCGAGCTCTCCTACGCGGCCGAACTCGTCTATGCCGACGGGCTCGATCTGCGCAGCGCCGCTCCGGCGCTGCTGGGCGTGAATTGCCGCATCTGCCCGCGCCCCAACTGCCCCGAACGTGCCTTCCCCCCGCTCGACCGCGACATCGTGCTCGACCCGGACCGCCGGGGCGTGGTGCCCTTCGCGGTCAGGGAGGGGTGAGGGGGCGCATAGCCTTACCCGTCGCGGGCCCTTATCCCTGAACGCCGTCATCCCCGGACTTGATCCGGGGATCCACGACTTCTCCGTGCACCCGGCCAAGGCGTGGATGGCCGGGCCAAGCCCGGCCATGACGGCGAGCAAAACCGTTGCCCCGCCTCAGCGCGGCTCGCGGGGGTAGATGATGATCGACAGATAGGTCATCGGCCGCACCAGCAATTCCTCCGGCCCATGCGTGGCGGCGGAATCGAACAGCAGCGAATCGCCCGGCCGCAGGTGATAATTGCGGTCGCCATGGCGGTACATCACCTCGCCGGTGAGCATGTGGATGAACTCCACCCCGGCATGGCGGAAGCCAGTATAGGGCACGGCTTCCTCGCTCAGCGTGATGAGATAGGGCTCGACCACCACCTCGCCGCCCAACGCATGGCCGAGCAGCTCATATTGATGGCCGACCTTGGTGCCGCGCCGCTCGATATGCACACCTTGGCCGGCCGGCACGAAGGAACAGTCGCGCTTCTCCTCGAAGCTGGAGAACAGCGTCGAGATCGGCACGTTCAGCACGTTGGAGATCGACTGCAGCGTCGAGAGCGAGGGCGAGATCAGCCCGTTCTCGATCTTGGAGAGCATGCCGACCGAGATGCCGGCGGCGGCGGCGAGATCGGAGACGGTGAGGTCGAGATCGCGGCGGATGGTGCGGACCTGAAGGCCGAGCGCCTGTTCCAGCGTGCGCTCATTGGCGTTCGGCGCGCCGGAACCCGTGCTCAGTTCCTCCACCACATCCTCGATCCTGCCCTTGCCCCGTTTCGCCTCGGTCAATGCCCTGCTCCCTCACGCCGCCCCACCCGATGGGAAACGTTTCGCCGGCAAAAGCAAGCCCAATGCAAGCCCAATCCGCTAGGTGCGATGAAATGGTGCGGGCTGAAGACTGTCATCGGTCCTTGGCATTCATCGTGCATCGACTTGGTTCAACTATCCCCGGCTTCCTCCAGGTAGTGGCGCTTCCATGTACGACTTCGACATGATTGTCATCGGCAGCGGCCCGTCCGGAAGACGCGCCGCCGTGCAATCCGCCAAGATCGGCAAATCCGTGCTGGTGGTGGAAAAGGGCCGGCGGGTCGGCGGTGTGTCCGTCCACACCGGCACCATCCCATCCAAGACGCTGCGCGAGACGGTGCTGAACCTCTCCGGCTGGCGCGAGCGCGGCTTCTACGGCCGTGGCTACCGGGTGAAGCAGGATATCGGCGCGCCCGATCTGATGATCCGCCTGCACAAGACGCTCGACCACGAGGTCGAGGTGCTTGAGCACCAGTTCAGCCGCAATGGCGTGAAGACGGCGCGCGGCGAGGCGCGCTTTCTCGACCCGCACCGCATCGAGATCACCACCGAGAGCGGCGAGGTGTCCAGCGTCACCGGCGCGCATGTGCTGATCGCCTGCGGCACCCGGCCCTTCCGGCCGGACTATGTGCCCTTCAACGGCACGAGCGTGTTCGACAGCGACGAGATCGTCGAGCTGCCGCGCCTGCCGCGCAGCCTCGCGGTGATCGGCGCCGGGGTGATCGGCGTCGAATATGCCAGCATCTTCAGCGCGCTCGATGTCGCGGTCACGCTGATCGAGCCGCGCGCCACCTTCCTCGACTTCATCGACAAGGAGCTGATCGAGGAATTCGTGCATGAGCTGCGCGACCGCAATGTCGGGCTGCGGCTCGGCTCGGCGGTGACCTCGATCGAGCTCGGCAAGGACGACCGGCCGATCTGCAAGCTGGCCGACGGGCGCACCGTGCAGACCGACATGCTGCTCTTCGCCGCCGGGCGCGTCGGCGCCACCGACCGGCTGAACCTCGGCGCCGCCGGGCTGTCGGTCGACCATCGCGGGCGCGTCACGGTCGAGCCGAAGACGCTGCAGACCGCCGTGCCGCACATCTACGCCGCCGGCGACGTGATCGGCTTTCCGAGCCTCGCCTCCACCTCGATGGAGCAGGGCCGCCTTGCCGCCTGCCACGCCTTCGGGTTGGAGCCGCCGCCGCCGCCCGAGTTCTTCCCCTATGGCATTTATGCGGTGCCGGAAATCTCCACCGTCGGCATGAGCGAGGAAGAGGTGCGCCGGCGCGAGATTCCCTATGAATGCGGCATCGCCCGCTTCCGCGAGACCTCGCGCGGCCACATCATGGGGCTGAATAACGGGATGATGAAGATGATCTTCTCGACCAAGACCCGCCGCCTGCTCGGCGTGCACATTGTTGGGGAAGGCGCGACCGAGCTCATCCATATCGGCCAGGCGGTGCTGAACCTGAAGGGCACGATCGACTACTTCATCGAGAACACCTTCAACTACCCGACGCTGGCCGAAGCCTACAAGATCGCCGGTCTGGATGCCTGGAACCGCATGCCGAAGGTGTGAGGGGGCTAAAGACGAGTGACGTCGAGGCGACTCAGCAGATCGTCCGCCGCGAGTTCGCCGGTGATGACAGCGACGAATTGATCGGCGAACGCTGGATCGTCTTCATTTTTCAGAGCCAATCCGTTCAGCGCGAAGAAGGCGAGCATGGAAAACCATGCCGCGCGCTTGTTGCCCTGTTCGAAAGGGTGATTGCGGGCAATCGCCAAAGCGAGATGCAGGCCAAGCGCGGCTGGGTCATCCTCGGCGCAATAGTGCCAACGCTGGCGGGGCGCCATCACCGCAGATTCCAGCAGGCCCTCGTCGCGCAGGAGAAACGGTTCACCCGTGTCTTCGACGACCCCACGGGCGACGTCCTCGACCTCTGCGATCTCAAGCCAGCGCGGCTCTGACGGCATTATTCGGCCAGGCGCGCGGCTACCTTCTGCCAGCGCTTGAGCGCGGCCTTGGTGAAGGCCTTGGCGTCGAAGTCCTGACCGGGTTCAACCTGATAATCGATGCCGCCTTCGCGAAGGGCGGCGTTGGTACGAGCGGGATCAGCGGATCGTGGATTTGTGGTGGTTCGGCTCTTTCTTTCGAGAGGAGCGCTGCCTTCTGATACTGAAGTCCCCGAACGCTCAGCGACATAGCCCCCGGAAAGCCTATTTGCCGAACTCACTGTTAGGTATCTCCCGGAAGTCGCATCTCTCGACTTCACAGAAAAAGCACCGCCTTCAGTCTTCGGATGATTGCTCTTCGGACGCTTGTTCATGGCTAAAAGATAGCGCTCCAAAAAAGCTAATTCAATGACGTCCCTGGTGTTCACCCCACCAGCCGCGTCGCCGCCGTCAGCGTGTTCTGCAAGAGGCAGGCGATGGTCATGGGGCCGACGCCGCCGGGGACCGGGGTGATGGCGCCGGCGATGCCCTGCGCTTCGTCAAAGGCGATGTCGCCCACGAGGCGCGTGCCGCCGCCGGGCTTCTCGACGCGGTTGATGCCGACATCAATGACGGTCGCGCCGGGCCTGATCCAGCTGCCGCGGATCATCTCCGGCCGGCCAACCGCGCCGATGAGGATGTCGGCGCGCCGGCACACCTCCGGCAGATCGCGGGTGCGCGAATGGGCGATGGTGACGGTGCAGTCCTCGCGCAGCAGGAGCTGGGCGAGCGGCTTGCCGACGATGTTGGAGCGCCCGACCACCACCGCCTCCAGCCCGGCGAGGCTGCCGAGCTGGTCCTTCAGCAGCATCACGCAGCCGAGCGGCGTGCACGGCACCAGCGCCTCCAGCCCGACGGCGAGGCGGCCGGCATTCACCACATGGAAGCCGTCCACATCCTTGGCCGGGTCGATGGTGGCGAGCACCGCCTGCGCGTCGATATGGCCGGGCAGGGGGAGCTGCACGAGGATGCCGTGCACCGCCGGGTCGGCGTTGAGCTGGCGCACCAGCGCGAGCACGGCGTCCTGCGAGGTCTCGGCCGGCAGCTTGTGCTCGATCGAGGCCATGCCGGCCTCAAGCGTCTGCTTGCCCTTGTTGCGCACATAAACCGCGCTCGCCGGGTCTTCCCCGACCAGCACCACGGCGAGGCCGGGCTTCACGCCGGTGCGGGCTTCAAAGGCGGCGACCTCGGTGGCGATGCGGCCGCGCAAGCCTTCCGCGAAGGCCTTGCCGTCGATCAGGCGGGTCTCGGTCATGGCCTGCTCCTCAGTCGCGCAATCTTTAGTCGCGGAAGACCACGGTCTTGTGGCCGTTGATCAGCACGCGGTCGTCGAGGTGCCAGGCCAGCGCGCGGGCGAGCACGCGGCGCTCGATGTCGCGGCCCTTGCGCACGAGATCCTCGGCCGAGTCCTGATGGGTGATGCGTTCCACATCCTGCTCGATGATCGGGCCTTCGTCGAGATCGGAGGTGACATAGTGGGCGGTGGCGCCGATCAGCTTCACGCCGCGCGCATGGGCCTGGTGATAGGGCTTGGCGCCCTTGAAGCCGGGCAGGAAGGAGTGGTGGATGTTGATGCAGCGGCCCGACAGCTTGGCCGACAGCCCGTCCGAGAGCACCTGCATGTAGCGGGCGAGCACGGCGATCTCGGCGCCGGACTTCTGGAATGTCTCCCAGAGCTGGGCTTCCTGCTCCATCTTGGTCTGCTTGGTGATGGGCAGATAATGGAAGGGGATCCCGTCGAAATCCAGATGCGCGTAGGTCTCGCGCGGGTAGTTGGCGATGATGCCGACAATGTCCATCGGGATCTCGCCGATGCGCCAGCGATAGAGCAGGTCGGCGAGGCAGTGGTCGAATTTGGAGACCAGCAGCATCACCTTGCGCTTGCCGCCGCGCGGGCGGATGCGCCAGGCGAAGCCGAAATTCTGCGCCACCGGCTCGAACTCGCCCTTCAGCGCCTCCAGCGTGCCGGCCGGGGCGGAGAACATGACGCGCATGAAGAAGCGGCCGCTCTCGGTGTCGTCGAACTGCTGCGCTTCCAGAATGTTGCCGCCGCGCTCGAACAGGAAGGTGGCGACAGCGGCCACGATGCCCGGCCGGTCGGGGCAGGAGAGGGTGAGGACGTAGGTTTCTTTCGCGCGAATTTCTTGGGCGTCAGTCATCGGTACTCTCGTCGCAAGGCCCGCGGCACGGCGGCGCGCTCGGCGGGCTTTTAAGGGAGATGCGGGGCTCAGGGAAGCGCGCGGCGCGCCGCCTTCAACCTCGGACATCGAGCCGGAGGCCGAATTCCGCGCCGGAGGCGACGAGAAAGCGGCAGAATGCCGCGAGATAGGAGCGCAGCACGAGGAGGCGGAAGCTCTCCGGTCCGGTGCGCCAGAGCGTGACGCCGATATGGGCGAGCACGGTGGTCGCCACATCGCCCTCGCGGAACACGCTGGTATCGAGGTCGATCAGCGCGCCCTTGGCGAGCAGCCATTCCACCTTCGGGCCGGCGAGGTCGAGCACGATATAGCCGTCCGACTGCTCGGTCACGGCGGCGAGCGAACCGGCCGCCTCGCGCAGGCGGGTGGCGAGCGCGGCATCCTCCGCCAGCGCGATCCAGCGGCCCGGGCCCATGCCGATGAAGCTCGGCGCGGTGCCGCTGAGGCGCGGGGCGTCCGCCACCGGGACGCCGAAGGTCGCCGCCAGCGTGCGGCCGAGCGCCGGCGCCTGCCCCTTGCGGGCGACCAGGGTGGCGAGGGCGAGGCCCTCGACGAGGCGGGCGGTGGCGCCCGGCGTTCCGGGCCGGCCGTAATGGCTGGAGGGCGGCACCCGGTCGATGGGGATGCCGGCGAGCGGGTCATGGGTCGAAAGTTCAGCCACGCAGACGCTCCCCTTCCGGATCGATGAAGCCGGGCGCGCAGACCTCGACCTCGAAATCATTGCCGCGCACCGGATCGAAGGCCCGCACCCGCTCGCCGATGCGCGCCGGGCCGTTCTTCAGGAAGCCGAGCCCGATCCAGTGGCCGAGATGCGGCGAATAGGCGACCGAGCTCATATAGCCTTCGTCATTCTCCACCCGCGTGACAGCGCCGGGCGACAGGAAATGCGCCCCGGCGCGCAGGCGGTCGGCGCGGTTCACCGGCTTGAAGCCGATGAAACTGGGCCGGTCAGGATCGGTGAGGCCGGGACGCGCCGCCATGACGCGGCCAATATAGTCCTTCTTGGTCGAGGCCATCCGCCCCATGCCGAGATCACGCGCCGTGGTCTGGCCGGTCAGCTCATTGCCGGAGACATGGCCCTTCTCGATGCGCAGCACGCCCAGCGCCTCGATGCCATAGGGCGTGATGCCGAAATCCGCGCCGGCGGTCATCAGCGCGTCGGCGAGCGCCGCGCCATGGCGGGCGGGGACGGCGATCTCATAGCCGAGCTCGCCGGAGAAGGAGAGGCGGAACAGCCGGGCCGGCACGCCGCCCATCACCGCGCCCTCGATGGCGCCCATGAAGGGCAGGCCCTCATTCGAGACATCCACGCCGGCATTGACGATGCGGGCGAGCACCTCCCGCGCACGCGGGCCGGCCAGCGCGATCTGCGCCCACTGGTCGGAGACCGAGGCAATGGTGACATCGAGCTCCGGCCACAGCACCTGCAGGCAGAATTCGAGGTGCTGATAGACCTTGGCCGCGTTCACCGTGGTGGTGGTCATGACATAGTGCTCAGGTGACAAGCGGGCGGTGGTGCCGTCATCCATCACCATGCCGTCCTCGCGCAGCATCACGCCGTAGCGCGCCTTGCCGACGCCGAGCTGGGCGAAGCCGTTGATGTAGACCCGGTCGAGGAAGGCGCCGACATCCGGGCCCTGCAGGTCGATCTTGCCGAAGGTCGAGACATCGATGAGACCCACGGACGCCCGCACCGCCGTCACCTCGCGCGAGACGCTTTCCAGCCAGTCCTTTTCCCCGGCGCGGGGGAAATATTGCGCGCGCAGCCAGGCCCCGGTCTCGATGAAGACCGCGCCCTGCGCCCGCGCCCATTCATGGGTGGGGGTGAGGCGGACGGGGCGGAAATCCTTGCCCCGATGGTGGCCCGCCAGCGCGCCGAGCGAGACCGGCGTGTAGGGCGGGCGGAAGATGGTGGTGCCGGTCTCACTGATGCCCTGCCCGGTGAGGCTGGCCATGATGGCGAGGCCGGTCACATTGGAGGTGCGGCCCTGATCGGTCGCCATGCCCAGCGTGGTGTAGCGCTTGAGATGCTCGACCGAGCGGAAGCCTTCCTTGTGGGCGATGGCGACGTCCTTCGCCGTCACGTCGTTCTGCAGGTCGACAAAGGCCGGGCCGACCGACTCCGCCACATGCCAGAAGGCGCTGGCCGCGCCGGGCGTGTCCTGCGCCTTGGGCGCCTCGATCATCGGCGACGTGCGCCCGACATCGGCGGCGGCCTTCGCGCCGAGGGCGAGGCCCTCACGCAGCGCGCCGCCAAGGCTGAACGTGCCGGCCGCCGCGCCCGCGACCTCGAGGCCGGGCGGGCAGGTGCCGGGCACGAAGGCGGCGAGCGCCTCGTTCCACACCGGCTTGCCACCATGGTGGCAGGTCAGATGCACCGAGGGCGACCAGCCGCCGGAGACGGCGAGCGTCTCCGTGGCGAAGCGCTCGCGGCGCCCATTGGCGATCACATCGACATGGGTGAGGAGCTTGCCCTTGGTGCCGGTGATGCGGCCATCGAGCAGTGTGCGGATGCCGAGCCGGGCGGCCTCGGTGGTGAGCGCGGGAGCGACGTCGCGGCGCACATCGACGATGGTCGTGACGCGCGCCCCGGCCCGCTGCGCCTCGAAGGCGCCACGCCAGGCGTCGTCATTATTGGCGAAGACGACGGTGCTCGCGCCCGTCGCCACGCCGAAGCGGTTGGCATAGGCGCGCACGGCGCCCGCCAGCATCACGCCCGGCCGGTCATTACCGCCGAACACGATGGGCCGCTCGGTCGCGCCGGCCGCCAGCACGGCGCGGGTGGCGACGATGCGCCAGAGCCGCTGGCGCGGCTGAAACGGGCCGGGCGTGGGCAGATGGTCGGCGACGCGCTCCAGCGCGCCATAGGTGCCGGCATCATAGACGCCGAACACCGTGGTGCGGGTCATCACCCGCACATTGGGCAAGCTCTCCAGCTCGGCGCGAATACGGGCGGCGAAGGCCGCGCCCGCCATGCCGTCCACCTCCAGCGCCTCGGCATTGAGCCGGCCGCCGGGCAGGAAGTCCTCATCGGCGAGGATGACGCGGGCCCCGGCGCGGCCGGCGCCGAGCGCCGCCATCAGCCCGGCCGGGCCGGCGCCGATGATGAGTACGTCGCAGAAGGTGGTGAGCTTCTCGTAATGGTCGGGGTCCGCGCTTTCCGCAGCGCGCCCGAGCCCGGCGGCGCGGCGGATCACCGGCTCGTAGAGCTTTTCCCACAGCGCGGCCGGCCACATGAAGGTCTTGTAGTAGAAGCCGGCGCCGAGGAAGGGCGAAAGCAGCCCGTTGATGCTGAGCAGGTCGTGATCGAGCGAGGGCCAGCGGTTCTGGCTCGTCGCTTCCAGCCCGTCATAGAGCTCGGCGACGGTGGCGCGGCTGTTGGGCTCGCGCCGCGCGCCGGAGCGCAGCTCGACCAGCGCGTTCGGCTCTTCGACGCCAGCGGAGAAGATGCCGCGCGGGCGGTGATATTTGAAGGAGCGGCCGACGAGGCGCACATCGTTCGCCAGCAGCGCCGAGGCGAGCGTGTCGCCCTCATGGCCGCGATAGAGCGTGCCGTCGAAGGTGAAGGCGAGCGGGCGGGCGCGGTCGATGAGACCGCCGACGGGAAGGCGGCTCATGCGGGCTCTCCCGAGGTCGCCACGTCGCGCGCCAGCGTGGCGCCGCCGATCGCGTGGGTGCGGGTGTCGCGGGCGACCTTCACCCACTGGCGGCACCCTTGCGCGTGGTACCACCACTCCTCATGCGCCCCGGCCGGGTTGGTGCGCTGATAGACATAGTCGAAGAAGCGGCCTTCCGCGTCCGGACCGTTAGTGTCGGGGCGCGTCAGCGTGGCGTCGCCGAGATAGGCGAATTCATGGGCGTCGCGCGCGCCGCAATAGGGGCAGGGAATGCGCATCAGTACATCTCTCCCCGCGCCAGCGGGCCGGTAATGGGATGATGGGGCGTCATGGCCGGGCTTGTCCCGGCCATCCACGACTTGGACGTCCGTGCGGAGGCGGGCGATGCCCGTCCAGCCAAAGGCGTGGATGCCCGGCCCAAGGCCGGGCATGACGGCGGCTCATACGGGAGCGCAGGCGTCAGCATTACCGTCCTCAATGCAGGTTCGGCTGGGCGCCGACTCCCTTTTCGTCGATGAGGTGGCCGGTGCGGAAGCGGTCGAAGCGGAAGGCGGTGCCGACCTTGTGCGGGGCGTCGGTCGCCAGCAGATGGGCGAAGCACCAGCCCGAGGCCGGGGTCGCCTTGAAGCCGCCATAGCACCAGCCGGCATTGAGATAGAGGCCGGGAATCGGCGTGTGGTCGATGATCGGCGAGCCATCCATCGACATGTCCATGATGCCGCCCCACATGCGCAGGAGGCGCAGCCGGCCGATACGCGGCATCAAGGCCATGCCGCCTTCCGCGACATCCTCCACCACCGGCAGGTTGCCGCGCTGGGCGTAGGAATTATAGCCGTCAATGTCGCCGCCGAAGACCAGGCCGCCCTTGTCGGACTGGCTGATATAGAAATGCCCGGCGCCGAAGGTGATGACGCCGTCCACCATCGGCTTCAGCCCTTCCGAGACGAAGGCCTGCAGCACATGGCTCTCGATCGGCAGGCGGGTGAGCCCGGCCTGCGCGGCGACGCGCGAGGTGGAGCCGGCGACCGCGAGGCCGACCTTCTTGGCGCGAATGGCGCCGCGCGTGGTCTCGACCCCGGTGATGGCCTCGCCCTCGCGGATGAAGCCGGTGACCTCGCAGTTCTGGATGATGTCGACGCCGAGCCTGTCCGCCCCGCGGGCATAGCCCCACACCACCGCGTCGTGCCGCGCGGTGCCGGCGCGGCGCTGCATCAGCCCGCCCTGGATGGGGAAGCGCGCATTGTCAAAATCGAGGAAGGGGTACATGGCGCGCACGCCGTCGCGGTCGAGCAGCTCGGAATCGGCGCCGTTGAGCCGCATGGCATTGCCGCGTCGCGCATAGGCGTCGCGCTGGGCGTCGGAGTGATAGAGGTTGAGGATGCCGCGCTGGCTGACCATCGCGTTATAGTTCAGCTCCTGCTCCAGCCCCTCCCAGAGCTTCATCGACCATTCGTAGAACGGTTCATTGCCCGGCAGGAGATAGTTGGAGCGGATGATGGTGGTGTTCCGCCCGGCATTGCCGGAGCCGATATAGCCCTTCTCGATCACCGCCACATTGCGGATGCCGTGGACGCGGGCGAGGTAATAGGCGGTCGCCAGCCCATGCCCGCCGCCGCCGACGATGATGACGTCATAGGCGGGCTTCGGCGCGGCATCGCGCCAGGCCGGTTTCCAGCCCTTCTGCCCGGTGAGGCCATTGGTGAGGAGGCTCAGGAAGGAATAGCGCATGGACGGCTCGCTGAAGGGTTGTGAAAGCTATAGTACGAGCTGATTGCGCTGGTAATATAAGTTTGAGTTATAGTCTGCCCCCAGTGTCGTCATGGCCGGGCTTGACCCGGCCATCCATGACTTTGGCCGACCGCCAGGAGTTGAGAGCAGGCGTGGATGCCCGGCCCAAGGCCGGGCATGACGAAAGAACAGGATCATGGCCGACACGCTTCCCTTCGATCTGCGGGCGCTTGAGATCTTCCTCGCCGTCTGCGACGCCGGCTCCATGGCGGAGGCGGCGCGGCGGATGGGGCTGACGCAGCCGGCGATCTCGCAGGCGGTGGCGGAGATGGAAAAGCGCATCGGCGTGCAGCTGTTCGACCGCTCGGCCCGGCCCCTCGCGCTCACCGGCGCGGGCGGGGCGCTGCGCCAGCGGGCGAGCGCGCTGCTCTCGGAAGCCCGGCAGATCGCCCCGCTGCTGCGCGAGGCCGAGCATGCCCGCCTGCCGCTGTTGCGCGCCGGGCTGGTCGATTCGCTCTCGCGCGCGCTGATGGGGCCGCTGTCGCGGGCGCTGGGCGAGCGGGCCGAGCAGGTCTCGCTGCTCTCGGGCCTCACCGCCTCCCATGCCGGGGCGCTGCTGACCCGCCAGCTCGACCTTCTGGTAGGAGCCGACGATCTCGACGAGATCGAGGGGCTGGAACGCTGGCCGCTGCTCTCCGAGCCCTATGTGCTGCTGATGCCGGCCAGCGCCCCCGTCCCCGCCCGCGCGGGCGATCTGGAAGACCTGGCGCGGGCGCTGCCACTGGTGCGCTATTCCGCGCGGTCCAAGACCGGCATGGAGATCGAGCGCCATCTGCGCCGCCTGCGGCTCGACCTGCCGCGCCCGCTGGAATTCGACACGCCCTATGGGGTGACGGCGGCGGTGGCCGACGGGGCGGGCTTCGCCATCACCACGCCGCTCTGCCTGGTGGAAGCGGGGCTGGCGCTGGACGGCTTCGTCTGCCGGCCGCTGCCCGGGCCGGGCCTGACGCGCCATCTCACGCTGATCGCCCGCCGGCAGGAATTGGGCCGCCTGCCGCGCGAGATCGCCGGCGTCTGCCGCGACAAGCTGGAAGCGCTGCGCCCGGCGGTTATCGCGCTGGCGGGTGAGGCGCTGGCGCGGGAGTTCCGGGTGGAGGGGTGAGAAGCTTGAGCCGGGATTGAGCGGCCGGGCGCGCTCTCCACCCCACGCGCCGTCATGGCCGGGCTTGACCCGGCCATCCACGTCTGGGCCGGCAAGAAGTCGTGGATCCCCGGGCCAAGACCGGGGATGACGGTGTGATGGGAGAGCCGCGTTTCCCGGCCCAGCGGAGGCGAAGCCGGAGCGCCGAGCCGGGACCCAGGGCAAAACTCCGCCGCAGGCGCTTCAACAGAGGTCTTGCCGCTTCGCGACGTTTCTCCTGGGTCCCGGATCAGCGCCACACTTTGCGTGGCTTGTCCGGGACACGTGGTTCACCCGCCATACCGCTTCAGCGCCAGCACGGCGTTGAGGCCGCCAAAGGCGAAGCTGGAGGAGATGGCGGTCTCGATCGCCGCCGGGCGCGAGGCGTTGGGCACGCAGTCGAGGTCGCAGTCCGGGTCGGGCTCGGTGAAGCCCATGGTCGGCGGCAGAAATCCCTCGCGCAGCGCCAGCACGCTGGTGACGAAATCCAGCGCGCCCGAGGCGTTCATCGTGTGGCCATATTGCGATTTCGACGAGGACACCGGCAGCTTGTCGAGATGCGCGCCGAACACCTGGCGCAGCGCGGCGGTCTCGGTCTTGTCGTTCAGCGCCGTGGCGGTGCCATGGGCGCTGACATAATCGACCTGCTCCGGGGCGAGGCCGGCATCCTCAAGGGCAAAGCCCATGGCGGCGGCGGCGCTGTCGCGGTCGGGGGCGGTGATGTCCTTGCCGTCCGCGCTCATGCCGAAGCCGACCAGCTCGGCATGGATGGTGGCGCCACGCGCCAGCGCCCGGTCCATATTCTCCAGCACCACGGCGCCGGCGCCCTCGCCGATGACGAGGCCGGCGCGGTCCTTGGAGAAGGGGCGGCAGGCTTCCGGGGCCAGCACGCGCAGCGCTTCCCAGCTCTTCAACATGCCGTAGGTAAGCTGCGATTCGCCCCCGCCGGCGATGGCGACATCGAGCATCCCGCCACGGATCATCTGGAAGGCGGTGCCGATGGCATGGGCGGCCGACGAGCAGGCGGACGCGATGGCGAAGGCCGGGCCGTGGATGCCGAGATCCATCGTCACATGGCTCACCTGCCCGCTCGGCATGGCGCGCGGCACGGTGAAGGGGTGCGGGCGCGGGGCCTGCTCGAGATAGAGCTTGCGGTAGCTGTCATCGACCGCGTGGAAGCCGACCGAGGCGGCGTAGATCGCCCCGACACGGTGGCGCGCGACGCCCTCCAGCGCCGGGCCGGCATCGGCCAGCGCCTGGCGCGCGGCGACGACGGCGAATTGCGAGGTGCGGTCGAGCAGGCCGAGCTGGCGCGGGTCGAAATGGTCTTCCGCCACGAAACCCCGCACCTCGGCCGAGATCTTGGTCTTCATGGCGGAGACGTCGACACCCTGCGTCGGGCCGATGCCGACCGTGCCGGCACGCAGCCCCGCGAGATGGGCGGCGACATCGAGACCGAGGGCCGAGAGCGAACCCAGCCCGGTAACGGCGACGCGGGCGCTCATCCGGCCGAGGCGGCGCTGCGCGCCTTCTTCGCGGCCAGCAGGGCAGCCACATGCTCGACCAGCGTGCCGACGGTCACCTCGGTGCCGTTGAGCGGGCCGTCATTCGGCACTTCGATGCCGAAATGGGTTTCCAGCTTGAAGATGGTCTCGATCAGGTCAAGCGAGGAAATGCCGAGCTCGGCGATCGGCGTGTCCGCCGTCAGCAGGCTCGGGTCGACGCCCACTTCGCCCGCAAGATACGCGACGATTTCGGCAATGGCGGGGTCGTCAGTCTGCATCGGTCTGCCTGGGTTCAAACGTTGCGGAGCGCCGTCCGCCCCGGACGGCCTTCCCATGAGGTGTGGTAGCACAAACAGGGCGGGTGCAAGAACCCACGGGAACACACGGGCATAGGCGAGCCTCATGTCCGTTGCGCGACAGCGGCCGGGTGCTCACGGCACGGCGCCGCTGGCATGGGCGCGCATGAGCTGGGAGAGATAGAGCAGCGAGGATTTCGGCGTGCGGACCTGCGTGTCGAAATCCACATGGGTGACGCCGAAGCGCCGCTTCTTGCCTTCCGCCCACTCGAAATTGTCGAGCAGCGACCAGACGAAATAGCCGTTCAACGCGCAGCCCTGGCCGATGGCGCGGGCGCAGGCGTCGAGATGCGCCTTGATGTAGGCGGTGCGCTCGGGGTCGGCCACCACGCCGTTGGCGGGGGCGGGATCCTCGTAGCAGGCGCCGTTCTCGGTGATGAACACCGGCGGGTTGCCATACTGGTCGCGCAGCCGGGCGAGCACCGCGACCAGCCCGTCGGCGCTGATCGGCCAGCCGAGCAAGGTACGCGGCGTGCCCTCGGGCACCGCGCCATAGCCGGCCTGCGCGAGGAAGGCGGCGGGGTCGTGCTTGATCCAGGACGGGCCGTAATAGTTCACGCCGAGGAAATCCACGGGCACGCGGATCGCCTGCAGGTCGCCGGCCTGCACCAGCGGGGCGAAGGTTTGCTCGAAGGCGGCGGGGTAACGGCCGAGGAACAGCGGGTCGAGATTGATCGTGTTCCAGCAGGCGTCGAAACGCTGGGCGGCGGCGATGTCCTGCGGCTGCTGCGAGGAGGGGAAGATCGGCTGCAGCGAGAACACCGTGCCGAGCTTGAGATCCGAGCGCTGGGCGCGCAGCGCCGTGATGCCGACGCCCTGCGCGAGATTCTGGTGGTGCTGGGCGCGGACATAGCTGTCCCAGCCGGTGAGGCCCGGCGCGTGATTGCCGAAGCCATGGCCGAAAATGGCGTGGACCGAGGGCTCGTTCAGCATCGCCCACGGCTTCACCCGGTCGCCGAGCCGTTCGACGCAGGCGCGGGCATAATCGGCGAACCAGTTGGCGATGTCGCGATTGTGCCAGCCGCCCCGGTCCTGCAGCGCCTGCGGCAGATCCCAATGATAGAGGCAGGCCATGGGCAGGATGTTGTTGGCGAGCAGCCGGTCGACCAGTCGGTCGTAGAAATCCAGCCCCTTGGCGTTCACCGCGCCGGTGCCGTCCGGCATCACGCGCGGCCAGGCGATGGAGAAGCGATAGGCCTGAAAGCCCATCTTCGCCATCAGCCCCACATCCTCGGCATAGAGGTTGTAGTGGTTGCAGGCGACATCGCCATTGGTGCCGTCGGCGATGCGGCCCGGCGTGTGCGAGAAAATGTCCCAGATGGAGGGCTTGCGGCCATCCGCCGTCACCGCGCCCTCGATCTGGTAGGACGAGGTCGACGCGCCCCAGACGAAGCCGGGCGGGATGCGCGCGGCACCGGCGGGCTGGGCGGCGGGCAGGGCGGTGGTCTGGGCGAGACCCGCGCCCGCCAGCGCAGGGAGAGCGGCGGTCGCGGCGGCGGAGGCGAGGAAGTCACGGCGTCGAAGCATCGGTGCTCCTTCGGGGCCTCGAAAGGGATCAGGCGGTGATGGCGCGCAGCGCCACCAGCAGGATCGCGGCAACCAGCCCCTGCGCCAGCGTGACCAGCGAGAAGCGCGCGATCACGCTGCCGGCGGGAAGCCGCGCCGCCTGCCCAACCAGCCAGAAGAATCCGTCATTAATGTGCGAGGCGCCCATTGCCCCCGCGCCGATGGCCAGCGCGGCGAGCGCCCGGCCCATCGGATCGCCGAGGCCGAGCGGGGCGACCAGCTCCATCATCATGCCGGCGGCGGTTATGGCGGCGACGAGCGACGAGCCCTGCAACGTCTTCACGACGGCGGCCAGCGCAAAGGGCAGCAGCAGCGCCAGCGCGCCGGCGGGGGCGTAGGGGATCAGCCGCTCGGCGTTCATTTCCGCCATGCCGGTTTCCTGCGCGATCTTGGCAAGGCCGCCGGCCGCGCCGATGAGCAGGACGAGGCCGGCGACGCGGGTGATCGCCCGCCCGGCCCAGCCGCTCTCGGTGAGCCCGCCGCGCTCCCAGTGCCAGCTGAGCAGCAGCAGCGCGCCGGTGCCGGCCAGCAGCAGCACGACGGGGCGTCCGAGCGCGATGAGGAATTCGCGGTTCGACCCGCCGCCCAAGGGCTCCGAAGCGATGTCGCCGAGCGACTGGGTGACGAGCAGCGCGACGAGCCCGAGGCTGACGACCCACAGCGCCAACGCGCCGCGCCGGGGGGCGTGCATGGTCTCGCCGTCGATCAGCGGGGCGGTATCGACCGGCACCGGCACGTCGCTGGTGGTGGCGCGGGCGAGGGCCACGCCGAGCAGCGTCAGCAGGATGGCGAGCGGCAGGCCGATGGCCAGCGTCAGCCGCCAGTCGGCGCCGAGAATGGTGAAGCTCGCCAGCATGACCGGGGCGGGGACCAAGAGGCCATGGCCGGCGGAGAGCGAGAGGCCGAGCACCAGAGCCGAGCGCGGGCTATCCCCACCAAGGCCGCGCCGCAGCGGGTTGAGTAGGGCGAAGGCGGCGGCTGGCGCGGAGGCGACGCTGGCGACGAGGCCGAGTACCGCCAGCGGCAGCGCGCGGTGGGTGCGCCCGGCGGCGCGCGCTTGCAACCGCGCGGTGGCCCCTGTCGCGTTGGCGATCTCGGCCATGAAGGCGGCGCCGACGACGATGAGGCCGAGCGCGTTCAGGCTCTGGCCGAAGCCGAGGCTGAACGCTTTCGCCACATGGCTGGTCGACATCCCCGCCGCATAGCCGAAGCCGATGGCGGACAGCGTCAAGGCGAGGAAGGGCTGGACCCGTCCGCGCTGGGCGAGCAGCACCAGCGCGAGGACGGCGAGGGCGAAGAAGGCGGCCTGCTGAAGCGACATGTGCGGGAAAAGCCGGGCGGGACACTTCCCCTCGCTTAGCCCGCCCCGCGCCGGGTGTCCATGTGCCCTTGGGTGGAGCGGGGGAGGGGCCGGGCGTTCCGGCGTGGGTCGCGCTCTCCACCCCTCACGCCGTCATCCCCGGGCTTGGCCCGGGGATCCACGACTTCGGGCCAGGCGCTGCGGGGCAAGGCGTGGATGGCCGGGCTGATCCCCGGATCAAGTCCAGGGACGGCCATGACGTCGTTGGGGGTGGGGGCGGAAATGGCGGCGCGGCCATGACCCTCCACGCCGTCATCCCCGGACTTGATCCGGGGATCCACGACTTCGGGCCGGGCGCTACGGGGCAAGACGTGGATGACCGATCTGATCCCCGGATCACGTCCGGGGACGGCGATGACGTTGTTGGGGGGGCGGCGGCCGGTACGCCGCTCACCGCGCCATTGCCCGCGCGCGGCGGCTTGACTAGGTTGCCGGCCGTGGCGGCAGACATTGGCCGCAGGCATCGGTTTCCGCGCGCATGGTCTCGACGACTCTTCCCCGTCTCAAAACCCGTTCCCGTTCGGGCGTTCTCCTCGCGGGCCTTGCCGCGCTGATGCTGGCGGGCGTGCCGGTGCGGGCGCAGGATGGCGCGGGAGTTGGCACATCCCCGACGCCCGCTGGAGCGAGCACGCCGGCCGCAGCGCCCATAGCCTCCCCCGCGCCGGCGGCCGGCTTCATCCGCACGGAGGGCACGCGCTTCGTGCGGCCGGACGGCACCACCTTCCCGGTGCGCGGCATGAGCTTCGGCAACTGGCTGCTGCCCGAAGGCTATATGTTCAAGTTCAAAGTCCACCGCTCGCCGCGCGAGATCGAGGACGTGATTTCCTATCTCGCCGGCCCGGAGGAGGCCGCGCGCTTCTGGAAGGCGTTCCGCGAGGTCTATATCCAGGAGCCGGACCTCGCCTTCATGCAGGCGGCGGGCTTCACCACCGTGCGCATTCCCCTGCACTGGAAGTTCTTCCTCGACCCGGCCGACCCCTCAAAAATCGACCCGACCGGCGAGGGCTGGGCGCTGATCGACCGCATGCTGGGCTGGGCGAAGGCGCATGACATCAAGGTCATTCTCGACATCCACGCCGCGCCGGGCGGGCAGACCGGGGTGAACCATGATGACGGCGTCGGCTACCCGCTGACCTTCTACGTGCCGGAATTCCAGCGCCGCACCATCACGCTCTGGCGCGCCATCGCCGAGCGCTACCGCGATGACGCGACGGTGCTGGCCTATGACCTGCTCAACGAGCCGATCTCGCCCTATCACGACACGGACTTTCTGAACCCGCGCCTCGAGCCGCTCTACCAGAAGATCGCCGCGGCCATCCGCGCGGTCGATCCCAACCACCCGATCATTCTGGCGGCGGCGCAGTGGAGCACGAATTTTGGGGTGTTCGGCCCGCCCTTCGACGACAACCTCGCCTACACCTACCATAAGTTCTGGGCGAGCCCGGAGCGGCGCGAGGTGCAGGACTATGTGAACTTCGCCAATCGCTGGGGCGTGCCGATCTTCCTCGGCGAGACCGGCGAGCTGACCGACGAGTGGAACGCCAAGTACCGGGCGATGAATGAGCGCTTCGGCATCGGCTGGAGCTTCTGGACCTTCAAGAACCTCGACTCCCGCTCGACCGTCGTCTCCATCACCAAGCCGGAGGGCTGGGACGCTATCGCCGCTTTCGGCTCGGCCCCGCGCGATGAGTGGGACGCGATGCCGAAGCCCTCGCGCGATCAGGTGAAGGCAACGCTCGACGCCTATATCGAGAACGCCAAATTCGCCAACGCCACCGTCAATCGCGGCTATGTCGCCTCGCTCGGCCTGACCGCGCCGTGAGGGGCTGAAAGAGGAACGCCCTTCCGTGACCAACCCGCTTTTTGACCTGATCCGCGCCGGCCAGCCCGACCTCACCCGCCCCTTCCTGGAGACGGCGGAGGGCCGCGTCTTCACCTATGGCGATCTCGACCGGCGCTCGGCGCAATACGCCAATGCCCTGGTCGGGCTGGGGCTTCAGCCTGGCGACCGGGTGGCGCTGCAGGTGGAAAAGAGCGCCGAGGCGATCTTCGCCTATCTCGGCACGGTGCGGGCCGGCGGCGTGTTCCTGCCGCTGAACACCGCCTATACCGGGCCGGAGATCGCCTATTTTCTCGGCGATGCGCAGCCGGCCCTTTTCGTCTGCGATCCCGCGCAGGAGGCGGCGCTGGCCCCGGTGGCACAGGCGCAGGGCGTCGCGCGGCGGCTCACGCTGGGCGCGGACGGGCGCGGCACGCTGGCGGATGCCGCCGATGCGGCCGGCGAGCGCTTCGAGGACGTGCCGCGCGCGGAGGATGACCTCGCCGCGCTGCTCTACACCTCCGGCACGACGGGCCGTTCCAAGGGCGCGATGCTCACGCAGGGCAACCTCGTCTCCAATGCGCGCGCGCTGGTGGAGGCGTGGCGCTACACGGCGGATGACGTGCTGATCCACGCGCTGCCGATCTTCCACACCCACGGCCTGTTCGTCGCCACCAATGTGACGCTGGCGGCCGGCGCTTCGATGATCTTCCTGCCGAAGCTCGACCCGGACCTCATCATCCGCCTGATGGACCGGGCGAGCGTGCTGATGGGGGTGCCGACCTTCTACACCCGCCTGTTGAAGGCGCCGAACCTGACGCGCGAGGCGGCGGCGGGGATGCGGCTGTTCATTTCCGGCTCGGCGCCGCTGCTGGCCGAGACGCATCGCGACTGGCAGGCCCGTACCGGCCACGCCATTCTCGAACGCTATGGCATGACCGAGACCAATATGAACACCTCCAACCCCTATGAGGGCGAGCGGCGCGCCGGCACGGTGGGCTTTCCCCTGCCGGGGGTGAGCGTGCGCGTCGTCGACCCGCAGAACGGGCGCGAGCTGATCCATGGCGCCATCGGCATGATCGAGGTGAAGGGGCCGAACGTCTTCAAGGGCTATTGGCGGATGCCGGAGAAGACGGCCGCGGAGTTCCATGACGGCTGGTTCGTCACCGGCGATCTCGGCCTGATCGACGAACGCGGCTATGTCCACATCGTCGGGCGCGGCAAGGATCTCGTCATCACCGGCGGCTACAATGTCTATCCGAAGGAAGTCGAGAGCGAGATCGACGCGCTCGACGGCGTGATCGAGAGCGCGGTGATCGGCGTCGCCCATCCCGATTTCGGCGAGGGGGTGACGGCGGTGGTGGTCGCCCGCCCCGATGCCACCCTCAGCGAGGCCGCCGTGCTCGCCGCGCTGGAAACCCGGCTCGCCCGCTACAAGCTGCCCAAGCGGGTGTTCTTCGTCGACGACCTGCCGCGCAACACCATGGGCAAGGTGCAGAAAAACGTGCTGCGCGAGCAGTATAAGGGGCTGTATGGCGGGTAGGGCCGGCGGCCGGCTCCCACCTCATCTGCGCCGCTCGGTCCGGCTATCCACGACGCGGCTTCGCGCGTGAGGACGTCGTGGATCCCCGGGTCAAGCCCGGGGATGACGGCGTCAATGTGGGGCCGAACGCTTCAGCTTACCGACCGCTGAAAGATTGCCCCGGATGCCAGCTGCCTTCTGCTCGCCCGCGCCGTCTACCGGCCGTCATGGCCGGGCTTGACCCGGCCATCCACGACTTCCCAACTGTCGCCCCCAGCCAAAGTCGTGGATCCCCGGGTCGAGCCCGGGGATGACGGCGTGAGGGCGGTGCGCGCGCTCAGCCCTTCAGCTTGCCGAGAACCTCGATCAGCTCGGAAACCTTGGCCCTCTGCTGGTCCGCGTCGCCGGAGGTGATGGCGTGCTCGACGCAATGCGCGACGTGATCGCGCAGCACCTCTTCCTCCACCTTCTTCAACGCCGCCCGCACCGCCGCCACCTGGGTGACGATGTCGATGCAGTAGCGGTTGTCCTCGACCATGCGGGAGAGGCCGCGCACTTGTCCCTCGATGCGGTTCAGCCGTTTCAGGCAGGCGGTGCGTGTGTCGTTCTGCATGCTTGTCATATACCCATGTGGGGTATATATCGCAAGCTGTAGATACCCATATGGGGTATATGTGGCGCGTTCGGCCGCGCCCGGCCTACGGAGGATGCGATGAGCCACATCCAGAAGGATCACGCCCACCACGCGGACGGATCGTCGCGCGGCGAGGCTGGCGGGTGCTGCGGTGGCAAGGAGCCGCACGATTCGGCGAACCCGCCGCACGCCGCCCATCATCATCCCGGCACAGGCGACGACCATTCGCAGCATTCCTCATGCTGCGGCGGCGGGAAGGGGCATGATGCCGGCGCGCACGCGTCCCACGATCACGCCTCTCATGACCACGCCTCCTGCGGGCACACCCACATGGCCAAGGATCCGGTCTGCGGCATGGATGTCGACCCGCACACGGCGCAGCACCGGGCCGAGCATGGCGGGCGCACCTATTATTTCTGCTGCAATGGCTGCCGCACCAAATTCGCCGCCGATCCCGGCAAATATCTGGAAGGGCGCGCGGATGTGGAGCCGGTGCCGGAGGGCACGGAATTCACCTGCCCGATGCACCCGGAGATCGTGCAAGTCGGGCCGGGCACCTGCCCGATCTGCGGCATGGCGTTGGAGCCGATGCTGGTCAGCCTCGATGATGGGCCGAACCATGAACTGATCGACATGACCCGGCGGTTTTGGATCGGCCTTGCGCTGACCCTGCCGGTGTTCGCGCTGGAAATGGGCGCGCATCTCATCCCCGCGCTGCATCATCTCGTGCCGCCCGGCATCTCCGCCTGGGTGCAACTCGTGCTGGCGACGCCCGTGGTGCTCTGGGCCGGCGCGCCGTTCTTCGTGCGTGGCTGGCAGTCGGTGGTGACGCGCCATCTCAACATGTTCACGTTGATCGCCATCGGCACCGGCGTCGCCTATGGCTACAGCCTCATGGCCGTGTTCGCGCCCGGCCTGTTCCCGGCGACCTTCCGCGGGCCGGACGGGACGGTTGCCGTCTATTTCGAGGCGGCGGCGGTCATTACCGTGCTGGTGCTGCTTGGCCAGGTGCTGGAGTTGCGGGCGCGCGAACAGACCTCAGGGGCGCTCAAAGCCCTGCTCGACCTCGCGCCGAAAACCGCGCGACGGCTCAACGAAGATGGCAGCGAGGCGGAGGTGCCGCTCGCGGAGATTCTGGTGGGCGACCATTTGCGGGTGCGGCCGGGCGAGAAGGTGCCGGTGGACGGGCGGGTGATCGAGGGTCGCTCGGCGGTGGAGGAGGCGCTGGTTACCGGCGAATCCATGCCGGTCACCAAGGCGGAGGGCGACGCCGTGATCGGCGGCACGCTGAACCGTTCGGGCGGCCTCGTCATCGTCGCGGAGAAGGTCGGCCGCGACACCCTGCTCGCGCGCATCGTGCAGATGGTGGCGGAGGCGCAACGCTCGCGCGCGCCGATCCAGCGTCTGGCCGATCGCGTCGCCGGCTGGTTCGTGCCGCTGGTGGTCGCCTGCGCGCTGCTCGCCTTCGCGGCCTGGGCCACCTTCGGCCCGGAGCCGCGCTTCTCCCATGCGCTGCTGGCGGCGGTGGCGGTGCTGATCATTGCCTGCCCTTGCGCGCTAGGCCTCGCCACGCCGATGTCGATCATGGTCGGCATGGGGCGGGGCGCGCAGATGGGCGTCCTCATCAAGAATGCCGAGGCGCTGGAACGGCTGGAGCGGGTCGACACGCTGGTGGTCGACAAGACCGGCACGCTGACCGAGGGCGCGCCGTCGCTGACCCAGATCGTTACCGCTGAAGGTTACGCGGAGGACGAGGTGCTCGCCCTCGCCGCCGCCGTGGAGCGCCCCTCCGAGCACCCGCTGGCGCGGGCGGTGGTGGCGGCGGCGCAGGCGCGCGGGCTGGAGATCGCCAGGGTGCGCGGCTTCGACAGCCCCATCGGCAAGGGCGCCTATGGGCTGGTGGCGGGCAAGCGCGTCGTGCTCGGCAGCGCGGCCTTCCTGAAGGAATTGGGCATTGACCCGGCCCCGCTGGCCACACAAGCGGACGAGCTGCGCCGCGAGGGGGCGAGCGCTATCCTCATGGCGATCAACGGCAAGCTGGCGGCGGCCCTCGCCATCGCCGATCCGATCAAGGCGACGACGCCGCAGGCGCTCAAGGATCTCGCGGCGGAAGGCATCCGCGTGGTCATGCTCACCGGCGACAACCGCACGACGGCGCAAGCGGTCGCGCGGCGTCTTGGCATCACCGAGGTCGAGGCCGAGGTGGCACCGGACCAGAAGGCGGCGGTGGTGGCGCGGCTCAAGGCCGAGGGGCGCGTCGTCGCCATGGCCGGCGACGGGGTGAATGACGCGCCCGCGCTGGCCGGGGCGGATGTCGGCATCGCCATGGGCTCGGGAACGGATGTCGCCATCGAGAGCGCGGGCGTCACGCTGCTGCGCGGCGACCTTGGCGCCATCGTCCGCGCGCGCCGTCTGTCGCAGGCGACGATGCGCAACATCCGGCAGAACCTGTTCTTCGCCTTCGCCTATAACTCGGCGGGCGTGCCGATCGCGGCGGGCGTGCTGTACCCGATCTTCGGCCTGCTGCTCTCCCCCATGGTGGCGGCGCTCGCCATGTCGCTCTCCTCGGTCAGCGTCATCGCCAACGCGCTGCGGCTGCGGGGCGTGCGGCTGTAGAGCGGTCCGGTAGCGGGGAGAGCTTCACAAGAAAAACCCCGCCTCCGGGATGTGCGCCGGAGGCGGGGCGGGAGCCGGAAGGGAAGTACGGCTCCGATTTTCCCGGACGGGTGGAGGGCCCGGGGCGGGGTCTCGTAAGGTCGCCTTACTCGGCGGCAATCACTCGGCGGCCATGCGCAGCAGCGGCGCGGGGGCTTCCACCGGCAGCGCGTCGGCGACCTTGGCGGCGATGATCTCGGCGGTGGCGCAGGAGAGCGTCCAGCCGAGATGGCCATGGCCGGTGTTGTAGAACACGCCGGGCTTCGCACCGGCCGCGACGCGCGGCATCATGTCCGGCATCATCGGGCGCAGGCCGGCCCAGGGCACGACCTTCTCGGTCGACACGCCCGGAAACAGCTTGCGCACCCAGTCGGTGAGCGGGCGGATGCGGTCGGCGCGGATGTCGCGGTTCTCGCCGTTGAACTCGGCGGTGCCGGCGACGCGGAAACGATCCTTGCCGAGGCGCGAGGTGACGATCTTGGTCTTGTCGTCCAAGAGGCTCACCCAGGGGGCGGACCGCTGGCTGCGCTCGTCGTCGAGCTGGACCGTGATCGAATAGCCCTTGACCGGATAGATGTTCACCCGGTCGCCGAGGCCGGCGGCGATGGCGCGCGAGCCGATGCCGGCGCAGACCACGACGGCATCGAAGCCGAGCACCTCGCGGCGCGGAGCGGCGTCTTCCGCATCCGGGGCGAGGGTGAGGGTGATGTCGACGCCCGTGCCGCCCTTGCCCTTGCCGGTGTGGACGACGCTCTCGACCGACGCCTCATTGACGAAGCGCACGCCGCGGGCGCGGCAGACTTCCGCCAGGCCGAAGGTGAATTTGTGGATGTCGCCGGTGGAGTCGGACTCGGTGTAGAAGCCGCCATAGAACTGGCCGTGCAGGGTCGGCTCGATGGCGCGGATCTCGGTCGGCGTCACCTCGCGGCGGGCGAGACCGCCCTTGGCGTAGAGGCCGGAGACCATGCGGGCATGATCCTGGGCTTCCTTGTCGCGGTAGATGTGCAGGATGCCGCGCTTCTCGAGGTTGAAGTCGATGCTCTCGCGCGCGGCGATGTCGAACATGAACTGACGCGCCTGGATGGCGAGGCGCGTGGTCTCGACCGTGTTGGCGGTGTAGTTCGGGATGTTGGCGAGGAACTCGGCCATCCAGCTATATTTGTGCCAGGAGGGCTTGGGGTTCATCAGCAGCGGGGCGTCGGGCGTGAACATCCACTTGATGCCCTTGAGCACCGTGGACCACGAGTTCCAGACCTCGGCATTGGAAGCGGAGAGCTGCCCGCCATTGGCAAAGGAGGTCTCCATCGCCGCGTAACGCTGGCGATCGATGACGGTGACGTCATAACCCTTCTCAAGGAGGGCGTAAGCGGTGGTGATGCCGGTGATACCGGCGCCGACAACGGCAATCTGGCGCATGGGAGGCTCCCGCGCTTGAGGACGACATGACCGGGCGCGCGACAAAGCGCTAGTCCGGCCGGCTGTCCCCAATCTGTCGCGGTACCTGAGAGCTCGCCCCGTGATGACCTGGCTCGCGCCATGCCGCCTCGGGCTTCCCCTTCGGTGGACGTCCAGCGGCCCTATGGCGCCGACGCCTCTCTCCAGATGTCCTGACTATGCGGTCCCTGGTGCCTGAGAGTTTCCTGGGGGGTTGCTCCGTCGGCGCCGACACATGTCCGGGAGGACTGTCGGTCTCTCCCGCATAATCATTATCAGACGACTATATGCATCGCACAAAAGCATGCCTCATTCAAGGGCAGGCACGCGCCCTCGCGCCGAGTTGAGGCTGCGACCTTGGGAGGGGGAGGGGTGCGCACTTCGCGCGCGGAGATCTCACGCCTCCGCTGCGTCGAGCCCCAGATCGAGGATCGGCGCGGAGTGGGTGATCCAGCCGACAGAGATCAGGTCCACCCCGCTCGCGGCGATGGGGCCGACGGTCTCGGCGGAAACGCGGCCCGACGCCTCGGTGATCGCCCTCCCGCCGACGAGCGCGACGGCTTCAGTGAGTTGCGCGGGGGTCATATTGTCGAGCAGCACGGCATCGACGCCTTCGGCCAGCGCCTCGTGCAACTGGGCGAGCGTGTCGACCTCGACCTCGATCTTCACCATGTGCCCGGCAAAGGCCTTGGCGGCGCGGATGGCCGGGACGACGCCGCCGGCGACGGCGATGTGGTTGTCCTTGATCAGCACGGCATCATCGAGGCCGAAGCGGTGGTTGGAGCCGCCCCCCGCCTTCACCGCATGCTTTTCCAGCGCGCGCAGGCCGGGCGTGGTCTTGCGGGTGCAGACGATCTGCGCCTTGCCGTTCGCGCGGGCGATGGCCACGAGCCCCGCCGTCGCCGTGGCGATGCCGGACATGCGGCAGGCGATGTTGAGCGCCACCCGCTCGGCGGTGAGGATGGCACGGGCCGAGCCTTCCACCCGTAGCACCACGTCACCCGGTGCGACCGCGTGGCCGTCGCCGCGCTCCACCGTGACCGTGAGCGCGGGGTCGACAAGGTTGAAGGCGATGACCGCCGCGTCGATGCCGGCGAGCACCCCGTTCTGCCGCGCCGCCATCACCGCGGTGAACCGCGCTTCAGTGGGGATCACGGCCTCGCTGGTGATATCGCCGGCGCGGCCGAGATCTTCCAGGAGCGCGGCGCGCACGACGGGCTCCACTAGCAGGCGGGGAAGGGGGGAAAGGGGCATGGGAATCACTCGCAAGGGCTCGCCGTCATGGCCGGGTTTAGCCCGGCCATCCACGCCTTATTGTGGGCGTGGTTCCGAAGTCGTGGATGCCCGGGCCAAGCCCGGGCATGACAAAGAAGGTTCACGCCACCCGCCGCACCTCGGCGTGGCGGAGGTCGTCGAGCCGGGTCTCCGAATGGCGGGCCACTGCGGCCGGGCTGGCATGGTCGGCGCGGTAATGGCCGCCCCGGCTTTCCACCCGGCGCAGCGCCGCTTCCGCGACCATGAGCGCGACAAGGGAAAGATCGTCGCCGTCGCGGTCGGCCAGCGTGCCGAGGCGGGCGGCGGCTTCCTCCAGCCCGGCGGCCTCGCGGACCACGCCGACCTTCAGGTCCATCAGCGCACGGATCTCGGCGCGGGCCGGAGAGAGCGGGCGGGCCGGCGCGGGCGGGGCGATGCGGCCGACAGTCGCCGTCTCGGCGCCGATGTCGTCGGCGATCCAGCCGGCATAGGCGAGGGCTTCCAGGAGCGAGTTGCTGGCGAGCCGGTTGGCGCCGTGCAGGCCGGTGGACGCCACCTCGCCGCAGGCCCATAGGCCCGGCAGGCTGGAGCGCCCGGTCTCGTCCACGCGGATGCCGCCCATATGGTAATGCGCCGCCGGGCGCACGGGGATGGGCGCTGTCGCCGGGTCGAGTCCATGGGCGCGGCACAGCGCGACCACGCCGGGAAAGCGGTGCTCGATGTCCCGCAGCCGTGCGTCCAGCACCACCTCGCGACCGGCGGCGATCTCGGAGAAGATGGCGCGGGCGACCACGTCGCGCGGGGCGAGCTCCTGGCCGGGCACGTCCAGCATGAAGCGCTCGCTGCGCGCGTTGAACAGCTTGGCGCCTTCCCCGCGCAGCGCCTCGGTGGCGAGCGGCATCGGGTCAGCGCCGACCGCCATGGCGGTCGGGTGGAACTGCACGAACTCCATGTCGCGCAGCACCGCCCCCGCGCGGGCGGCGAGGGCGAGGCCGGAGCCGGTGGCGCCGAGCGGGTTGGTGGTCGAGCCATAGAGCCCGCCGAGCCCGCCGGTCGCCAGCACCACGGCGCGGGCCGGCAGGGCCTCGATGGCTCCGTTCCGGTCGCGCAGCGCGATGCCGGCGACGTGGCCCGTGTCGTCGCGCAGCAATTCGGCGGCGCGACGGCCCTCGATCACGGTGATGGACGGGCAGGCGCGGGCGGCGCGGGCCAGCGTTTCGAGCACCACGCGGCCGGTGCCGTCGCCTTCGGCATGGACGATGCGCCGGCGCGAATGCGCGGCTTCCAGCCCCAAAGCGAGGCTGCCATTGGCGTTGCGGTCGAAGGGCGTGCCGATCGCGACCAGCCAGTCGATAGCGGCGGGAGCGGCGCCCGCGACGCGGCGCGCGACCAGCGGCTCGGACAGCCCGGCGCCGGCGGCCAGCGTGTCGATGGCGTGGAAGTCCGGCCGGTCGTCGTCGCCAATGGCGGCGGCGATGCCGCCCTGCGCCCAGCCGGTGGCGGCCTCTGCGCCGAGGGGAGCGGCGGTGACCAGCGTGACGGCAAGCGGTGCGAGGCGCAGCGCGGTCGCCAGACCGGCGACGCCGGCCCCGACAACGACGATGGTGTCAGGCGAAAGGGTCACAAGCGGCACTCCCGAGCGGGGTTCGGCCAAGGGTTCAGCGCAAAGGTTCAGCGGATGGCGAGCATGCGCTCCACCGCCGCGCGGGCGCGGTCGGCGACGGCGGGGTCGATCTCCACCTGCGGGCCCATCGTCTCCAGCGCGCGGCGGATGGCCGGCAGGGTGATGCGGCGCATATGCGGGCAGAGATTGCAGGGGCGCACGAACTCGATATCCGGGTGGTTCACCGCCACATTGTCGGCCATCGAGCACTCGGTGATGAGCACCACGCGGGCCGGCTTCTCGTCGCGGACATAATCGGCCATGCCGGCGGTCGAGCCGGCATAATCGGCCTCCGCCACCACCTCCGGCGGGCATTCGGGATGGGCGAGCACGATGACGCCGGGATGGGCCTCGCGCAGGTCGCGAATGTCCTGCGGGGTGAAGCGTTCATGCACCTCACAATGGCCCTTCCAGGCGATCAGCTCCAGCTCGGGAACCTCCTTCTGGACGTTCTGCGCGAGATACTCGTCCGGCAGCATGAGGATGCGGCTGACGCCCCATTCCTTCGCCACGGCGCGCACCACCTTCACGGCGTTGCCGGAGGTGCAGCAATAGTCGCTCTCGGCCTTCACCTCGGCGGAGGTGTTGACATAGGTGACCACCGGCACGCCGGGATAATGCTTGCGCAGCAGGCGGATATCCTCCGCCGTGATGCTCTCGGCGAGCGAGCAGCCGGCCGCCATGTCCGGCATCAGCACGGTCTTTGACGGGTTCAGCAGCTTGGCGGTCTCGGCCATGAAGTGCACGCCGGCCATGACGATGACGTCGGCATCCACCGTCACCGCCTCGCGGGCGAGCGCCAGGCTGTCGCCGACAATGTCCGCCACCGTGTTGAAGATCTCCGGCGCCTGGTAGTTGTGGCCGAGGATCACAGCGTTTTTCTCGCGCTTCAGGCGCTCGATGGCCGCGACCTCATGGGCGATGAGCGGCCATTCGGCGGGCGTTATGTGCTTGGCCACGCGGGCATAAAGATGCGGCAGCGGCAGGCCGGAGGCCGCCTCGCCGGTGAAGGCGGCGGCGCTGAAATCGGTGTCGGCGCGGGTGGCGGTTACGTCCAGCATCGCGTCCTCCCTTATGCTCGGTATGAGTATAACTCGGGCCAAAGAAGACCGGGCTCACGCCCGGCACATAGGCTTATGCTAGGACTGAGCATAAGTCGCTGTCAACTGCCTGTCACAAAGCCTGTCCGCTGGCCGGGGAACCGGCGCCGGCACCGCCACGTTGAGGCGGGGCGACCTCCCGTCGAAAGGGCCGGCCTCATGGCGCAGCACAGTTTCTGGAAGGGCTATCTGAAACTGTCCCTCGTCACCTGCCCGGTGACGATGATGACGGCCACGTCCGGGTCCGAAAAGGTGCGTTTTCATACGCTTAACCGCGCTACCGGCAATCGGGTCGAGGGCATCTATGTCGATGACGAGACCGGCCGCACGGTGGAGGAGGACGATCAGGCGCGCGGCTATGAGCGCGGGCCGGGCGAGTTCGTCCTGTTGGAGGACGAGGATCTCGCGGCGGTGGCGCTGGAGAGCACGCGCACCATCGACATCGAGATGTTCGTGCCGGCCGACAGCGTGCAATGGCTCTGGTACGACACGCCGCATTTCCTGACGCCCAACGATCCCGTCGGCGAGGAGGCCTTTGCCGTTATCCGCGAGGCGATGGCGGCGACCGGCACGGTCGGCATCGCCCGCCTTGTGCTCTACCGGCGCGAGCGGCCGGTGATGCTGGAGCCGCGCGGGCGTGGCATCGTGCTGTGGACCCTGCGTTATGCCGACGAGGTGCGCCCGGCCGAAGGCTATTTCGAGGATATCGACGCCAAACCCGAGGCGCCGCTGGTCGATCTCGTCGCCAAGCTGATCGACAAACGCACGCGGAAATGGGAGCCGAGCCTCGTCCATGACCCGCTGCAGGACAGTCTCAAGGCGCTGATCGCCTCCAAGAAAAAGAACCGCCGCCGCTCCGCGCCCCGCAAGGGCAAGGAGGAACCGGACGCGCCGACGAATGTCGTCAATATCATGGACGCGTTGAAGAAAAGCCTCGCCAGCGAGAAGGGTGCTGCCCGGCCGCGCAAATAGCGAAGAAGCATTATATTACCCATCGGAGGTTTCCCGGCTCGGTGGCTCCGTATTGTGCGGTTGGTCGGCGCGCGATTCCAGAACCCGCTCCAGCGGCAGGACGAGGGCGAGCAGCACCAGCGTCACCACCAGCGCAAGGACGATGAGGTGCCAAGACGCCAGCGCGCAGGCGACGCCGAGGGCGGCGGTCACCCAGACCGTGGCGGCGGTGGTCAGGCCATGGATTTCCAGATCGCGGTGATTGCGCAGCACGACGCCGGCGCCGAGAAAGCCGATGCCGGTCATCACGCCCTGAATGATGCCCTGCACGACGCGGCTCATGGCGTCGGGATCCTCGGCCATGCCCTCCACGCGCACGGCGGTGAGCGAGATCAGCGCCGCGCCCATGCAGACGAGGCCGAGCGTGCGCATGCCCGTCGGCTTGCCGCGCAGATCGCGGTTGATGCCGATCAGCATGCCGCAGGCGACCGCCATGAGCAGCCGCAGCAGCGCTTCCAGATCTTCGGGCGGTAGGAAGAAACTGATATCAGTCATGGGTTTAGCGCCGTCCCCGCCGGCGCTTGGCCAACTCGGGCAGTGGCGTGGCGCTGGCGCGGAAATCCTCCCACGGGTCGCGGTCGAGATGGGCGAGCCGGGCGGGGGCGTTCTCCAGCGTGTACTGCGCGGCGCCCGAGAGGCTGTCGATCTCCTCCCACGCCACCGGCATGGCGACGCCCGCTCCCGCGCGGGCGCGGGTGCCATAGGGGGCGATGGCGGTGGCGCCGCGGCCGTTGCGGAGATAGTCGATGAAGATGCGCCCCTCGCGCTTCGCCTTGGTGGCGACGGCGATGTAGCGGTCGGGATCATCGCCCGCCATGGCCTCGGCGATGGCCTTGGCGAAACCCTTCACGGCGTCCCATCCGGCCTTGGGCTCCAGCGGCACGACGACGTGTAACCCCTTGCCACCAGAGGTTTTTACGAAAGCCGGCAGCCCCGCCTGCTCCAGCCGCCACCGCACCTCTTTCGCCCCCGCGACGACATCCGCCCAGCCAAGCTCCGGGCTGGGGTCTAGGTCGAAGATCATGGTATCCGGGGTTTCCAGGCCTCCGAGGGGGGCGCCCCAGGGGTGGATTTCCAGCGCGCCGGCCTGCACCAGCGCGAGGAGGCCGTCGCGGTCCTCGATGAACAGCATCTCCTCGCCATCGGTGTCCCGGGCCACCTTGATCGCCGTGTTCATGCCGCGCCAGCTGTGCTTCTGGAAGAAGCAAGCCTTTGAAATTCCATCAGGACAGCGCAGCAAGGCGAGCGGACGGGCGACGATGTGCGGGGCGATGAAGCGCCAGATTTCCGCGTAATATGCCGCCAGCCCCTCTTTGGTGATGCCGTCCTCGGGCCAGTAGATTCGGTCGGGATGGGTGAGCTTGATTGCACTTTTGCCGATGGCCGATGAGTGCAGTGAGGTGGACGATGAGGCCGATGTGTCCGACCCCGTGGCCGATGTGTCCGGCGCCGGCGCCTCGCGGACGATCTCGCTGGCCGGCTTGTCCTCCCGCAGCCCGCGATAGGCGGCGTGGCGCAGATTCTGGTCACCGGTCCAGCCGCGGAACTCCACTTCGGCCACACGCTCGGGCTTCACGAAGGTGACGCCGCGCCGCGCTTCCGCCGTCAGCTTGTCGGCGAAGGGGCTGCGGGTGCGGGTGAGGGTGGAGAGGTCGCGGTAGAGCTCGGCGGCCACGCGATGGGAGAAGCCGGTGCCGACCCGCCCGACAGGACGCAGCTTGCCGTCCTCATGCACGCCCAGCACCAGCGAGCCGATGGCGTTGGCCATGGCGGTGGAGGGCACGAAGCCGGCAATGACGAATTCCTGCCGCTCGGCGCATTTCGACTTCACCCAGTCCTTGCCGCGCCCGGAGCGGTAGCGCCCATCCGCGCGCTTCGACACCAGACCTTCGAGGCTCAGGCGGCAGGCATGGCGCAGCAGGGTCGCGCCGTCGACCTCGAAGGGCTCGCTGAGGCGCAGCGGGGCCGGCGCGTCCTTGAACAGCCCGGCCAGTGCCGCTTTGCGGGCGAGCAGCTTGGCGCCCGTGAGGTCGCGCCCGTCGAGATGCAGCAGGTCGAAGGCGTAGAACACAAAGCGGTCGCTGCGCCCTTCCGACAGGTCTTCCTGAAGCGCGGCGAAATGCGAGGCGCCCGACGGCGTCTCCACCACGAGTTCACCGTCGATCAGCGCGGTCTGAGCCGGCAAGGCGAGGAGCGCGTCGGCGAGGGCCGTGCCGAAGCGTTCCGTCCAGTCGAGGCCCGAACGGGTGAGCAGGCGCAACCGGCCCTTGCCACTGGCGTTGTGGTCGATGCGGACCTGAAGCCGGTAGCCGTCGAACTTGATCTCGTGGATCCAGCCCGCCCCCGCCGGGGCCTTGGCCACCAGCGTCGCCAGCTGCGGCGCGAGGAAATCGGGCAGCTTGGCGGCGGCCGCCTGCTTGCCGCGCGCCTGCTTGCCGCGCGCCTTGGCGCGCGCGGGGGTGGGGGAAGGTTGGGCGGGGGCGGGAGGTGTCGCGGATTTCGCGGCCGTCGATGGGCGCGTGGCTTCGGCCATGGTTTCGGCCTCGCTGGCCTTGGCTTCGGTGCCCTTGGCCGTCTTGGTGGTCGTGGCCGCCTTTGCCGTCTTGGTCGCTGTCTTCGTCCTGCTTTTATGCGCCGGCGCGTCCTCGGCGATCTCGTCCAGCGTGCGGCCGGTCTTCACCGAATCCGGGGCTTCTTCCAGAATGTCGGGCGCGTCCTTGGTCCGCGCGGCGGCGTCGTCGGCTTTGAAGAGCAGCCAGCTTTCCTGCGTCTCGCCGCGCCGCTTGGGCATGCGCACGAGATGCCAGTGGCCGGAGAGCTTTTCGCCGCGCAGCTCGAAGTCGAGATGGCCCTTCTTGTAGCCCTTGCGCGGGTCGCCCTTGGGAATCCAGCTTCCGCTATCCCACAGCATCACCGTGCCGCCGCCATACTGGCCCTTGGGGATGGTGCCCTCGAAGCTGCCATAGGCGAGCGGATGGTCCTCCACATGCACGGCAAGGCGCTTCTCGCCGGGCACGAGGCTGGGGCCGCGCGTCACCGCCCAGCTCTTCAGCACGCCGTCCATTTCCAGCCGCAAATCGTAATGCAGACGGCGGGCGGCGTGCTTCTGGATGAGATAGGCGTGGCCCTTGCCAACTGCGGTCTCACCCTTCGGCTCGGCGGTGACGGTGAAGTCGCGTTTGGCGCGGTAGGTGTCGAGGGCCATGGCGCGTCAGCCCGCCTTGCGCGTGGTGGCCGAGGCGCGGCGCCGGGCGGCGGTGCCGGTCTTGGCGCTGCCGGTCTTGGCGGTGCCGGTCTTGGGCGTGCTTTTCTCGGCGCCCTTGGTCCCGGCCTTTGCCGTCTTCCGGGTGGACTTCCGGGCGGGGGCCTTCGCAGCCGCGTCGCCGCCGCCCTTGTCCTTGCCCATGAGCGCGCTCTGGCGCAGCGCCTCCATCAGATCGACCACCTTGCCCTTCTTCGGGGCCTTCGGCGCCTTGATTGGGCGGCCCTCGATCTTGGCGCGCACCAGCTCGGCCAGCGCCGCTTCATAAGCGTCGTGGAACGTCTCGGGCTGGAAGGTGCCGGCCTTGGTCGAGATGATGTGCCGGGCGAGATCGAGCATCTCGCCCTCGATCTTCACCTCCTTGATGTCCGCGAACGCGTCCTGCGCCGAGCGCACCTCGTAATCATGGTTCAGCGTGGTGGCGATGATGCCGTCATCATAGGCGCGGATCAGCACGGTGCGCGGGCGTCGGAACAGCACGGCGCTGGCGAGCGCCACCACCTTGCGGCGGCGCAGCCCCTCGCGGATGACGGCGAAGGTCGCTTCCGAGGCATCGTCGGTCGGGCGGACATAATAGGGCTTGTCGAAATAGAGGTCGTCCACCTGCGCGCAGGGCAGGAAGGTCTCGATGGCGAGCGTCTTGTCGCCCTGCGGGGTCGCCTCCGCCACTTCCTCCGGCTCCAGCACGATGTACTCGCCGGACGCCACCTCATAGCCCTTCACCTGATCCTCGCGCTCCACCGTCTCCTCGGTTTCAGGATCGATGAAGCGGCGGCGCAGGCGATGGCCGGTCTTGCGGTTGACCATGTTGAGGCTGACGCGCTCATTGGCCGACACCGCCGTGTAGAGGCCGATGCCGCACACCAGCTCATCGAGCTTGAGGAAGCCCTTCCACGTCGCGCGCGGGCTCATGGCAGCACCCTGTGGCGCGCGCCGGGGCGGCGGTTCGGGCGGGCGAGGGGCATGGGACGGCCTCCACGGGGTGACGCTACCTCATTAAGGCGTCATGACCGGGACTCGTTCCATGCGGCGGTTCTCCCCGCGCCGCTCCGGTCACCCGGCGCGGATGCGCCGGATCAGCGCCTCGACGGCGGCGGGGTAGCCCTCCGGCCCAAGGCCGATGATGCAGCCGGTCACCGCCGCCGCGAGCGGGGCGTGGTGGCGGAAGCTCTCGCGGGTGAAGACATTGCTGACATGCACCTGGATGGCCGGCTTGTTCACCGCCGACAGCGCGTCGAGAATGGCGATGGAGGTGTAGGACAGGCTCCCGGCATTGATGACGATGCCGTCCGCCTGCGTCCGGGCTTCCTGAATCCAGTCCACCAGCACGCCCTCATGGTTGGACTGGCGGAAATCCACCGTGCCGCCGAGGCTTTCGGCGCGGGCGCGGCAGGCGTCCCCGATATCGTCGAGGGTCAGCGTGCCATAGGGGCCGGCCGGATCGAGGCCATAGAGGTTCGTGTTGGCGCCACTGAGGACGAGGATGCGGGGTGCGCTCACGGCACCTGATCCAGCGCGCCGATCGCGGCCAGCGCCGCGCGGGCGACCTCGACATCCTCCGCGCCCTTGCCGGAACCCACGCCGATGCCGCCGACGCAGACGCCGTCAATGATGATGGGCAGGCCGCCTTCCAGATTGGTCAGGCGCTGGCCGCCGGCGAGCGAGAGCTTGATCTCGTCCGCCGGGTTCAGCCGCGAGGTCGGCTGGCGGTGCGAGGCGGCGGTGATGGCCTTCGACAGCGAGGTCTCGCGCGACAGCAGCTTGGCCCCGTCCATGCGCACGAAGGCGAGGAGATTGCCACCCTCATCGACGATGTTGATGTTCTGCGGCACGCCCATTTCGGTCGCTCGGGCGACGGCGGCGGCGAGCATGGTGAGTGCGCCCTCATGGGTGAGCTTCAGGGCCGGGCGGGTGTGGGGAGAACTGCCGGACATGCGGGCCTCGCTTTTCTGGTGGTCGTCATCCCGGACGGGCCATCGGCCCGATCCGGGATCGTGGGACAGGAGCGGCACGCGATCCCGGCAATACGTCCCTTACTCGTCCCCCGGCACGCCATAGGCGGGGGCGGTGGAGGGGTCGAGGGCGCGGGTGACATAGGCGTCCATCTGCGGCACCCAGAGCGCCCAGAGGGCGGCGAACTCCGCCATGACGTCGCCGTCCGACCAGTCGATGCGCAGATCGGCCACCGGCCAGCCGACGGTGTCGACCAGCAGCATGCCGACCGAATGGACCGGGCCTTCCTCGCCGCCCGCCGCCACCGCCGCCTGCATGGCGGCGACCAGCCGGTCGCCGAGGCCGGCCTCGGGGCGCGCCTCGAAGGCGGCGATCATCGCTGTGGGCACCTCCGGGGAGGCCAGCAGATTGCCGGCGGCGGCGGCATCCGCGCCATAGGCGATGGCGTGGGTGCCGAGCGTTTTCGCCCCCGAATGGCCGGCGGCGGGACCGTCGCGCCCGAGGATGACCACCTGCCGGTACTCGAAGAAATCGGAGGTCGCGCGCAGCCTTTCCAGCACCTCGGCCGCCGGCAGGCCCTCAGCCAGCAGATCGAGCCCGCGCGGGCCGAGCATCGGGTCGGTGATGTTCTGCGTCGCCACCACGCCGACGCCGGCGCGGGCATGGGCGCAGCGCGCCGCCACCGCCGGCGAGGAGGAGGAGACGGCGATGCCGAACATGCCGGTGCGGGGGCAGCGGGCGGAGATGGAGAAGGTCACGCGCGCTCTCCGGTCAGGCGGCGTCGGGGATGACGGCGGTCACCTCGATCTCGACCAGCCATTCCGGCCGGGCGAGCGCGGGCACGACGAGGCCGGTGGAGCAGGGGAACACGCCGCCGAGCCACTTGCCCATCTCCAGATACACCGCCTCGCGGTAGCGGATGTCGGTGAGGTAGACGACGATGCGGCAGATATGGCCGAGCTCGCTGCCGGCTTCTTCCAGCAGCATCTTGATGTTGGCCATCGCCTTCTCGGCCTGCTTGCCGGCATCGCCGATGTGGACGCTCTCGCGGGTGTCGAGATCCTGCGCCACCTGGCCGCGCAGGAACACCATGGTGCCGCGCGCCACGACGCCCTGGCTGAGGTCGTTGTTCAGCTTCTGCTCGGGATAGGTCTGTTTGGTGTTGAACGGGCGGATGCGGGTATGGGTCGGCATGTCGGTCACTCTTTTCCGGTTCAGGCGAAAATGGATGCAAAAGGGCGGCCGAGATGGCCGGCGAGGCGGGTCATCATGGTGCCGGCGGCGCCAAGCTCGTCCCGGCCGATCCACTCATCCGCCTTGTGGGCGCGGCCGATGTCGCCGGGACCGCAGACGAGGGTGGGGATGCCGGCGCGCGCATAGAGCCCCGCTTCAGTGCCGAAGGCGAGGGTGACGGGCGCGGCGTTGTCCCCGGCGAGCGCGGCGACAAGGCGGGTGGCGGGGCTGCCCTCGGGGGTGTCGAGGCCGGGATAGTCGCTGAGCGTCGTGACCGCGATCCCCGCCTCCGGCGCCTGCGCCACCAGCCGGGCGCGGGCCTCGTCGATGATGAGGGCGATGCGGGCATTGAGCGCGTCGAGATCGGTGCCGAGCAAAGTGCGCGCCTCGAATTCCATCACCGCCCGGTCCGGCACGAGGTTGAGCGCGCTGCCGCCATGCAGCGAGCCGACATGCACGCTGGTCCAGGGCGGGTCGAAGGCGTCGTTGGTCTCGGTGCGCAGCGAGCGGCCGAGCACGCCGAGGCCGACGGTGATCTCGGCCGCCGCCTCCACCGCATTGGCCGCGCGGTTGACCAGCGCCGAATGCCCGCCGCGCCCGGTGAGGGTCAGCCGTCGCGCGAACTTGCCCTTATGGGCGCGGGCGACCTTGAGCGCGGTCGGCTCGCCGACGATGCAGAGCGCCGGCGGCACCGGGAGGGCGGCGACCTCGCCCACCAGATCGGGCGCGCCGAGGCAGCCCAGCTCCTCGTCATAGGAGAAGCAGAGGTGAATAGGCGTGTGCGTCGCCGCCTGCCGGAACAGCGGCACATAAGCGAGCACGACGGCAAGGAAACCCTTCATGTCGCTGCTGCCGCGCCCATAGAGCCGGCCGTCGCGCTCGGTCAGCGTCCACGGATCGCTCATCCAGTCCTGCCCGGCGACCGGCACGACATCGGTATGGGCGGAGAGCGCGATGCCCGGCTGGTCCGCCGGGCCGATGGTGGCGAGCAGCGAGGCTTTCGTGCCGTCCGCATTGGGGATGCGGCGGGCGCTTATGCCCTCGCGCGCCAGATAGGCCTCGATATAGGCGACGATGGGCAAATTGGAGCGCGCGCTCTCGCTGGGAAAGGCGACGAGATCGGCGAGGAGGCGCACCGTGCGGTCAAGCATGGAGGCATCAAGCGTCGCCGCGTCACGCGTCGCCGCATCCGCGGGCGAGCCAGCGGCGGGGGCGGCGGCGACGGCCTGAATGCTCATGCGTCTCAAGCGACCTGAAGGTGGTGATAGGCGCGGTTGGAATAGACCAGCGGGCGGGCCTCGGCGGTTTCCAGCGCCATCACCTCGCCGGCGATGATGTGGTGCGTGCCGAAGTTGAACACGCTGGCGATCTTGCAGTCGAAGCGGCAGAGCGCGCCCTTGAGCAGGGGCGCGCCGGTGGTGAGCGCGTCCCAGTCGGCGATGGCGAAGCGGTCCTCGCGATGCTCCGGGATCAGCCCGGCGAAGCAGTCGGCGATGCGGTGCTGGTCATGGGCGAGGATGTTGGCGGCGAACACGCCGTTTTCCAGCAGCGCCGCCAGCACGCGGGCCTCCTTGTGCAGGCAGAACAGCACCGAGGGCGGGTCCATGGAGAGCGAGCACAAGCTGGAGACGGTGACGCCGCCACGCCCGGCGGCGCCGTCGGTCGTCACCACGGTGACGCCGGAGGCGGTGCGCCCCATGGCGCTGCGGAACTGGGCGGCGTCGATCGTGCTCATGGTGCTTATCCCTAACGGATGCGTCCCTTGCAGGCTCACGCCTTGATCGGCTCGCCCATCACCTTGTCCGACAGGCCGGCGGCCTTGCGGACGAAGTCGAGCGGGCCGTCGAAATCGAAGGAATTGTAGACCGCGTTCAGATGGTTGAAGTGCGGCGCCTGGGCGAACTGCACGAAGGTCAGGCGGTGGCCGGCATAGTCGGAGTTGAGCAGGTCGCGGGCGAAGGCGAGCAGCTTGCGCCGGTCCTCCGATTCCCACTGCTTGTTCAGCGAGTAGAACTTCTTCAGCCAGTGGCCCGAGCCCTCGGCCTCGAAGGCGGCCGAGTTCGGGGTGACACAGATCTGGCCGCCGCACAGCTCGCGGGCGATGTGCATCATCGCCGGAAGGTTGGAGCAGGCATGCACGCGCCCGGCATAGAGCATGGACTGGTTGGGCATGAGCAGCCCGCCGGGGCTTTTTTCCGCCAGCGTGATCGAGGCGGTGAGGTGGGCGTTGATGCCCTCGCGGTAGCAGACGAGATCGGCCAGCTTCTCGCGCACCGACTGGAGCTTGTCGAGGCCGGTCTGGCGGGCGTTCCACATCGCCGCGCCGATCATCATGTCGGCGACATAGAGCAGGCGGTGGACATAGGGGAAGGCCGAGTAGCGGTGCAGCGTCGCGCGGATGTACTGCGCCGCCTTGGTGTGCCGGTAGAAGAACACGTTCTCCCAGGGGATCAGCACGTTGTCGAAGATGACGAGGGATTCGACCTCGTCGAACTTGTTGGCGAGCGGGTAGTCCTTCGGGTTGGTGCGGCCAGCGAAGGAGGAGCGGCAGATCTGCTTCACGCCCGGCGCGCCCATGTCGATGATGCCGCCCACGGCATAATCGGACAACTTGTCGTTGGTCCACGCGCCGACGGTCGGCTTCAGGAAAGCTTGGTCTGCGTAAGCTGCCGCCGTCTCGTACTTCGCGCCCCGGATCACGATGCCCGCATCGGTCTCCTTCACGACATGCACCATCATGTCGGGATCCTGTTCCTGGGGCGGGAGGGAACGGTCGCCCTTCGGATCGGTGTTGGCCGAAATATGGAAGATGTCGTTGTCGAAAATGTTCTGAACGTGCCTGTCGACATTCTCGGCAAAGCGCGGGTCGAACTCCGCCAGAACGTCGCGGCCGTCGATGAGGGACCACACCTCGCCGATGGTCTCGTCGCCGACGCGGGTGACGACGCCACCGATGTCCTGCATCACCGTGTCCACGGCGGTGAGCTTGTCGGTCCAGTCCTTGGTCTCGCGGGGCGGCTTGTAGAAGATCGTGTTGCGCTTGTTGTCCTCAACATAGGTGAGGCGATCCTGATACCGGGCCTCGTGCGCCATGTCGTACATGCGGGCACGGACGTCGACGATCGGCTTGAAGGACGGGTGCTGGGTGACGTCGGTCACCCGCTCGCCATCCATCCAGATCTCGCGACCGTCCTGGAGCCCCTGCCGGTATTCGTCGCCTGTACGGATCATTTCGTGCATCCTTTTCCTGTGAGGAAATATTGTGCGACATGGATGGATCAGTAAAATATTTTCAACCGTTGTTTGGCATAGAAAAAACCGATGAATGTCTCGCTGCGCGCGCTGCGCTACGTCGTGACCACCGCCGACTTCGGTAACCTCACCGAGGCCGCGAAGCATCTGAACGTCTCCCAGCCCTCCATCTCGGCGGCTATCGCCCAGTTCGAGGCCGATTGCGGCGTTCAGCTCTTCGTCCGGCACCATGCAAAAGGCGTGACGACCACCATCGCCGGCACACGCATCATCAACGAGGCGCGGCTGCTGCTGAACCATGCCCGTGACTTCGGCCATAACGCCCGCGCCATGGCGGACGAGGTGCGCGGCGAGATCACGGTGGGCTGCTTCTGGACCATCGCCACCCATTTCATGCCGAGCCTGCTCTCGCGCTTCGCCGAGACCCATCCGGGTATCAGCATCAGCCTCGACGAGGGCGACCAGCAGCAGATTCTCGACGCGATCATCTCGGGGCGGACCGAGCTGGCGATCTCCTATGAATTCGCCCGGCCCGACGAGGTGATGGCCGAGCCGCTCACCGAACTGCCGCCCTATGCGGTGCTGCACCCCGACCACCCGCTGGCTGCGCGCGAGCGCATCAGCCTGCTGGAGCTGCGGGACGACCCGTTCATCCTGCTCGACCTGCCGCATTCGCGCGACTACTTCATGAGCCTGTTCAACACGCTCGGTATCGACCCCAAGATCGCCTTCCGCTCGCGGGCCTATGACCTGACCCGTGGTCTCGTCGGGCATGGGCGCGGCTATACGATCCAGAACGTGCTGCCGCGCACGCAGGTGACCCATGATGGCGGGCGCGTCGTCGCGGTGCCGCTGACCGATGCGCTGGAGCCGGTGCGCCTCGTCGCGCTGAAGCTGCGCCGGCAGGCGCCGCGCCCGGCGGTGGAAGTGTTCGCCCGCCACCTCAAGGCCAGCTTCTCGGCCGGTGGCATGTTCGAGCCGGGCACGCTCACCCCGCGCAGCACGGTGCGCTGAGGGGTTCTTGATAGGCAGTGCCGATGCAGATCATCGGCAATCTGTCTGCCGCCTATGCACTTTGCCGGCTCCGGGCCGTTGCCGGTCGCGCCGTTGCCTCGCTAGTCTCCGCCGTCCTCGATTCCCGGACATGAGGGGCGGCCGGCAAAGGCAGGCGATGAGTGCATTGAGAGTTCTCACGGTGTCCGACTACACGGTGACACCCTGGAAGAATGGCGGCGGGATCACCCAGGACGTGCTGCTGCTGCCGGAAGGCGCGAGCCAGGATGATTTCGACATCCGCGTGAGCCTCGCGCCCATCGTCACTGAAGGCCCGTTCTCCTCCTTCCCCGGCATTGACCGCCACATCACCCTGCTCACGACCGAGCGGCTGGAGCTGGTGTTTCCCGCGCAGACCCGCAGCCTTGCGCGCCTGCAGCCGCTGCATTTCGACAGCGTGCAGCAGCCGGTCTCGCGCCTGCCGGACGGGGCGGTGCGCGTGCTCAATGTCATGACGCGGCGCGGGCGCTGGAACGCGCAGGTCATGCCCGCCACGGGCGACAACGCGCCCCTGCTCGCCGCGCCCGAAGGCGGGCTGGTCGTGCTGCACGCGGTGAGCGGCATTTGGCAGGTCGGCGACCGGCTCGGCGCGGCGCTTGTTCACCCCGGAGAAACACTGGTCGGGCGCGATGACGCGACGCTGCGCGCGAGCTGCGACCCCTCGGGCGAGGCGATCATCGCCTTTCTCTCCCCCGCGGGCGCCCGTTGACCGGTGACGTCTGCGCAACTGACATCTCCCTTGCCGCCGCCCGCGCGGGGCGACAGGATCGCACTCCCGCCCGTTTCTCCCGTCCCCCCACAGCCTGAGGCCCGACATGAGCCGTGACGCCCTCGTCTTCTACAGCGCGGTCGATGATTCCGTGGCCTGGCGCGAGGCGCTGGCGGCGGAGCTGCCGGACCTCGATTTCCGCGTCGAGCCGGATCTGGGCGACCCGGCGGATATCCGCTACGCGCTGTGCTGGACGCCGCCGAAGGGCTTTTTCGCGCGCTTTCCCAATCTCCAGCTCGTGACCAATCTCGGCGCCGGCGTCGATGCGCTGGTGCGCCGCGACGACCTCGCCCCGGTGAAGTTCTCGCGCCTGTCCGATCCCGGCATGGTGCAGATGATGACGAGCTACATCGTCTTCGCGGTCACCCGCTATGCCCGCGACATCCCGGTCTATGAGCGCGCCAAGCGCCGGGGGGAGTGGGAATATGTCCATCCGCGCGCTTTGTCCGACATCACGGTGGCGGTGCTCGGCCTTGGCGAACTGGGCGGGCCGGCGGCGCGCACGCTGGCGCAGATGGGCTTCACGGTGAGCGGCTGGTCGCGCACGCCCAAGGACATTCCGGGCGTTACCTCCCACACCGGGCGGGAGGGGCTTGAGCACGTGCTGGCGACGAACGAGATCATCGTCAGCCTCGTGCCGCTGACGCTGGAGACGCAGCGTCTCCTCGGCGCGGGCGAATTCGGGCTGATGCGCAAGGGCGTGAAATTCGTCAACGCCTCGCGCGGGGCGGTGGTGGACGAGGCGGCGCTGATCGAGGCGCTCGCCTCCGGCCATATTGGCGAGGCGACGCTCGACGTGTTCGAGACCGAGCCGCTGCCGGCCGGCCACCCGCTCTGGGCGTTCGAGAATGTGATGATCACCCCGCACATGGCGAGCATCACCGTGCCCAAGCTCGCCGCGCGCGATGTCGCCGAGAGCATCCGCCGCGTGCGCCAGGGCCTGCCGCCGCTGCACGAGGTGGACCCGGCGCGCGGCTACTGAGCCGCCGCCGAAACGTCAGGCCAGCACCGTCTCGGCGTCGGCCGGGCGGTGGAACAGGAAGCCCTGATACATGGTGGCGCCAAGCTCGCGCAGCTTGGCGAGCTGCACCTCGTCCTCCACGCCCTCGGCCACCAGTTCGAGGCCGAGCGAATTGGCGATGGAGATGGCGGCCTTCATCAGCGCCTTGTCGATCGGGTCGCGCAGCAGGTCGCGCGTCACCGTCCAGTCGATCTTGATGCCGTCCACCGGCAGGCGCTTGAGCGACTCGAACGAGTTGTAGCCATTGCCGAAATCGTCGAGATAGACGTGAACGCCGCGCGCCCGCAGCTCGGTGAGGAAGGTGGCGATCTCGCCGAGATCTTCCACGCCCTCGGTCTCCGTCACCTCGATGCGCAGCGCCGCCTCGACGCCGGGATGCAGGTCCAGCATGTCCATGAAGTTGCGCTGGAAGGCGACGTCGGCCAGCGAATGCGCGCCGATGTTCATCGACACATATTGATGGGCGCCGCGCTGGATCAGCCGCATGGCGTAATCGATGGCGTGGCGGCATACCCAGGCGTCGATCCGCCCCATCAGGCCGAGCCGCTGGGCGGCGGGCAGGAACTGCGCCGGCTGGCACCAGCTCCCGGTCTCGTCGACCAGCCGGATCAGCGCCTCATAGCCGAGCACCGTGTGGTTATGATCGACGATCGCCTGAAGGTGCATGTGGAAGCGGTCGAGCTCCAGCCCGAGCTGGATGCGCTCGGCCCAGCTCATGCGCTGGCGCGTGCTGTTCACCTTCGGGTCGCCGAGATCGTAGAGCTGCACCCGGTCGCGGCCGGATTCCTTGGCGACGTAGCAGGCCGTGTCGGCGGCGGCGAGCAGGCTGGAGACCGAGCCGGGCGTGCCGTTCGCCCGCACCAGGCCGATGCTGAGGCCGAGGGTGAAGGACCGCGCGCCGATCTGGAACGGGTTGTTGTGGACGGCGGCGTTGATACGGCGGGCGATGCGCAGCGCGTCGCGCTCGTCGATGTCGGTCAGCATCATCGCGAACTCGTCGCCGCCGACGCGCACCAGCAGGTCGTCGCCGCGCAGCTGGCCGCGCAGGAACTGGGCGACCTCGCGCAGCAATTCATCCGCCGCCGCATGGCCGACCGCGTCGTTCACGCCCTTGAAATGGTCGATGTCGATGATGCCGACCCAGATGTTGCGCGGGTCGCGGTCGCGCAGAAGCTGGTCGAGCCGCTCCTCCAGCGCGAAGCGGTTCGGCAGGCCGGTGAGCATGTCGCTGCGCGCCTGCAGGGCGACGAGGCGGGCGAAATCGGCCAGCGCCTCGGTCTGCTGGCGCAGCTGTTCGCGCACATTGATGAGTTCGCTCTCGCGGCGCTTCTGCGACGTCACGTCGGTCCAGACGCCGACGGTGCAGCCATTGGCGATGCGCCGGTGGCTGGCGAGCATCCAGTTGCCGTCGCGCAGCGGGATTTCCGCGCGCAGCTCCGGCGAGCGCCGGGCGCGCTCCAGCACGTCGTCGACCGGGCTTGTGCCCTCGGCGAACAGGCCGCGACGCTGCGCTTCCCGCAGCAGGTCGGCGAGGGAGGCTCCGGTGGTGAGCTCGAGGCCCACCGCGCCGAAGATCAACCGCAGGCAGGTGTTGGAGAGCACGATCCGCTCGTCCGGGTCGAGCAGGAGGAAGCCTTCATGGATGCCGTCAATGGCTTCCAGCAGCTTGGCCTCGGCCTGCTTTATCTGGGTGACGTCGCTCCACAGCGAGATGATGCCGCCGTCGGGCGTGCGGCATTCGCGGACCTGGACGACACCGCCATTTTCCAGATCGATCTCGAAGGGCGTGCCGTCGGCCTCTGCGTGGCGCCGCATGCGCTCGGCGATGTAAGCCTCCGGCTGCTCCACCCGCGCCCACTCGCCGCTCGGCACCGAGGCGAGCGCGTAGAAGGTGAAGCCGTGCAGATCGCCGAGCTGGTCGAGAAAGGGAAACTGCTCGATGAACCGGCGGTTGTGGATCAGCAGCCGGTCCTGCGCGTCGAACAGCGCGAAGCCATCCGCCAGGGAGTCCAGCGCGGCAACCAGCATGGTGAAGCGGGAATCGACGGGCTGCCCTTCACGCATCAGCTGCGGATCCGGCTTGTTGGTCTGCCCGGATTTGACCATAACCAATTGGACCGCCTGCTCATCTCGCGCTTCATGGGCCGTGGTTAAGACCTTCGATCGCGCATCCTCGTTGAGGGGGCGGTTGCCTCTACAACCACCCGCGCAGGCATTTGATTACTAATCGTTACGCGGAGCAAGCCAACCACGATGGATTGTTTTGAATTTAAGGGCATCAAGGTTTACACATTTCCTGGGCATGGGTAACCCCACGGCGTGCCCCATGACATTATACGGCACGCGGGAATACGCATGCGCTGGATCCTTGGAGCCACCATCATCCTGCTGCTGGCTGCGGCGATCGGCCTATGGGCGCGCCACGGTGCCGCCGTTTTCTTCGACATCGTGGCGGCCGGTATAGCCTACTGCTTCTGAGCGCCAGCCTTCCGCGGCGCCAGGCGAGGCATCAAGATGAGGGGCCCATCCGCCATGGCCAGTCGCCGCGTTCTCCTGCTTCTCTCGGCCTTCGTCGTGGGTGCCGTCATCATCGTCGCCGGCGCCCTGGCGCTGCTGCCGCGCGGACCGGCCCCCGCCACCCCGGTCGCCATCGGCGGCGCGTTCCAGCTTGTCGATCAGGACGGGCAGACGGTGACGCAGGAGACCTTCAACGGCGAGACGACGCTGGTGTTCTTCGGCTTCACCCATTGCCCGGACATCTGCCCGACCACGCTGTTCGAGATGTCGCAGCTGTTCGAGGAGCTGGGCCCGGACGCGCGCAAGGTGGCCGGCCTGTTCATCACCGTCGATCCGGAGCGCGACAATCCGGAGAGCATGAAGGCCTATCTCGGCAGCTTCCACCCGAGCATTCAGGGCCTGACCGGCACGCCCGAGCAGGTCGCGGCGGCGATCAAGGCCTACCGCGCTTATGCCAAGAAGGTGCCGACACAGGGCGGCGACTACACGATGGACCACACCGCCATCGTCTATCTCATGGGCAAGGACGGCCAGTTCATCGCGCCCTTCAACCTCAAGCGTCCGCCGGCTGAAGCCGCGGCCGATCTGCGCCGCTATTTGTGACCCGGCCGAGGCGCCGGCGGCGCGGCCGGCGGCGCGAGGTGCGGGCGAGGCCGTGGTCGGTCTTCTCCCAGTGCTCGGGGGCGATGACGAGCTGGCCCACCGCCCGCCACGCCGCCAGCGACATCATCAGCCAGTAGAGCGGCATCAGCGCCAGCGTGCCGGCGATGCGCCCCATGCCGCGCCGGCGCATGCCGAGCCCGGTGCACAGCAGCGCGCTGGCATAGCCGATGACCAGCACGAGGCTGCCCAGCCCGCTGATCACCGCCAGTGTGGGTGAGCCCGCCCGCACATGGGCGAGGGTGATGTCGCGCAGCAGGGCGATGAGGAAGAAGGGGTGAACCAGCGCCGCCCCCACGCCGCCGGCCATGAGGAACAGGAAGGCGATGGTGGCGACGCAGCCCGCCTCGCGCAGCAGGGCCTGCGGCTGGCGCCCATGCACCAGCAGCGTCTGCATCCAGCCCTTGTACCAGCGGGTGCGCTGGCGCAGCCAGGCTTTGAAGCGGCGGGGGGCCTCCTCGTCCGTGGTCGAGGCCGTGACCTCGGTGCGCCAGCCCAACCGGGCGAGGCGCAGGCCGAGATCGGCATCCTCGGTGACATTGTGCGGATCCCAGGCGCCCACCGCCTCCAGCGCCTCGCGGCGGAAATGGTTCGAGGTGCCGCCGAGCGGGAAGGGAATGCGGCTCGCCCCCAGCATGGGCAGCAGCACGTCGAAATGGCCGGCATATTCGGCGGCGAATTGCCGGGTGATCCACCCATCGTCGAGATTGTCGATGGCGAGCTGCGCCTGCACGCAGCCGAGCCGTTCATCGGGCGCCAGAAAGAAGCGCGTGCAGACCCGGCGCAGTTGCAGCGGGTCGGGCTGGTCCTCCGCGTCATAGACGCCGATCACCGTGCCGCTGGCGAAGGGCAGCGCGGCGTTGAGCGCCTTGGGCTTGGTGCGCGGGCCGATGCCGGGCGCCGTGATGATTTCCAGATGCGCCGGCAGATGCTGGCCGGCGAGGGCGCGCGTGGTCTCGCCATCGTCCGCCTCCACCACCAGAAGCACCTGCAGTTTCTCGCGCGGGTAGTCGATCGCCAGCAGCGCCTCGACCAGTTGCGCCACCACCCGCGCCTCGCGGTAGAGCGGGATGATGAGGGTGTAGCGCGGCAGGGAGCGGTCGGCGCGCCAGGGCGGATCCGGCGGCGCGGGCGGGCTGACGACAGCGGCGAGGCGCAGGCAGTTCCAGCCAAGCAGCAACGACCCGATGCCGAACGCAAGGGCGATGGCGAGCGGCGCCGGCGCGCTGTGCAGCAGCAGCGGCACCAGCGCGAGGATGAGCGCGGCGACGGCGAAGATGAGGCGGGAGGGCCCAAGCGTGCCGGCACTGAGCCGCGGGCTGCGCTCGATCAGCCCATAGGCGGCCTGCCGCGCCAGCGTCGGGCCATGGCGGCGGCGCACATGGGCGGCGAGGCGTTCGGGCGTGGTCAGGGCGATCCCCTCGCGCAGCGCCGGCCGGGCGGCAAGGCGCGCGGCGAGCTGGCGCAGGCTGTCGCCACGGGCCGCCAGCACCAGCCGCCCCGGCGCTGCGCGGAGAATTCCGGTGCGCAGCAGCGCGACCAGATCGGCAGCGGAGGGACGCGAGGGAACGGGCGCCTCGGCGCCATCGATCCGGGTGAAGGCGATGCCGAGGCGGCGGGCGGCGGCTTGCGCGGCGCGATCGGGCGTGACGACGCCGGCCGCGATCAGCACCTCGTCGGCGCCGACGCCGATGAGGCGGGCCCGGCGCTGGGCATAGGCGAGATCGCCCGGCTCCACCGTCCCGGCAAGGCCCGCCAGCTCGACCGGCAGCGACGCGGCGAGATCGTCGCCGGGAACGCGCATTCCCATCTGCGGACGCATTTCGAATCCCGTGCGGGCTGGAGGGCACTCGCCTAAGCCGCCGCGCCGCGATACAAGCGGCGCGTGGTGGCGTGGCAAGGCAAGGACGAGGCCAGATTGAACGCTCGAACGGCACGGCGTCGGCTCGCGCAGCAGGCTGCGATGGTGCTGGTATCCGGTATTATGGCACTGGCGACGGCGCATGCCCAGAGCCCGGCGCCCTCCGCCGCGCGCTCGGTTGCCTCGCCGTCGGTTACTTTGCCGTCGGTGGCGGTGCCCGGCTTCTGGGATCCGAACCGGCGTCCCGAGCGGCCGGACGTGACGCGCCTGCCGATGCAGATTCGCTTCGCCACCACCGATGATTTCCCGCCCTTCAGCTTCCGCGACGAGAATGGCCGGCCGGCCGGCTTCAATGTCGACATCGCCCGCGCCATCTGCACCGAGCTTGCCATCACCTGCACGCTGGAGGTGACGGCCTTCGACCAGCTCGTGCCGGCGCTCGCGGAGGGCAAGGCCGACGCCGCCATCGCCGGCATCGCGGTGACGCCGGCGACGCGCGAGGTGCTCGACTTCAGCGACCGCTATTTCCGCTCGCCCGCCCGCTTCGTGGCGCGGCGCGCCGACGGCGTGAGCGACGTGTCGCCGGACGCGGTGGCGAGCCGCAAGGTGGCGGTGGTCGCCGGCACGGCGCATGAGGCCTATCTGCACGATTTCTTCGCGGAAGCCGCAGTGCGCGGCTTCCCCACCCCCGAGGCGGCGCGCGAGGCGCTGCAGAAGGGCGAGGTGGACCTGTTGTTTGGCGACGGCGTGCAGCTCGCGCTGTGGCTCAACGGCACCTCCTCCGCCAATTGCTGCGCCTTTGTCGGCGGGCCCTTCACCGAGAGCCTGTATTTCGGCGAGGGCATGGGCATTGCGGTGAAGCCCGGCAACGAGGCGTTGCGCCAGTCGCTCAACTACGCGCTGGCCCGGCTGTGGGAGCAGGGGGTCTATACCGACCTCTATCTGCGCTGGTTCCCGATCAGCGTTTATTGACGCGGGCGGCTGCACTACCTAGAGCATGTCGCGCGCATCCGGCTCCGCCCGGATGCCGTTTTTTCCCGCAAGAGCCCAGGAGGGCAGACCATGACGGCGACCGCTCAGGTCGAAGATGTTGCAGCCGAACTGCGCGAACTGGCGGAGACCGCCGGCGCCTGGCCGTTCGAGGAAGCCCGCAAGATCGTCGAGCGCCTGAAGCGGAAACCCAAAGCCGAGGTTCTGTTCGAGACCGGCTACGGTCCCTCGGGCCTGCCCCATATCGGCACCTTTGGCGAGGTGGCGCGCACGACCATGGTGCGCCATGCCTTCCATGTGCTGACCGAGGGCAAGATTCCGACGCGGCTGCTGTGCTTCTCGGACGACATGGACGGGATGCGCAAGATCCCGGAGAACGTGCCGGACCCGGTGGCGCTGAAGCCCTATCTGCAGATGCCGCTCACCAAGGTTCCGAACCCGTTCGGCGGCGGCTATGAGAGCTTCGGCCACCACAACAACGCCATGCTCCGGCGCTTCCTCGACACGTTCGGCTTCGACTACGAGTTCGCCAGCGCCACCGACTATTATTTCTCCGGCAAGCTGGACCCGATCCTGCTGAAGGCGGCCGCGCATTACGAGGCCATCATGGAGGTGATGCTGCCGACGCTCGGCGAGGAGCGGCAGGCGACCTATTCGCCGTTCCTGCCGATCTCGCCGACCTCCGGCCGCGTGCTCTATGTGCCGCTGAAGGCGGTGGACGCCACCGCCGGGACCATCACCTTCACTGACGAGGACGGGGTGGACAAGACCGTCCCGGTCACCGGCGGCAATGTGAAGCTGCAGTGGAAGCCGGATTTCGGCGCCCGCTGGGCGGCGCTCGACGTCGATTTCGAGATGTTCGGCAAGGACCACCAGACCAACGCGCCGATCTATGACGCGATCTGCAACATCCTCGGCGGCGTGGCGCCCGAGCACTTTGTCTATGAGCTGTTCCTCGACGAGAACGGCCAGAAGATCTCGAAGTCCAAGGGCAACGGCCTGACCATCGACGAGTGGCTGACCTATGCCAGCCCGGAGAGCCTGGCGCTGTATATGTTCCAGTCGCCGCGCTCGGCCAAGAAGCTGCATTTCGACGTGATCCCGAAGGCGGTGGACGAGTATTTCAACTTCCTCGCCCGCTATCCCCAGCAGGACTGGAAGACCCGGCTCGGCAACCCGGTCTGGCACATCCACTCCGGCAACCCGCCGGTGGAGGAACTCCCGCTCACCTTCGGGCTCATGCTCAAGCTCGCCTCGGCCGCCAATGCCGAGGACAAGGCGGTGCTGTGGCGCTTCATCGAGCGCTATGCGCCGGGCACCTCGCCGGAAACCCACCCGACGCTCGACCAGCTCGCCGGCTATGCCGTGCGCTACTTCATCGACCGGGTGAAGCCGCGCCGCGCCTATCGCCTGCCGGACGAGGTGGAGGCGAGCGCGCTTGCCGCGCTCGACGCCGCGCTGGCGCAGGTGGATGGCGAGGACCGTGACGCCATCCAGAACGCCGTGCTCGATGTCGGCCGCGCCGAGCCGCGCTATCAGGACCACAAGCGCAAGAGCCCGACCGGCGGGCCGGGCGTCACCTTCGCCTGGTTCAGCGCGCTCTATGAGCTGCTGCTCGGCGAGAAGGAAGGCCCGCGCTTCGGTTCCTTCGTCGCTGCCTATGGCATCCCGGAGACGCGCGCGCTGATCGCCCGCGCGCTGGCCGGCGAACTCGCCAAGGGCGCGGCCTGATACGGCTCGCCCCGCTGACGATTGACGACAATAACGGCGCGTCCTCACCCGAGGGCGCGCCGTTCGCGTGTCACGCCGGGCGGAAATCGGCGGCGAAGGTCTCCGCAATGGCGAGGATCGCCGCGTGGACCGGGCCGGAGGTGATGGCGGGGATCACCGAGGCATCGACAATGTGCAGCCCGTCAAAACCGCGCAGCTTGAGGTTCGCGTCGACCACGCTCGCCTCATCCGCCCCCATGCGGCAGGTGCCGACCGGGTGGTGATGGGTGATGACCGCGCGGGCGAGAAAGGCGTCGATGTCGGCCTTGCCGCGCACGTCGATGCCCGGATAGATCTCCTCGTCCCGCCAGTCATCCAGCGCCGCCGCGTGGCCGATCTCGCGGGCGAGTTCCAGCGCGCGCCGGGCGAGGCGCCGGTCGTGCTCGGTGGAGAGATAGGCCGGGTCGATGAACGGGGCGTCGTCGAGGTTCGCCCCGGTGACGGTGAGCCGCCCCCGGCTGGTCGGGTGGGTGACGCCGGACAGAATGGTGAAGGCTGAGCCATAGGCGGGGGCCTCGAAGCACTCCGAGACGGTGGGCGCGGCAACGCAGCCGAGGACCACATCCGGCGCGCCCTCCGCCCGCGTCGGATCCTGCGCGTTCAGATACATAAGCGATTCCGAGTGCTGGAGCTTTGACGGCGGCACGGGCTTCTTGGCGCGGTAGACATTGCCGGCGGTGAGCAGGTGGTCGTGCAGATTGCCGCCGATGCCCGCCCGGTCCGCCACGCAGGCGATGCCCGCCGCCTTGAGGTCGGCCGCCGGGCCGATGCCCGAGCGCATGAGCAGCAGCGGCGAGGCGATGGCGCCCGCCGCGAGCAGGATCGTGCCGGCAGAGAACACCTGTCGCTCGCCGCCCAGCTCCGCCTCGACGCCGGTGATGCGCGTGCCGGCGAGCATTAGCCGGTGGACCCGCACGCCGGTGATGAGGGTCAGGTTTGGCCGGTCCAGCACCGGCACGAGCCAGGCGTCCGCCGCGCTTACCCGCTTGCCGTCGCGGATGGTCAGCGAGTTGGGCGCGACGCCATTGAGCGGGCCGGCATTGTGGTCGCCGATCAGAGGCACGCCGCGCGCCACGCCGGCCGCCATATAGGCACGCACCACGGGGCTGACTTCCTCATCGGGCAGATAGACGCTGAGCGGGCCGTCGGCGCCATGCTGGGCGTCCGCGCCGCGCGAGAATGCCTCGCTGCGGCGAAAGCCCGGCAGCAGGCCCTCATAGGACCAGCGCGCATCGCCGGTCGCCTCGGCCCAGGGGGCGAAATCATCCGCATGGCCGCGCACATGCGCCATGGCGTGCAGGCAGCTTGAGCCGCCGACGATGCGCCCGCGCGGCCAGGGGTGGATGCGGTTCGCCGTGCCGGGCTGGGGGATGGTGCGGTAGGCCCAGTCATAGGGCCGGTCCTGCAGCGCCGGCCATTTCTGCGGAATGGCGATGTCCGGGTCGCTCGGGTGCTCGCCGGCCTCCAGCAGGCCGACCGAGATATCCGGGTTCTCCGACAGGCGGGCGGCGAGCACGCAGCCGGCCGAGCCGGCGCCGATGATGAGGATGTCGAAGGAAGTCATCGAAGGCGTCTCCGGGAGCGAACGGACAAGAGGGGGCGTGCCGCGCGCGAGGGCGCGCAGTGGGGAAGGCTCGGGAAAGGGAAGGGCGTGGGCGGGCTAGAGGGCGCCGCCCGGCGCGAGGCGCCCCATGATCTTCTGCTGCAGGGTCGCGAGGTGCTGCCACATGCCGCGCTCGGCCGCTTCCGGGTCGCGGGCGGCGATGGCCTCGGCGATCTGCCGGTGCTCGGCATCGCGCAGCCGCACGCGCTCGGGCAGCAGCGTGGCGTCGCTGTCGGTGAAGCGCAGGCGCCCGTCATTGGCGACGCGGTGCAGCAGCACATAGAGCTCGGAGGCCAGCGCGTTGCGGGCGCCGGCGGCGATGGATTTGTGGAACACCATGTCGGCGTCGATCGGGTCGGCATCGGGCGCGGTGGTGGCGGCGCGCAGGATGCGGTCGATCTCGACCGGGCTCGCCCGCAGCGCCGCGAGGCGGGCCAACGAGGGCTCCAGCATCAGGCGCAGCTCCATCACCTCCAGCGGGTTGGTGGAGTTGACGAGATTGCGGTTGCTGTCGATGGCGGTGGAAGCGCGCCTTCCGGCCCGCGCCGGCTCCAGCTCGCCGCTCGCCCTGAGCACGCCAAGCGCCCGGCGCAGCGTGTGGCGCTTCACGCTCAGTTCTTCCGCCACCACGCGCTCGGGCGGCACGCCGCCGGTGCGGGCGATGATGGCGCGGATCGAGTCGACGAGTTCCTCGATGCCGGCGGCCTCGGCGGCGCCGACCCCTGCTTCGCTGCGCGTCCTGCGTCCGGTCTTGTCCGCTATCGCGTCCATCGAGGTCACTTCCGTTCTGCTGTTGGGCCGGCCCGCCGCGCCGCCACACGGGCGAGCGCAGGGCTGATCGCGAAGCTCCATCGAGCCCCGGCCCGCCGCCAAATGTATGGGCGGTGCGCCCCAGTTACAATATTGGTTGTCTTCTGGTCGAGGGCTTGCGGGGTATTGCGTACAATTTCGCCCGCCCAAGCGGAGGAGCGACCCCGGCCGCGGGCGCCCGGCGCCGGCGGCTTCACGGTGCAGAAGCGAGGCTCTGCATATGAAAGCCGCGCGCTGCGGTTCGCGGTTGCGGCGCAACCCGGCTGGTGCCAATCTGGAACCATTGTAGCCGGTTCGGTTGGATTTTGGTTGAAATCATCCCCGGCTGCGTGTCCATCCCGTCGAACAGCCAGAGCAACGCCATGCGGTACGCGCCTTCCGACCTTCCGGTCTTCACCCTGACGACGGGCCCCGTCGACGCCTATCCGGCGGTGCTGCGCGGCCTCGCCGCGACCGTGCTGTACGACTACGACCCGGCCTTCCAGGCGACCTACCAGCGCGTCAGCGAGAAGCTGGCCACCATCGTCAAGGCGGAGACCGTGCCGGTCATCCTGCAGGGCGAGCCGGTGCTGGGGCTGGAGGCCGCCGCTGCTTCGCTGATCGGGCCGGACGATGTGGTGCTGAACCTCGTCAACGGTGTCTATTCCAAGGGCTTCGCGCCCTGGGCGGCGCGCAACGGCGCCACCATCCTTGAGCTCGCCGTGCCCTATGACCGGGTGATCGACCCCACGGAGGTCGCCCGCGTGCTGGCCGAACGGCCGGACATCACGATTGTTGCGGCCTGCCACCACGACACGCCCTCGGGCACCATCAACCCGATCGCCGAGATCGGCGCGGTGGTGGCCGCCCATGGCGCGCTGTTCCTGGTCGATGCCGTCTCGTCCTTCGGCGGCATGGCGGTTGATTCGGCCTCGGCCAGGATCGACCTGCTGATCACCGGCCCGAACAAGTGCCTGGGCTGCCCGCCCGGCCTCTCCATCCTCGGCGTGTCGAACCGCGCCTGGGCCAAGATGAAGGCCAACAAGCTCGCGCCGCGCGGCTCGATCCTGAGCATTCTCGACTGGGAGGACGCCTGGCGCGCCGACAAGCCCTTCCCCTTCACCCCCTCGGTCGCCGAGATCAACGGGCTGGAAGCGGCCATCGACCTCTATCTCGCCGAGGGGCCGGAGACGGTCTGGGCCCGCCACGCGCTCACCGCCGCCGCCTGCCGCGCCGGGCTGAAGGCGATGGGGCTGGCGATCTGGGCGGCGGATGACGCCTTCGCCTCGCCCACCGCCACCGCCGTGCGCACGCCCGAAGGCATCAACGAGGCGGAACTGCGGGCCACCGTCCGGGAGCGCTATGGCGTCGTGCTGTCCTCCGGCCGTGGCGAGACGCTCGGCAAGCTCACCCGCATCGGCCATATGGGCCCGACCGCCCAGCCGCTCTACGCCGTGGTGGCGCTGACCGCCTTTGGCGGGGCGCTCGGGGCGCTCGGCCACACGGTCGATGTCGGCGCCGGTGTCGCCGCCGCGCTGGCGGTGATCGATGCGGGCTGAGAGCGGGCGGGGCGTGCTCATCGCGCGCCCCGCACATAATGGGTGCCGAGCGCCGGCGGCAGACTCGCCTTGCGGCCGAACAGCACCAGCACGGTAAGCACGGCGGCGAAGGGCAGCATCTGGATCACGTCGGTCGGGATGCTGACGCCCGCCACCTGCAGCGCCGTCGTGGCGGAGAGGCACGCGCCGAACAGCAGCGCGCCGCACAGGACCCAGAGCGGCTTGCCGCGCGCCTGCATGGCCAGCACGATGCCGATGAAGCCGGCGCCATTGGTCATGAAGGGCACGAAGATGCCGGCCCCGACCTCGGCCATGAAGGCCCCGCCAACCCCGGCGAGGAAGCCGGTGGTGAGCACGGCGATGGTGCGCACGCGCACCACGTCAACGCCGGCCGCATCCAGCGCCGCCGGCTTGTCGCCGGCCGCTTGCAGCGCGAGACCGAACTGGGTCGAGCGGAACACATAGGCCGTCACCGCCACCGCCAGCACCGCGAGATAGACGATGGGCGGCCGGTCGAACAGCGCCGGGCCGACGACCGGCAGGCTCGACAGGCCGGGAATTGGCAGCGTCTCCACCGCCGGCAGGCGCGGGTAGCTCTGCGCGAACTGGAAATGATGCAGGAGGGCGGTCAGCCCTTCCGCGCCGAGCGTCAGCGCGATGCCGATGACGATCTGGCTCAGCCCCATGCGGATGCACAGCACCGCCATCGGCACCGCCACCGCCATGCCGCCGACGGCGCCACCGAGAAAGCCGAGCCAGATGGACCCGGTGTGATAGGCGACGAGGAAGCCGGCATAGGCGCCGAACAGCATCATCCCCTCAATGCCGATATTGAGCACGCCGGCCTTCTCGGAGATCTGCTCGCCGAGGCCCGCCAGCATCAGCGGGATGCCGGCGGTGAGCGCGCCGAGCACGAGGGAGGTGAGGAAGGCGTCGGTGAACAGAGCGGACATGGTCTCTCCCCCTCACTTACCGGCGGCGCGGCGGCGCTGGTCGAGATATTCGGCGACGCCGAGCATCACGAGCAGGATGGCCACCACGACGAGGGTGAAGAAATTCGGCACGCCGGTGCGCCGCGCCGCGCTCTCGCCGCCGATCGACAGCACCGAGAACAGGAACACGAAGGCGATGGTGGCGAAGCCGTTGAAGCGGGCGAGGAAGACCAGCGGGATCACCGTCATCGCGTAATGGGGATTCCAGTCGGCCCGCACATTGCCCTGCACGCCCAGAATCTCCACCGCCCCGGCAAGGCCCGCCAGCGCGGCGGAAATGGCGAAGACGGCGACGGTGAGCGCCGGCACCGGCAGGCCGGCATGGATCGCCGCGCGCGGATTGGCGCCGACGATGCGCAGCTTCAGCCCGAAAGCGGTGCGGGTCATGACGAGATGCACCGCGATGACCGCGACGAGGCCGATAAGGAGGCCGCTCGACACGGTGGTGTCGAACAGGCGCGGCAGACGGTCGGCGACCGCCAGCGTGCGGGTCTGCGGCACGGTCGTGGCGGGGTCGCGGAAGGCGAGCTTCACCAGCACATTGGCGAAGGAGACGCCGAGAAAGGTCATCATCAGCGTGGTGATGATCTCGTTGACGCCCTGATAGGCCTTGAGCAGCGCCGGCAGCACCGACCAGACCGCGCCGATGAGCGCGCCGACGAGAAGGCCGACCACCAGCACCAGCCACGCCGGCAGATGCGGCGTGAGCAGCGGGCAAAGCGCGGCGACCACCACGGCGCTGAGCAGGAACTGCCCGTCGCCGCCGAGATTCCAGATGCCGGCGCGGAACGCCACGATGAGCCCGGCGGCGAGCAGCAGCAGCGGGCCCATGCGGGTCAGCGTCGCCTGAAGGCCGTAAGGATTGATCAGCCCGCGCTCGATGACGAAGCCGTAATAGGCCAGCGGATCGACGCCGAGCGCCAGCAGCACGAGGGCCGACAGCAGCAGCGCGCCGATGACCGGGCCGATGCCCAGCAGGGCGACGCGGCCACGGGCGCGCCAGAGCTCGGCGCGGGCCGAGGGTGCCGCCGGGGCGAGGCGGGCGGCCTCGGTGAGATCGGGGGTGGAAGTGTGGGTGTTCGTCATGCCGTCACGCCGCTCATCAGTTCACCGACCCGGCCACGGGCCGCGGCATCGTTCTCGACCACCCCGACCACCGCGCCGCGCGACATCACGGCGATGCGGTCGGAAAGCTCCAGCACCTCCTCAAGATCCGTCGAGATCAGGATGACGGCGAGGCCGCGATCCGCCGCCTCGCGGATGCGCTGGCGGGTGGCGCGGATATTGTTCACGTCCAGCCCATAGGTCGGCTTGGCGAAGATCACCGCTTTGGCCGCGCCGGAGAGCTCACGGGCCAGCAGCGCCTTCTGGATGTTGCCGCCGGAGAGCTTGCCGATGGGCGTCTCGATGCCCGGCGTGCGCACGTCGAACTCGCCGACGAGCCGGCGGGCATGGGCGGCGATGGCCTCGGGCTGGTCGAGCCCGGCACGCCAGAAGGGCGGCTCGCCCACCTGTTTCAGCAAAAGGTTGAGCGAGATGGCGAAGCCGCCGACCGTGCCTTCGCCGAGACGATCGTCCGTGACATAGCGCAGGCCGCGCTCGCGCCGGGCGCCGACATCGAGCCGCTCGATGGATTCGCCGCCGAGCAGAATACGGCCGGCGGCGAGCGGGCGCTGGCCGGCGAGTGCCTCGGCGAACTGCTTCTGGCCGTTGCCGTCAATGCCGGCGAGGCCGAGAATTTCGCCCGGTGCCACGGTGAGATCGACGCGCTCGACGGGCACGGCGGGATCGTCCACCGTCAGCCCTTCCAGCACCAGAAGCGGCGGCTGGGGCGCGCGGCGCGCGCGCGGGGCGGTGCTCGCCTGCGCGCTTGCATCGGTGCCGAACATCAGTCGGATGATTTCCGCCGTCGCTGCGGCCGGGCCGAGCGCGGCAAGCCGCTCCGGCGCGATCTCGCCCACCTTGCGGCCGAGCCGCAGCACGGTGATGCGGTTGCCGAAGGACAGGGCCTCGTTGAGCTTGTGGGTGATGAAGACGACGGCGATGCCGAGCCGGGTCAGCCGGCCCATCAGCGCGCCGAGATCCTCCGCTCCCTTGGGCGTCAGCATCGCGGTCGCTTCATCGAGGATCAGCACGCGCGAGCCGCGCATCAGCGCGCGGACGATCTCCACCTGCTGCTGCTCGCCGAGCGAGAGCGTGCCGACTTTGGCCTCGGGGTCGATGGTGACGCCGATATCGGCGCAGACCTGCGCCATGCGGCGGGCAACGCCCGCGCGGTCGGGCCGCGACCACCAGGGCCCGCCCAGCGCCATGTTGTCGGCGACGCTCAGCGAGGGCACCAGCATGGAATGCTGGAACACCGTGCCGATGCCGAGTTCCAGCGCGCGGGCGGGGGAATTGATGCGCACCTCGTGATGGTCGATGAGAATGCCGCCCTCGTCGGGCGTCTGCAGGCCGGAGAGCATGCCGACCAGCGTCGACTTGCCGGCGCCGTTCTCGCCGAGCAGCACATGCACCTCGCCCGGAAACAGATCGAAGGACACGCCATCATTGGCGACCACGCCGGGAAAGCGCTTGGTCACATGATCGAAGGTGACAATCGGGCGGGGCGGCGCCGATGGGTCACTGTGCGGTGGGTGCGCGGGGGCGGGCTGGGTCATGATCTGCTGCTGGTCGTCCCGGCGCCGGAGGGAGCAGGGCAAAAATCGGTGGGGAATGCCGGGCGAGAGGCGTCGCCAGGCGTTCCGACGGGCGAGAGCGGGAGGCCACGGCCGGCCCGACGGCGGGCCGTGGCCAACGCCTCACGGCGCGGTGGTGAGCTGCGACACCATCTTGTGCACGGTGTCGGCGTCGTAATGCGCGGTCACCTTGATCTTGCCGTCAATGATGTCCTTCTTCAGCACCTCGATCTGCGCCCACACATCATCCGGGATGTGCTTGGTCTTGAGCAGCGTGACCGAGCCGTCCTTCAGGTTGATGTCGTAGTTGTGCGAGCCGTATTTGCCGGCCTTCACGTCGGCGATCATCGCCGCATAGACCGGGGTGAGGTTCCACACCACCGAGGAGAGCAGATTGCCCTTGTCGATGGCGGTCTTGTCGCCGATCACGTCGATGAAATAGACCTTGCCGCCATTGGTCGCCTTGTTGGTCTCGACCGCCTGCAGCATGCCGAAGCTCGAGCCGTTGCCCTGGCCGAAGATGATGTCGGCGCCGGCCGCAATCAGCGCCTCGGTGACGCGCTTGCCGCCCGCGGCGTCCGAATAGGCCGCCGGTCCGATCACCGCGTAGCGCACATTGATGCCGGGCTTCTCGGCCTTGGCACCCTCGGCGAAGGCGGAGGACTGCGAGTTCCACGACGGGGGCTCGCCGGAGACCACGATGCCGACCGTGCCGGTCTTGCTCATCTTGGCGGCGAGGCGGCCGGCCAGATACGCGCCCTCATGACCGCTGGCTGTGTAGTCGGCGACCATTCCGGGCTTGCGCGCGTCCGGCAGGTCGACGATGGCGACCGGCACCTTCATCTCGGCGCCGATTTCGGGGGCGGCGGTGTTGTAGCCGCTGGCATGGGCGATCAGCAGGCCCGCGCCGTCCTGCGCCATTTCGCGCAGGGTGGGGCGCACATCGCCATAGCCGAGATTTTCGGCCACCAGCACCTCGACGCCGGCCGCCTTGCCGGCGGCCTTGGCGGCGTCCACGCCCTGCTGGTTCCAGCCATAATCCGTGCCCGGCTCAGGGGTGAGGATGGCGATGGACTTCAGCTCGGCGGCCTGCGACATCGGCGTCATCGCCGTCGACATCAGCGCAATCGACGTCAGGCTCAGAATGGTCAGGGCGGCACGTTTGATGGTAAACTTTCCCATGGAAGGCCCTCTTTATGTTATGATTTGATTTTTACTGTTGCACTTCTACGTTTCTGCGATCATCGATAGGTCGATTTGTCGGAGATTACGTAAAATGTATCGATTTGCGTTTGCCGTAACTGTCGGTCTGGCCGGATTGATGCTTTCGCCCATGCCGCACGCCGGTGCCGAGGAGGCGCTGGTGGTCGAGCGCGGGGTGGAGGGGCTGGTCGCCGTGCCCTTCCAGGTGCGCAATGCGAGCGACCGGCCGCTCACCTGCGCCGCCGCCATCGCCCACTGGTACTCCGCCGACATCGGCACCGTCGCGCCCGGCCAGCGTCTCGACGCCCGGCTCTGGTCGAAACCGGCCACCGGCGAGGTGTTCCTGCTCAACCCGCAGCAGGACCGGATGCCGATCCAGTCGCTCTGGTGCGGCTATGCGGGGGCGGACGTCTCCACCCGCAGCGTGATAGGCTTGCAGCGGCGCGCCGGAGCGGGCGAGCCGGCGATCAACCTGACCTGCGATGCGGAGAAGGGTGCGCCGGCGCTGGAGTGCCAGCGCGCGGCCGAGTGATCGGTCGGTTCCCTGTCCGGCGCTGCGCATGCCGACCTCTCCGGCGGTGGCGAGTCCACCGCGCTGAAACTGTCCGTCGTCCTCAACCAAAAAGCCAGAACCAATTTTTTTGGTCAAGCGGCGAAACGGTTGAGGCGCGACGTTCTCAGGGAGATTTCGCTGCTGCATCGCAGCGACTGCATCATTTTTGATCGAAATTTTGGTGCTTCCCGAACGGAGATTCGCGCGGAATCCGCCAATCGGAAGGCTTTCTGCATAATAATCTTTCGTTTCGGCGGTATATGCCCGAATTTTGTGCCGTGGGATGGCTTGGATTTGGGGCTTGACCATTTCGGCCAATCAATGGTTGGATCATCTCACCCGAGCCCGAGAAGCGGCGCAGGCCACGGTTTCGACCGCAAGGTTTCGACCTACCGTCTGCGGCGTTGCCGATGTGCCGACGAGTTGGATGAAGAAGAGCGTCCGGGGCGGGCCTTCCACAGGAGATCGGACGATGAACGCGCATACGGCGAAGCGGGATCTGCCCGTAGGCCACAAGCTCAAGACCGGTGAGGAATTCAAGAAGTCGCTCGATGACGGTCGCGCCTTGTGGGTCGGCGGCAAGCGCATCGCCCGCGTCTTCGACAACCCGGCGCTCTCCGCCGGCGTCGACCTCATCGCCTCGATGTTCGATGACCAGTTCACGCCGGAATTCGCCGACGCCACGACCTATATCGACGAGAGCGGCGCGGTGGCGAGCCGGTCCTGGCAGGTGCCGCGCACCAAGGAAGACCTCGCCGATCGTCGCAAGATGATCGAGTACACCAGCCTGAAGACCGCCGGCACCTTCGGCCGCCCGCCGGATCTCGCCCCTGCCATCGCGGTGGGCCTGCTGGCCTATCTGCCGACCTTCAAGTCGAAGAAGTCGATGATCGAGGGCTGCAATCCCGATTTCGCGGAGAACATCGAGCGCTATGTCGCCTATGGCCGCGACACCAACCTCACCGCCTCGGAAAGCCTGACCGGCCCGCAGAACGACCGCTCCAGCGCCAAGGGCGCGGAAGCCTCGCTGCTCAAGGTCAAGAGCGTCGAGAAGGGCGGCATCCGCGTCTCCGGCGCCAAGACGGTGGGCTCGATCTCGGCGCAGGCCAACGAGATCTTCTTCACCAATCTCGGCGGCATCCGCGAGACCCCGGCGGAAGCCTGCATCTGGGCCTCGGTGCCGATCAATGCCGAGGGCATCAAGCTGATCTCGCGCGAGATGGTCTCCCATCCCGGCGCCGACCCGTTCGACCATCCGGTGGCGCGCCTCGGCGAGGAAGCCGACCAGCTCATCATCTTCGACAACGTCTTCGTGCCGACCGACCGTATCTTCAATCTCGGCGACCCGACGGCGATGTCCTATTACGGGCCGGTCTGCGTCTTCGCGCACTGGCACGTGCTGACCCGCCTCACGGTGAAGGCCGAGCTGTTCGTCGGCGCCGGCCAGCTGGTGCTCGACATTCTCGGCACCTCGCACATTCCGGCCGTGCAGGGCATGCTCGGCGAGATCATCCAGTACGCCCAGACGCTGCGCGCTTTCGTGACCGCCGCCGAGGCGCTGGCCAAGCCGACCGAGGGCGAGGTGATGGCGCCGGATGTCGGCATGCTGACCGCCGGCCGTCTGTACTCGATCGAGCACTATCCGCGCATCATCCACACGCTGCAGGAACTGTGCGGCCAGGGTCTCGTCATGCGCTTCGGCAAGGCGGCGTTCGACAACCCGGAGATCGGCCATCACCTCCACGACCTGCTGCCCGGCAAGGGCGTCAGCGCCGAGGTGAAGGAACTGCTGATGAACTTCATCTGGGACATGACCTCGTCCTCGCTCGCCGGCCGCGTGGCCCTGTTCGAGAACGTCAATGCCAGCCCCGCCCCGCGCCTGCGCGAGCGCCTCTATAATGAGGTGAAGCGCGACGCCTTCATCGGCCAGGTGAAGAAGCTCGCCGGCATGCCCTGATCGGGTGCGCCCGGCCTGACGGGCCGGGCTCCCTGTCGCGCCCGCCCCCCGTGCGCGTCGCCGGGCCCTCGCTGAGGGTCCGGCATCCCCTTCGCTTGAACCGACCGGAGGCCGACATGGCACCGTCCATGGCCCCAAGCCCGGCCGCCCCCGCTGCCGGGCGCGCCGCTGACGCGCCCGACGTCGTGGACGTGTTCTACGCCGCCTATAACCGGGGCAATGCCGAGGCCGCGAGCGGCCTCTATCTCTGCGATGGCTGGCATGAGGAAGCCCATAACGGCACGCGCCGTCAGGGCCGCGAGGCGCTGCGCGAGGGGCTGGAGCGCTTCTTCGGCTTCATCACCGAGGCCCATTGGCAGGTGCGCGAGCGGATCGATTCCGGCCCGCGCGTCGCCGTCGTCTACACGCTGACCGGCCGGCTCGGCGTCGATCTGCGCGGCGCGCCGACGCGTGGCCTGCCGGTGGAACTGCGCGGCGTACACCTGTTCGACCTCGCCGACGGCGCCATCGCCGGCACGCGCGATTATTGGGATCCCGCCGAATTCCAGCGGCAGATCAGCGGCGCCGGGGCACGGGTGGGGATGACGGCATGAGCACGCTGCCCACCTATGCCGGCTTCGCCGACTATGAGGACTATGACGCCATCGGCCTCGCCGAGCTGGTGCGCGCCGGCGAGGTGAAGCCCGCTGAACTGCTCGACGCCGCCCTGTCCCGCGCCGAGGCGCATGAGCCGACGCTCCATGCCCTGGTGCATCGTTTCGACGATCTGGCGCGCCAGGCCGTTGCCGAGGGGTTGCCGGACGGGCCGTTCACCGGCGTGCCCTTCATCCTGAAGAACACCGGCTTCGAAATGGCGGGCACGGTGCTGTCCACCGGCTCCAACCTTTTTCGCGACAATGTCTCGGCCCGCGACGGCACGCTGGTCGCCCGCTACAAGGCGGCGGGTCTGGTGATCCTCGCCAAATCCAACACGCCGGAATTCGCGCTGAGTTTCACCACCGAGCCCGACGCCTTCGGCCCCTCGCGCAACCCGTGGGATACGAGGCTCAGCCCCGGCGGCTCCTCCGGCGGCTCCACGGCGGCGGTGGCGGCGGGCTATCTGCCGATGGCCAACACCTCGGACGGCGCCGGCTCCACGCGGCTGCCGGCCTCGCATTGCGGGCTGTTCGGCTTCAAGCCCAGCCGGATGCTCAACCCCCTCGGCCCGGTGGTCGTCGAGGCCATAGCTGGCATGTCGACCCCCCATGCTGCCAGCTGGAGCGTGCGCGACAACGCCGCGCTGCTGGACGCGACCGCCGGGCCGGACATGGGCGACCCCTATTTCGTGCCCGTGCCCAAGGAAAGCTACCTGTCGCAGGTCGCCCGCGATCCGCGCCCGCTGCGCATCGGCTTCACCCCCGATTCGCCGCTCGGCACGCCGGTCGATCCCGAGTGCCGCGGCGTGGCGGAAGCCGCCGCGCGGCTGTGCGAGGCGCTGGGCCATACGGTGGAGATCTGCGAGCCCGGCTATGACGCCCATGCGTTGAAAGCCGCCTGGCGCATCATCGTCGGCGTCAATGTCGCCCCGGCGGTGGAGGGGCGCGGCCGTGCGCTGGGGCTCGCCGATCCGCTCGGCGCCATCGAGCCAGTGAACGCGGACTGGGTGCGCGAGGCGCGCGCTCTGCCGGCCACCGCCTATCTCGGCGCGGTCAACACGCTGCACCAGACGGCGCGCGCGCTCGGGCGCTTCTTCTCGCGCTATGACGTGCTGCTCTCGCCGACCGCCGCCGAACTGCCGCCGCCGCTTGGCACGCTGGCGGGCGCGGGCAAGAGCCTCGATGCGTTCTACGACGCCTTCTGGACCCATGCGCCCTTCACCTGCGCCTTCAACGCCGCGGGCTGCCCGGCGATGAGCGTGCCGCTCGGCATGTCCGGCAGCGGCCTGCCCATCGGCGTGCACTTCGGCGCGGGGCTGGGTCAGGACGGCCTGCTGTTCAGCCTCGCCGGGCAGTTGGAGCGGGCGCGGCCCTGGTTCCGCACCCGGCCCCGCCTTTCCGCCGGAGTTGCCTGATGACCGACATGTCGCTCGCCGATCTCTCCGCCCGCGAGACCGCACGTCGTGTGAGCGCGGGTGAGGTGACGGCCGAAGCCGTGGCCGCCGCCTTCGCGGATCGCATCACGGCCGCCGAGCCCGAGGTGCAGGCCTTCGCCTTTTTCGACCGCGAGCGCGCGCTGGCGGAAGCCAAGGCCGCATCGGCTGGCCCGCTGGCCGGCGTCACCTTCGGCGTCAAGGATGTGATCGACACGGCGGACATGCCGACCGGCTACGGCTCGGCGGTCTATGAGGGCTACCGACCGGCCTGGGACGCGCCCGCCGTGGCGCTGACCCGCGCCTTTGGCGGCGTGGTGATGGGCAAGACCGTCTCCACCGAATTCGCCATGTCGAGCCCCGGCAAGACGCGCCACCCGGTCAACCCTGCCCACACGCCCGGCGGCTCGTCGAGCGGTTCCTGCGCGGCGGTGGCGGCGGGCATGGTGCAGGTCGCCTTCGGCACGCAGACGGCGGGCTCGATCCTGCGCCCGGCCTCCTATTGCGGCGTGGTCGGCTACAAGCCGAGCTTCGGCACGCTGAACCGAGCCGGCATCAAGCCGCTCTCCGACACGCTCGACCATCTCGGGCTGGTGACCCGCGATGTGCGCGATGCCGCCTTCGCCGTGGCGGCGCTGGCCGAGCGCCCGGCGCTGGCGCAGGGACGGACCGGCGGCGCGCCGCTGGTCGGCCTGTTCCGCACCTCCCGCTGGGCGCAGGCCGAGCCCGCCACCCGCGACGCGCTCGCCCGTACCGTGACGGCCATCGAGGCGGCCGGCGGCACGGTGCGCGAGCTGGAGGTTCCCGACCATTTCGAGCGGCTCTATGCCCTGTTCGACGCGGTGATGGGCTTCGAGACGCCGCGCACGCTGGCTTATGAGCATCGCGTGATGGGCGCGCGCATCTCGCCGATCACGCTGGGCTTCATCGAGACGCTCTCCAGGGCGACGCGGGCCGAGTACGACGCCGCGCTTGCCGTACTCCGCCAGCGCGAGGCGATCGTCGAGGAGCTGCTGGGCGGCTGCGACGGCCTCATTACCCCGGCCGCGCCCGGCGAGGCGCCGCGCGGCACCGCCACCGGCGACCCGGTGTTCAACAAGCCATGGACGCTGCTGCATGTGCCGACGCTGTCGGTCCCCGCGGGTGTCGGCCCGCTCGGCCTGCCGGTCGGCGTGCAGGTGGTCGGGCGCATTGGCGCGGATGCGGAAACGCTGGCGCTCGGCGCTTTCATCGAAGACGCGCTGAAGGCGGGGGCGTGATGGGCGCGCTGGCGATATCCCCGATGGAGCCGATCGACCCGGCGCTGGTCGAGGCGTTCAAGCGCGCCATGGGCCTCACCGCCAGCGCGGTCACGGTCATCACCGCCGGGCAGGGCGAGGAGGCGCGCGGGCTCACCGCCACGGCGGTGGCCAGCGTGTCGATCGCCCCGCCGACGCTGCTGGTCTGCGTCAACCGCGAGGGCGATGCGCATCGCGCCATTGCCCGCTCCCGCGCCTTCTGCGTGAACGTGCTGGCGGAAGCCAATCTCCCGGTCGCCGATCGTTTCGCCGGCCGGCACGGCCTCGCCGGGGCTTCAAAATTCGCCGGGGCCGACTGGCGCTCGCTGGTCACGGGCGCTCCGGCGCTCGACGGCGCGCTGGTCAGCATCGACTGCACGCTGGCCGAGAGCGTCGAGGCCTACACCCACACCGTGTTCTTCGGCACCGTGCGCGCGGTGCGCCTCGGCGGCGCGCAGCCACCGCTCATCCATTTCGACCGCGCCTATCGCTCGCTGGCCTGAACCGGCGGCGCGGACATTCCGCAGGATTCCCAACAGGGAAGGTAATCATGGCTATCAGTGATCTGGCGCTCATCGAGGCGTGGAAGGATGTGCTCACCCTGTCGAAGCTGACAGCGGGCGAGCAGGTCTGCCTGCTGGTCAGCGATGACAGCAACCCGCAGCTCGTCGCCACCGCCCGCACGGCGGTCGGCCAGCTCGGCGGCGTGCTGACCATCCTGCACCTGCCGCCGCTCAATGGCGACGTGGCGCTCTCGCGCGACAAGTCCGGCTATGTCGGCCACACCGCGCTGAAGGGCAACCGCGCGGCGCTGGAGGCGATGAAGCATTCCGACCTCGTCATCGACACCATGCTGCTGCTGTTCTCGCCCGAGCAGGACGAGATCCTGAAAACCGGCGCCCGGATGCTGCTCGCCTGCGAGCCGCCGGAGGTGATGCTGCGCATGAAGCCGACGCTGGACGATGCGCGCCGCGCCAGCAACGCCGCCGCCCGCCTCGAGCGGGCGAAGACGCTCACCGTCACCTCCAAGGCCGGCACGGATTTCCGCTGCTCCATCGGCCAGTACCCGGTGCTGAAGCAGCAGGGCTTCGTCGACACGCGCGGCGGCTGGGACCACTGGCCGAGCTGCTTCGTCGCCACATGGCCGGATGAGGGTTCCTGTGAGGGTACCATCGTCATCGACACCGGCGACATCCTGCTGCCCTTCAAGCGCTACGCCCGCGAGCCGATCCGCATCGGCATCGAGGGCGGCTGGATACGCTCCATCGAGGGCGGCTTCGAGGCGGAATATCTGCGCAGCTACATGGACAGCTTCAACGATCCCGACGCCTATGCGATGGCGCATGTCGGCTGGGGCCTGCACAAGCGCGCGCACTGGACGACGCTCGGCCTCTATGACCGCGAGGCCGGGCTTTCCATGGATGCGCGCTCCTTCTGGGGCAATTTCCTGTGGTCGAGCGGCCCGAACACCGAGGCCGGTGGCACCCGCAACACGCCCTGCCACATGGATATCCCGCTGCGCGGCTGCTCGCTCTCGCTGGACGGCGAGCCGATGACCATCGACGGCAAGGTGATCCCCGAGGATCAGAAGTAAGGGGAGGCCGCTTCTCCCTCTCCCCGACGGGGAGAGGGTTGGGGTGAGGGGCCTTCGACCGCTCCCGCGACCGGGCTCCCCCCTCACCGACCCGCTGCGCGGGCCACCTCTCCCCGACGGGGAGAGGGAAAGGTGGGCTCCGCACCGGGACGCTCGACGCTCACCCCTTCGCGGCGGCGGCCTTGGCGTCTTCCTCGGCGAACACCTCGCGGGCGATGCGGAAGCTGTCGAGCGAGGCGGGGACGCCGCAATAGATCGCCACCTGGAGGAACACCTCCCGGATCTCGTCGCGGGTCAGCCCGTTATTCAGGGCGCCGCGCACATGGAGCTTCAGCTCATGAGGACGGTTCAGCGCCGCGATCATGCCGAGATTGAGCAGCGAGCGGTCGCGGCGGGCCAGGCCCTCGCGGCCCCACACCTCGCCCCAGCAATATTTGGTCACCAGCTCCTGCAGCGGGCGGGTGAAGTCGTCGGCTTCCGCCAGCGACTTGTCGACATAGGCGCTGCCGACCACGGCGCGGCGGATTTCAAGGCCCTTCTCGAAAAGGTCGTCGGTCATTGAGGGATCTCCGGATCATGGGATGGGGAAGAAGGGGCGGGGCCAAGCGCGGCCTCGGCGGCCGCCATCACATGGCGTTCGGCGAGCAACGCCGCGCGGGCCGCGTCGCGGGTGAGAAGGGCGCTGACGAGGGCGTCGATTTCCGCGACCGAAGCGACTTTGCGGCCGGGGTCGGCGAGGGACCGGGCGCGCAGCAGGCTGATGCGGGCGTTGAGGCGCCCCAGCAGATCGCGCGCCACGCTGTTCGTCGCGCCGGCGCACAGCGCCTCGTAGAAGGCGAGCTTGGCATCGAGGATCGCGCCGAGCTCGCCCGCCGCATAGGAGCGGGCAAGCGTGCCATGGGCGGCGGTCAGCGCGTCCCGGGCGGCCGCCTCCGCCCGCTGGCAGAACTGGCGGGCGACCACCGCCTCCAGCGCGGCGCGCACGGCATAGATGTTCTCGGCCTCGCCCCGCGCGAGCACCGCGACGGAGAGCCCGCGCGGCCCGGCGGCGAGCAGCCCGTCCGCCTCCAGCTCGCGCAGCGCCTCGCGCAGCACGGTGCGGCTGACGCCCAGCTCGGCGGTGAGATCCTTCTCGATCAGGCGCTGGCCGGCGGCGAGCACGCCGGTCTCGATCAGCCGGCGCAGCGTCGCCACCAGCTTGCGGCGCAGCGGCGCGCTTTCCTGACTGAGGGGACCGATGCCGAGCGGTGTGCTCATCACGCCCGCTCAGCCCAGCAGGAAGGGATCGACCGCCGCATGGAAGGCGGCCGGACGGTCGAGATTGGCCAGATGCCGCGCGCCCTCGATCTCGGCATAAAGGGCGCCGGGGATGAGCTGGACGATCTCCTGCGACAGGCGCGGCGGTGTGCGGTTGTCGCGCGAACCCACTACGACCTGCGTCGGCACCTTAACCGCCTTGTAGAGCTCGACCACATCGGCGGTGAACACCGACTGTGCCGCCTCGACATAGGCGGCGGGCTCCATGCCGGCGATGCTGGCGACGAGCTCGGCGACATGGGTAGGGTCGTCCTCCACCAGCGTGTCGGCGGCATAGGCGCGGGCATAGGCGTCCATCGAGCCAGTGGCGATGGTGCTGGCGATGGCCGCCGCGCGGGTGGCGCCCGCCTCGCCCTGCGTGGCGAAACTGTCGGCGATCACCAGCCGGCTGACCAGATGCGGCGCGATATCGGTGAGATGGGCGGCGATCGGCCCACCCATGGAAATGGCGACGACGCGCGCCGGCGTGCCGCCAAAGGCTTCCAGCACGGCGGCGAGGTCGCTGGCGACATGGCGCACGGTGAAGCCGCCGCGACGGCTGGAGCGGCCATGGCCCCGCGCATCCACCGCGATGACATCGAAGGACGAGGACCAGCGGCGGATCTGCTCGCGCCACATCCACGCGGCCATGCCAAGGCTATGGATCAGCAGGAGCTTTTCGCCCGCACCCGCCCGGTCATAGCCGAGGCTTTCCCCGTTCAGCTCGATCAGCGCCATCGCCCCGTGTCCTTTCACGCTCGCATCGGCCCCCGAGGGGCGAACGCGGCGTAGCATATTACTGTCGTACAATACGACAAGCGAAAACATGCCGGCGGTTCGACCGTCCGGTCGGTTCAAGGAGAGTGAGAATGAAGATCGAGGCGCATGGCGACGGCATTTACGGCGTCACCTTCACCCACACGGCGGACGGCAACCACATCTCCTCCGCCCAGCTCGCGCAGTTCGCGGCCGCGCTGGACGAGGTGCTGGCCAAGCCCGATCTCACCAGCGTGGTGCTGGCGGGTGAGGGCGAGCATTTCTGCGCCGGCCGCGTCGGCCTGCGCGGCCTCACCTCGGCGGCGGATGTGCGCGATGATCTGGGCCTTATCCTCGAAGTGAACGCCCGGCTGCGCACCTCGCCCGTGCCTTTCATCGCGGCGGTGGAGGGCAAGGCGCTCGGCTTCGGCTGCGGCTTCACCACCCAGTGCGACATCGCCATCGCCGCTGAGGATGCGGTGTTCGCCCTGCCGGAAATGTCGCACGGGCTGCCGCCGCTGATCGTGCTGTCCTATTTCGCCAAATTCGTGCCGTTCAAGCGCGCCTTCGAACTGGCGCTGACCAGCCGGCATTTCGGCGCGGCGGAAGCGAAGGAAATCGGCATCCTGACCGAGGTGGTGCCGCGCGGCACTGCGCTCGCCCGCGCCATCGAGTTCGCCCGCACCATCGCGGCGCTGGATGGCGAATCCGTGCGCCTGCTGCGCGCCTTCTCGCGCCGGGTCGCCGGCCTGTCGGACGAGACGGAAGCGCGCAACGCGGTGGCCACCATGGCGATCTCGCTGGCGGCACGCGCGCATTGAACAGCGCGCGCAGGGCAGGGGAGGCAAGCATGAGCAAGGATAGCGTGCTCTTCATCGGCGCCGGCCGCATGGGCGGGCTGATGGCGGCGCGGCTGGCCGATCACGGTGTGCGGCTGGCGGTGGTGGACCTTGCCGAGGAGGCGCTGGCGCCATTCCGCGCGCGGGGCATCCCGGTCGCGACCGCGGCGGCGAACCTGCCCGGCGATGTTGTCATCACCATGCTGCCGACCGACCGCCATGTGCGCGAGGCGCTGCTGGGCCCGCAGGGTGCTCTCTCCGGGGCGCCGCGTTCCCTTGTGGTGGATATGTCCACCGCCGCCCCCGCCAGCATCGTCGCGCTTGCCGACGAACTGGCGCCGAGCGGCATCGCCGTCGTCGACGCACCGGTGAGCGGCGGCATGGCGGGAGCCCGCGCCGGCACGCTCACCGCCATGTGCGGCGGCACGCCGGAAGGCTTTGCCCGCGTGCAGCCGCTGCTGGCGCTCATGTGCGGGGAGGTGGTGCGGGTCGGGCCGGTCGGCTCCGGCCATGTGCTGAAGGCGCTGAACAACTACCTCTCCGCGGCGACGCTGTGGACCGCGACGGAGGCGCTCATCATCGGCCAGCGGCTCGGGCTCGATCCGCCGGTCATGCTCAAGGTCTGGAGCGCCGGTTCCGGCAAGAGCCATGCGACTGAGGTGAAGCTGCCCAACCATGTGCTGACCGGCACCTATGATTTCGGCCAGACGCTGGAGCTGTTCTGCAAGGACATTTCCATCGCCGTCGATCTCGCCGCGCGGGCGAAGACGGAGACCCCGGCGCTGGAGGCGCTGCTCGCGACATGGTCCGCCGCGCGTGACGCGCTGGGCGGGCAGGAGGATATCACCGCCATTGCCCGCATGATCGGCGCCAGCGCGCGCGGCGCCGGCTCAATGTTCGACACGGAGGAGGGCGGGAGCTGACCCGGCTTTAGCTCACCGAGCGCTCGCCCAGCGATTTCTCGCGCAGCGCGGTGAGGGTGGTGGAGGGCGTGATCGCCTCCGGGTCGAGCTTCACATGCACAATCGCCGGCAGCCCCGAGGCGAAGGCGGCGTCGAGCGCCGGCACGAAGTCAGCGTCGCGCTCCACCGTCACGCCGAAGCCGCCAAAGGCGCGAGCATAGGCGGCGAAGTCCGGGTTCTTCAGTGTCGTGCCGAAGACGCGGGTGGGGTATTCGCGCTCCTGGTGCATGCGGATCGTGCCGTACATACCGTTGTCGACGACCACCGCGACGATGGGCACGTCGTACTGCACGGCCGTGGCGAATTCCTGCCCGGTCATCAGGAAATCACCGTCACCGCATACCGCCACCACCGGGCGTTCCGGCTGCGCGCGCTTGGCGGCGATGGCGGCCGGCAGGCCATAGCCCATCGAGCCCGAGGTCGGCGCGAGTTGCGAACCGAAGGCGCGGAAGCGGTGGAAGCGATGGACCCAGATGGCGAAATTGCCGGCGCCGTTGCAGATCGTCGTCTCCGGCGGCAGGGCGCGCAGATAATGCACCAGCGTCGCCATCTGCACCGCGCCGGGATTGGCAGGCGGCGCCTCGGTCCAGCCGAGATAATCGGCGCGTGCGCTTTCCCGCCACGGCCCCCAGACGATGGAGTTGGGCGGCTGCACGCCTTCCAGCGCGGCGGCGAAGGCGGAAGACGAGGCGTTGATGGCGAGCGCCGGCTGATAGACGCGGCCCAGCTCGTCCGGGTCGGCATGGACGTGGACCAGCGGCACGCCGGGATCGGGAATGCCCAGAAGGCTGTAGCCCTGCGAGGGCACCTCGCCAAAGCGTCCGCCGGCGAGGATGACGAGGTCCGCCTCCTTCAGCCGCGCGCCGAGCTTCGGGTTGAGCGAGAAGCCGATATCGCCGGCATAGGACGCATGGTCGGCTGGGAACAGCATCTGCCGGCGGAAGGACACCGCGACCGGCAGGTCGAAGCGCTCGGCAAAGCGCGTCACCGAGGCGATGGCCTTCGGGTTCCAGCGCGCGCCGCCAAGGATCATCAGCGGCTTTCGCGCCGCCCAGAGCATCTTCTGCAGGCGCATCATGTCAGTGAGGCCCGGCCAGGTCTCGGCCGGCTCGACAGCGGGGGCGTCCGGTACTTCCGCGATCTCGCTCAGCACGTCTTCCGGCAGGGCGATGACCACCGGGCCGGGGCGCCCCTGCATCGCGACGCGGAAGGCGCGGGCGATGATCTCGGGGATGCGGGCGGCCTCGTCGATCTCCACCGCCCATTTGGCCAGCGGGCCGAACACGGCGCGGTAATCCACCTCCTGAAACGCCTCGCGCCCGCGCATGGAGCGGGCGATCTGGCCGACGAAGAGGATCATCGGCGTGGAATCCTGCTGGGCGATGTGGACGCCCGCGCTGGCATTGGTCGAGCCCGGCCCGCGCGTGACGAAGCAGATCCCCGGCCGGCCGGTGAGCTTGCCGACCGCTTCCGCCATCATCGCCGCGCCGCCCTCCTGCCGGCAGATGACGAAGTCGACGTCGGTGTCGGAGAGGGCGTCGAGCACATCGAGATAGCTCTCGCCGGGCACGCCGAAGGCGCGGGTGACGCCATTGGCGACGAGCGCATCGACGAGAAGGCGGGCGCCGGTGCGGGCGGAGGCGGAGAACACGGTCATGATGGCTCGGGACTCACGGCAGACGGAAAGGCCGGCACTTTAGAGCCGGATGGGAGAGGAGGCGAGTAGGGCTTCAGGCGAAGCCGATCCAGCGCCCGGCGACCAGGACCGCGATCCAAAGCAGGGTGGAGAGGGCGGCGCAAACTCGCACAGCCGTGCCGGGTTCGGCACCCGCGCGTACCGCCTGCCAGCCCGCCTGCCTGTGCTGGAGCGCGATATTGGCGATGGCGAGAGCGAGCAGGCCGAGCTTGGTGAGAAAGGCCGGATTAGCGAGATAGTCCGCCGGGCGGACCGTGAACAGCCAGACGCCGGAGAGCAGCGCCAGCCCCAGCCCGCCGGCGGCGACGCGGGTGAGCAGCGGCGTCAGAACCGTCAGCGGCAAGCCGCGCCATAGCCCCAGAAGCCGCGCATCAAGCGTCAGGATCGGCCCGATCAGCAGCGCCAGCCCGAGGATATGCGCGGCATTGACCAGCAGATAGGCCACCCAGGACGCATGCAGCGCCCTCGCGCCGGGCCAGCCGGCGAGTACCCCGAGGAAGCCGTCTTGCGTCTCCACGGCGCGTCAGTTGCTGCCGAGACGCTCGGGATACATGACGTAGTTCTTATCCCCGATGGTGATGCGCACCGCCTTCATATGCGCCTCATTCGTCTCGCGTGACCGGTTGCCGAGGACGGTGATGGCGTCGCCCGTCTTCGCGCTCTCACCGGTGAAGCCGGAGGCGGCGGTCTGGCGGGGATTGCCGAGATCGACCTGCCAGTCCCGCCCGTCGGCGGCGCGCACGCGCAGGGTGGGGTGCGGCGGCGCCATGGAGATGGCGGTGATCGTGCCTTCCAGCGTCATCTTTTCCGATTCCGCCCAGCTCCAGCCGTGGTGAGCGATGGCGGGCGCGGCGGCGAGCATCAGGCCGGCGGCGAGGGCGGCGGCAAGGCGGGTGTGAGTGGGGCGGGGCCGCGTGAAGCGAAGCATGGCGCGTCTCCTGTCGTAACGGAAAGGTCGCAGGAGACTATGGCGCGCCCGGCGCTGTCGGCGAGGGGGCGCGTGCTCACGTTTCCGCCAGAGATCCAAACCCGACGATCCTGCGTAGCAGAGCAGGGTTGGCATGTTCCATCACGCTGCACAGGAGGTTCCCATGCCGCTGAAGGCACAGACGCTCGCAGGTGTCGCTCTCATTCTGGCCGGTGCCGCCGCCACCGCACCCGCGCGCGCGTCCGAACTCAATGCGGAGGACATCCGCCGCGAGATCATCGGCCGGCAGATCTTCCTCGCCGTGCCACTCGGTGGCGAGTTCCCGCTGAACTATTTCCCGGACGGACGGGTGAATGGGGATGGCGACGCGGTCGGGCTTGGCCGGCTCGCCCAGCCCAAGGATGAAGGCCGCTGGTGGATCGCCGAGGACCGGCTCTGCCAACGCTTCGAGACCTGGTATGATAGCAAGCCGATGTGCTTCGTCCTTACCCGCCTCGGCGACGGGCAGGTGGCCTGGCTGCGCGACAATGGCGAGAAGGGCACCGCCCGCATCGGCGGGCAGATTGCCTCGCGCTGACGGGAAGTCCCGTCAGCCGTAGACCGCGTTAGACGTCCACCTCACTAGACGTCAACACTTGCGCGCAGCGCGTTCTCCTGGATGAACTCGCGGCGTGGCTCGACCACATCGCCCATCAGGCGGTTGAACAGGTCGTCGGCGTCGGCCACTTCCTTCACCTTCACCTGCAGCAGCGAGCGGGCGTTGACGTCCAGCGTCGTCTCCCACAGCTGTTCGGCGTTCATTTCGCCAAGGCCCTTGTAGCGCTGGAGCGCGATGCCCTTGCGGCCGGCATCGGTGACGGCGTCGAACAGGTCCATGGGGCCATGCACCAGCGCCTCCGCGGCCTTGCGGCGCAGCGTGGCGGGCTCGGCATGGACTTCCTGGAGATCGGCAGCGAGGGCGTCGAGCCGGCGCGCCTCGGCGGAGCCGACCAGAGTGGCGTCAAGCACCGCCACTTCCTTCACGCCACGCACCACGCGCGAGAAGGTGAAGCCGCCGGCATCCGCCGTGCCGGTCCAGCCGCGCTCGGTGTCATCGGCGACGCCGTCGAGCCGCTTGGCGACGATGGTCGCCACTTCCGCGGCGCGCTCCTCGTCGATCAGCAGGCCGGGAGCGAAGGCGCCGGCAATGGCCGCCTGTTCCACCACGGCGCGGTTGTAGCGCGGGTGCAGGCCGTTCATCACATTGCGGAAGGAGCGGGTGCTTTCCAGCACGTGATGCAGGTCGCCGCCAGCGCGCACCTCGCCCGAGGCGAGCACAAGCGAGGCATCCTCGAGGCCCTGGGTGATCAAATAGTCTTCCAGCGAGCGCTCATCCTTGAGGTACTGCTCGGACTTGCCGCGCGTGACCTTATAGAGCGGCGGCTGGGCGATATAGATGTGCCCGCGCTCCAGAAGCTCCGGCATCTGGCGGAAGAAGAAGGTCAGCAGCAGGGTACGGATGTGGGAGCCGTCCACGTCCGCGTCCGTCATGATGATGATCTTGTGGTAGCGCAGCTTGTCGACGTTGAAGTCGTCGCGGCCGATGCCGGTGCCGAGCGCGGTGATCAGCGTGCCGATCTGGTCCGAGGACAGCATCTTGTCGAAGCGGGCGCGCTCGACATTCAGGATCTTGCCGCGCAGCGGCAGAATGGCCTGGAAGGCGCGGTTGCGGCCCATCTTGGCGGAGCCGCCGGCCGAGTCACCCTCGACGATGAAGATCTCGGACTTGGCCGGGTCGCGCTCCTGGCAGTCGGCGAGCTTGCCGGGCAGGGAGGCGACGTCGAGCGGGTTCTTGCGCCGGGTGAGTTCGCGGGCCTTGCGGGCGGCCTCGCGGGCGGCGGCAGCTTCCACCACCTTGGTCACCAGCGCCTTGCTCTCGCCGGGATGCTCTTCGAGCCAGGAGCTCAGCGCCTCATTCACCAGCGCCTCGACGACCGGGCGGACTTCCGAGGAGACAAGCTTGTCCTTGGTCTGCGAGGAGAATTTCGGGTCCGGCACCTTCACCGAGAGCACGGCGGTCAGGCCCTCGCGGCAATCCTCGCCGGTCGGATCGACCTTTTCCTTCTTGGCGATGCCCGAGCGCTCGGAATAGCCGATGATCTGGCGCGTCAGGGCGGCGGCGAAGCCGGTGAAGTGCGTGCCACGGTCGCGCTGCGGGATGTTGTTGGTGAAGCAGAGCACGTTCTCGTGGTAGCTGTCGTTCCACGAGAGGGCGCATTCCACGGTGATGCCGTCCTTCTCGGCGCGGATCACGATGGGCTTGGGCAGCAGGGCCTGCTTGGAGCGGTCGAGATACTGCACGAAGGCCTCGACGCCGCCCTCATAGACCATCTCCTCGCGCTTCACCTCGGCGTGGCGCGCATCGGTCAGCACGATGTGCACGCCGGAGTTCAGGAAGGCGAGCTCGCGCAGCCGGTGCTCCAGCGTAGCGTAGTCGAATTCGATGTGGGTGAAGGTCAGGGGCGAGGGCACGAAGGTGACCATGGTGCCGCGCTGGCCTTCCGGCGCCGGACCCTTCACCGCCAGCGGCGCTTCGGCATCGCCGTTGCGAAAGCGTATGTGGTGCTCAAGCCCGTTGCGCCAGATGGTCAGGTCGAGCGTGGTGGAGAGCGCGTTGACCACTGAGACGCCGACGCCGTGCAGGCCGCCGGAGACCTTGTAGGAGTTCTGGTTGAACTTACCGCCGGCATGGAGCTGGGTCATGATGACCTGCGCCGCCGAGACGCCTTCCTCGGAATGGATGTCGGTCGGGATACCGCGGCCATTGTCGGTGACGGTGACGGAGCCGTCGGCGTTCAGCGTGACCGTGACCTTGTCGGCATAGCCGGCCAGCGCCTCGTCGATGGCGTTGTCGACGACCTCATAGACCATGTGGTGCAGACCCGAGCCGTCATCGGTGTCGCCGATATACATGCCCGGCCGCTTGCGCACGGCGTCGAGGCCGCGCAGCACCTGGATCGACTGCGCGCCATACTCTTCCCCGTCGGAGTTCGGGGAGGCGGCGTTGTCGGAATCGGCCATGGGTGCAGCCCTTCGAATCGCTTGAATTGACAGGTTCTTTTGTAGCGCAAACGCGCGTTTATTTCGTGGCTACCAGCACCGCCGCGCCGGCCATGGCGGTGCCGCAGGCCCGGTTGATCAGCCGGGCGCCCCAAGCACTGCCGGCAAAGCCGCGCGCTCGGTGGGCGAGGGCGACATAGCTGCCGAACACGCCGGCCAGAACCAGCGCGATGATGCCGCACAATTCGGCAAAGCCAAGCAGGGTCAGTCGGTTGAGGTCGACGATGGTCGGCAGCAAGGCGAGGTAGAAGGCCATCGCCTTGGGGTTGCCGAGCGTCATGCCGAGGCCGGTAAGGAACAGGCCGAGGCGGGAATCGCTCTCGCGGATCGGCACGGCCTCGGCCGGGGTGCCGGTGGACATCCACAGCTTCCAGGCGAGATAGATCAGATAGGCGGCGGCCGCGAGCCGCACGACGACGAAGAACGAGCCCAATGTGGCGGCAAGGGCGGCAAGGCCCATCACGGCGGCCGCCAGCCAGACCATGTCGCCCAGCACGATGCCGGCGACCAGCGGGCCGGCTCCCTCGCGCCCACGCACCAGCGTGCGGGCCACCAGCGCGATGACGCTCGGCCCCGGCGAGGCGGCGGCAAGAGCGAGGGCGGCGGCGAAGACGGCAAGGTCGAGCAGGTTCATGATGGCGCACTACGTGCGCGCACGCGCGAAGGAGGTCAAGTGCTCATATCGACGGGCTGTCCGGCCACCTATGCGGGCGCGCGTTCTGCCCGGCCCGGCGTGACGAGGAAACGCTCGGCGCGGTCCCCCAGCGCCGCGAAGGCGGAGGGGTCGGCCCCCGTCATCCACACCTGCCCGCCCAGACGCTCCAGCGCCTCGAACAGCGCGGCGCGGCGGGCGGGGTCGAGATAGGCCACGACGTCGTCGAGCAGCATGACGGGCGCGAGCCCCGCCATCTCGCCGACGAGGCGGGCATGGGCGAGGGCGAGGCCGATCAGCAGCGCCTTCTGCTCGCCGGTGGAGCCGAGGGAAGCCGGTATGCCTTTCGGCCCATGGCCGACGGCGAGGTCGGACAGATGCGGGCCGTCCAGCGTGCGGCCGGCGGCGCGGTCGCGAGGACGGGTGGCGGCGAGCGCCAGCCGGTACTCGTCCTCCACCAGCGTCGCCGGGCGCTCGGCCAGCGCGCGCTCCACCTCGCCCTCCAGCGCGACGCTCGCCCAGGGAAAGAGCGAGGCATCGTCCCGCCCGCGCGCGATGCCGGCGGCGAGGCGGCGCACCGTTTCCAGCCGCGCGGCGGCCACCGCAATGGCCAGCGCGGCGAGCTCCTGCTCGACGGCGTCGAGATAGCGCGGGTCGGTGCCCGGCTCTTCCAGCAGCCGGTTACGGGAGCGCAGGGCGCGCTCCAGCGCGTTGACGCGGGCGCCGTGCTCGGCATCCACCGCCAACACCAGGCGGTCGAGAAAACGGCGTCGCTCGGAGGGTGGTCCGGTGAACAGTCCGTCCATATCCGGCGTCAGCCACACCACGCGCAGATGGGCGGCAAAGGCGGTGGCCGAGCCGACGGTCTCGCCGTCGATGCGGCAGCGGCGGGCCCGCGTCTCCTCACCGCCGGCCTCGATGCCGGTGCCGAGCGCCACCTCGCCATAGGCGCCGTCGACACGGGCCGACACGGCCCAGCCGGCGGCGCGCGTGCCATCGGGGACGCGGGCGGCGAACTGGTCGAGGTTCGCCCGGCGCAGGCCGCGCCCGGGCGAGAGCAGCGAGATGGCCTCGAGGAGATTGGTCTTGCCGGCGCCATTGGCGCCGATCAGCACCACCGGCCCATCGCCGGCGCGGATTTCCGCGGCGTGGTAGCTGCGGAAATCGGTGAGCTGCAACCGGGTGATGCGGGCGCGCGGGCCCCCGGCCGCGCTCACACGCGCATCGGCATCAGCACATAGAGCGCGCCGCGCTTCTCGGGATCCTGCAACAGGGTCGGGGAGCCCGGATCGGCGAGCTTGAGCTCGGCGGTGCCGCCTTCGATCTGCGAGGTGATGTCGAGCAGGTAGCGGCTGTTGAAGCCGATATCGATCGGCTCGGAGCCGTACTCGACTTCCAGCTCTTCCGTCGCGCTGCCCGAATCCGGGTTTGTGACGGAGAGCGTCAGCTTGCCATCGGCGATGGAGAGCTTGACCGCGCGGCCACGCTCGCTGGCGACGGTGGAGACGCGGTCGACGGCGGAGGCGAACTCGGCCTTGTCGACCACCAGCGTCTTGTCATTGCCGACCGGGATGACGCGGCCATAGTCCGGGAAAGTGCCGTCGATCAGCTTGGAGGTCAGCACCACGCGGTCGAGCGAGACGCGGATCTTGGCGGTGGAGAGCTCCACCGTCACCTCGGCATCGCCATCCTCGGCGAGGCGCTGGATCTCGGCCACCGCCTTGCGCGGCACGATGACGCCCGGCATGCCGATCGCGCCCGTGGGGGCGGCGGTCTGCGCCTGGGCGAGGCGGTGCCCGTCGGTCGCGACCGCGCGCAGCACCGGGCCATTGGCCTCGGCGACATGGAAATAGATGCCGTTGAGATAATAGCGGGTCTCTTCGGTCGAGATGGCGAACTGCGTCTTGTCGACGAGGCGCTTCAGCTCCCCGGCCGGCAGGGTGAAGCGGTGCGTCATCTCGCCGGCGGCGAGGTCCGGGAATTCGTTCTCCGGCAGGGTCTGCAGCGCGAAGCGCGAGCGGCCGGCGCGCACGGTGAGCGTCCCGCGATCGCCGGAGGTCTCAAGCTGAACCTGCGCGCCCTCGGGCAGCTTGCGCACGATGTCATAGAGCGTATGCGCGGGCACCGTGGTGGCGCCCTCCTGCCCGACCTCGGCGGAGATGGTTTCGACGATCTCGATATCGAGGTCGGTCGCCCGCAGCGCCAGGCCACGCGCATCCGTGCGCATCAGCACGTTGGCGAGGATCGGTATGGTGTTGCGCCGCTCGACGACACGATGAACGTGGGCGAGGGACTTGAGCAGCTCGGCCCGCTCGACAGTGACCTTCATGGCCGCGACACCCGTGCATTACGAGAAACGGAAGACGCACGGGGCACACCGGCGAGGGCATGCCCCGCGTCGCGCCCCGGGCGGACGGCGCGGGCGCGCCGCCGGGGGCGTCGACATTGCCGCCCCGGCCCCGCCAAGGCAAGCGGGGGGTGCTGCGATGCGGCGAAATAATGGGGATAGTCGCGGGGATAGCGGGCATACCGCCTCCCCGGCGACGAGGGCTCGCGCCTACTCGTCGCTCACGAGGCGCTTCAGCGTCTCGATCTCATCGGCTACCGCACGGTCGCTGCCGACGAGGCCTTCGATCTTGCGCACCGCGTGCAGCACGGTGGTGTGGTCGCGCCCGCCGAAGCGCCGGCCGATTTCCGGCAGGGAGCGCAGGGTGAGCATCTTGGCGAGGTACATCGCGATCTGGCGCGGCTTCACCACATTGGCGGTGCGGCGCTGCGAGAGGATGTCGGCGCGGGTGACGTTGTAGTGCTTGGCGACGATGCGCAGGATGTCGTCCACCCGCACGCGCTTGGGCTCGGAGGAACGTACGAGATCGCGCACGGCGGTCTCGGCCATCTCCAGCGTGATGGCGCGCGAGGTCAGCTGATTATGCGCCAGAAGCCGGTTCAGCGCGCCGTCGAGGTCGCGGCCGTTCTGGCCGCAATTGCGCGCGATGAAGCTCAGCACATCCGGCGGCACGTTGAAGCCGGGATGCTGGTGGGACAGGGCGGCGACGCGGGCGGCGAGGATCTCGACGCGCAGTTCTTCGTCGAGCGGGGCGATCTCGACCACCAGGCCGCCGGCGAGGCGCGAGCGCACGCGCTCTTCCAGCGCGTCCAGCTCCGCCGGCGGGCGATCAGCGGCGATCACCACCTGGCGACCGGAATCCATCAGCGCGTTCAGCGTGTGACAGAACTCCTGCTGCACGCTCTTGCCCTGCAGGAACTGCAGGTCGTCGATCACCAGCGTGTCGATACCGCGCAGCTGTTCCTTGAAGGCGATGGCCGACTGGGTCTTCAGCGCGGCGACGAAGCCGTACATGAAGCGCTCGGCCGTGAGGTACACGACGCGGCGGCCATGCTCCGGCCCGGCGGCGGCGATGGCCTGCAGGAGGTGCGTCTTGCCGAGGCCGACGGCGGCGTGGAGATAGAGCGGGTTGAACACCGGACCGCTGCCCGAGGGCGCGGCCGCGACCTTGAGCGCCGCCGCATGGGCGAGGCGATTGGAATCGCCGAGCCGATAGGCCGCGAAGGTGAGGCGCGGGTCGAGCGGCGAGCCACCGGCGACGTCGCCCGAGGTGGTGGCCGGCGCGACGGGCGCGCTGGCGGCAAGGCGCGGCTCGGCGGCCGGACGGATCATCGGCGTGGCGGCGACACGGACGGGCGCGTTGGGCGCCCGCATCATGGCGGTGCGCACGATGAGGTCGACGCGGCCGACGCCCATTTCCTCAAGCCAAAGCGTGGAAAGGCGCTCGATATAGTGCTGCTGGATCCAGGTCTTCAGGAAGCGGGTGGGCACCGAGAGGCGCACGGTGTCGCCGAAGATCCCGTCCAGCTCGAGGCGCGGAAACCAGCTCGAATAGACCTCTTCGCCGATCTCGGCGCGCAGGCGCCGGCGCACCTTTTCCCAGGCATCGCGGGGTGCGGTATCCAAATCGACCGAGGGGCCGGAAGCCGTGACCGGACCGGGAAAGGCTCCGCTGTCCGAAGACTGGAGGCTGTTGGATTTGAACATCGTCGCTCCGCTGGTTTTTTGCGGTTCTTGGGAAGGCAACGTCATGGACCCACCACGGCCGAAGCACCGTGCGAGCACGGCAGGGCCGAGAGTGTCCAGAAGCGATGCCGATGGAAAGTGATGGCCGTCTGGGGCGCGGTTGGCTGTCTAACTCATGAGATCAGCAGCGCGACCCGACAGGGCGCGATCAGGTCGGAGGCCCTGCCTCCGGAGACCGGGAACAAGCGCAGAAATCCAGATACTCGATCATCCCGCCGGTCGATGCCGGCCGGCTGCGGAGCAGCCCTGATCCTGAATCTCCGCTCACGCTCATTCGCGCAGTCATAGCAGCCCCTTCGCGGCAATTGTATTGCCGTCCCCGTCTCAAGATATCGTTTTTTGAAATTCTACTGGAAACAAACGCGGATAAAACTCATTCCGCCAAGTCTGCCCCTGACGCGTCTGCCCCTGTCGCAGAACATGTCATGTAATGGCTGGCCGTCTGAGGCCGTGCCGCGAGGAGGGGTAGTAAAACAGCCACGCAACTACCCTCCTCATGCCGGAATGAGTTGAACCTAAACTCAACTTTTCGCTGAAGTGTCCGGCAGAACCGGATGACCACACCATACACAGGGCCCCCCCGTGGTGCAACGCCGTTGGCGGGTGAGGGGGTGCCCCGGAGGGCGAATCGACTGCCCAAATTTATTCCATCAGTCGGCAAATCTCTGACTCGCTTGCAAGATTCCCCGAGGCGCCATGACGGGTGTTTCCTCACCTATTTTTCACCCCCCGGGCGGGGAGGGGTGGTCGGGTGTGGCGATTCCGGGGGTGCCTTAGCCTGTGGGATACAAGACGTTGAAATAAATAGGGAATTTCTGCGCACCCGAGTCCGGCTCGGATGGCCTTCGGGGGTGATTCGGCTCTGCGTCGGGAGGTTCACCGAGTCAAGCGGCGCCTCCTGTGCATCCCGTGAATCGTCCACATCCAACGGTGTGATGTGACGAATTTGCAACGCTGCCATGACGGTGCCGCGCTGCGGCGTGGCGGCATGTGAACTTGCTGCACAGAGGCGGCCCGGCCCCGGTCGGGGAGGCGTTGCGCAGCGCCGGAATGCAAAAAGCCCGGCGCGGGCGCCGGGCTTGCAAACTACTTGGAGTTGCTTTGCGTCGGGTGCCGTCAGGCGCCGAGCTTGGCCACGCGGCTGGCAAGGCGGGAGACCTTGCGCGACGCGGTGTTCTTGTGGAGCACGCCCTTCTGGGCCGCCCGCATGATCTCGGGCTCGGCCACCTTGAACGCGGTGGTCGCGGCATCACGATCGCCGGTGGCGAGCGCGTCTTCGAGCTTACGCACAAAGGTCCGCATCCGCGAGCGGCGGTTCTTGTTGACCTCGGTACGGCGCTCGATCTTGCGAGCCGCCTTCTTGGCGGAGGGCGTATTGGCCATCGGCCGTCCTCTTCATCATCGCAAGCCCGGTACGAACCGTTACTTGCCAGAATTTGGTTGCAAAAGACAAAGCGGAGCCAACCCGGAGGAGCCCCGCGCGAGTGGCGGGCTTATAGTCGGCGCCCGGCGCCACGTCAATACGTAAGCGCCGGCCCGGCCCCTCCGGCAACGCTTCCTTTACCCATTGGTGAAGGAAGCAGAACGCTTTTCGACGAAAGCGGCCATGCCTTCCTTCTGGTCGGCGGTGGCGAACAGCGCCTGGAACAGCCGGCGCTCGAATCGGATGCCCTCGGCCAGCGTGGTCTCGAAGGCGCGGTTGACGCTCTCCTTCGTCATCATCACGGAGGCGAGCGAGAGGCCGGCTATGGTGTCCGCGACCTTCATCGCCTCGCTCTTCAGCTCGGCCAGCGGCACGACGCGGGAGACGAGGCCGTAGCGGTCGGCGTCCTCCGCCGTGAGCTGACGGCCGGTGAGGCACATCTCCATCGCCTTGGCCTTGCCGATGGCGCGGGTGAGGCGCTGCGAGCCGCCCGCGCCCGGCATGATGCCAAGCTGGATCTCCGGTTGGCCAAAGCGCGCATTATCGGCGGCGAGGATGATGTCGCACATCATGGCGAGCTCGCAGCCGCCGCCCAGCGCATAGCCCGCCACCGCGGCGATCACCGGCTTGCGGCAGCGCGACAGCCGCTCCCAGGAGGTGATGAAGTCCTCCGTATAGGTGGCGGGGAAGCCGAGCGCCTGCATCTCCTTGATGTCGGCGCCAGCGGCGAAGGCGCGCTCGGAGCCGGTGAGGACGATGCAGCCGATGCCGGCATCCGCCTCGAAGCCGTCCAGCGCCTGCGACAGTTCGGCGATCAGCGCCGCGTTGAGGGCGTTAAGCGCCTTGGGCCGGTTCAGCGTGACGATGCCGACCCGGCCATTGGTCTCCACCAGGATGTTCTCATAGGCCATGGACGTTCCCTAGCGTTGGCAGGATGCACAATAGAAGGTGGAGCGCCCGCTCTGCACAAGCCGGGCAATGGTGCCCCGGCAGCCCGGCGTGAGGCAGGGCGCGTGCTCGCGGTCATAGGCGCGGAATGTGTGCTGGAAATAGCCGAGCGTGCCGTCGACCTGCGCATGGTCGCGCAATGTGGAGCCGCCAGCCGCGATGGCCTCCTCCAGCACGAGCCGGATGGTCTCGACGAGGCGCCGCGTGGCCGCCGTCGGCTTGCCCGTGGCGGTCACCAGCGAGGCGGCCAGCCGCTCCGGCGCGATACCGGCGCGGTGCAGTGCCTCGCACACATAGATGTTGCCGAGCCCCGCCACGACCTTCTGGTCGAGCAGCGCCGCCTTGATCGGCGTGCGCCGCCCCGCCAGCGCGCGGGCGAGGCAGTCCGCATCGAAGGCATTGCCGAGCGGTTCCGGCCCCAGGGCGGCAAAGAGCGGGTGGCTCTCCAGCGCCGTGCGCGCGGTGAGCAGCATGGCGCCGAAGCGGCGGGGATCGTTGTAGACGACCTCATGCCCACCCTCGAGGCGGAACACCACATGATCATGCACCTCCAGCCGAGAGCGCGGCACGTGGAAGTCGCCGGGGGTCAGCGCCGGGGCGTGCGCCTCCTCGATGCGGAACGAGCCGGACATGCCGAGATGCATCACCAGCACCTCCGCCTCGCCGTCGGGGCCGGGATCGAGATCGGCCAGCAGGTACTTGGCCCGCCGTCCGAGGCTGATGATGCGCCGGCCGGTCAGCCGCTCGGCGAAGCGCTCGGGCAGCGGCCAGCGCAGGTCCGGCCGGCGGGCAATGGCCTCGCGGATGAGGCGGCCCTCCATGACCGGCGCGAGGCCACGGCGGACGGTTTCGACCTCGGGAAGCTCGGGCATGGGGTTCCTGCTGGCGCGCGGGTTTTCTGCTGACGCGCACTGGCGCGTCCACGGCTCGCGGTGACGGTCCCTCTATATAAGAGAGAGAGCGGCGAGGAACGAGCGCAGCTCGCCAGCGCTGCGGAAGCTGTGGCCCGTCAGGCCCGCCGCGCGGGCGCCTTCGATATTGACGGGCTTGTCGTCGATCATCGCGGCCTCGGCGGGCGCGACGCCGTAGCGGGCGGCAAGGCGGGCATAGATCGCCGGATCCGGCTTCTTGGTGCCGAACTCGGCGGCGACATGCATGGCCGGGCCGAACACGGCGCGAAGCTCCGGCACCAGCGCGTCGAAATGCTCGCCCATGATGAAGCCGTTATTGGTCAGCAGCGCCAGCGCGGCCTTGTCCTTGACGGCCTGCGCGAGCGCGATGGCCTCCAGGTCCAGCGTCATGGCGAGGGCGCGGGTACGGAACCAGTCCGCCCGCCCGAAGGGGATGCCGAGCGCCTGGGAGCAGGCGGCGAGGTAGGCGTCCGCCGACAGCCGCCCCGCATCGGAGGCGTCCTCGATGCCGCTGTCCCAGATCAGACGCGCCACCTCATCGACCGTCAGCCCCGCCAAGGCGGCGATGGCAGACTGCCGTGCCGCGACGTCGTAGTGCAGCAGCACGTCGTCCATGTCGAAGATGACGAGACGGATGGGTGAGGGGGGTGCCATCGCTGCGCCTCAGGGAAGCGCGTCGAAGCCCTCGCCGAACCCCTTGAGGCTGAGCGGGATGCCGATGCCTTCCTCGGGCGTCTGGAAGACGATGAAGGTCGCGTTCTGGCCGTTGCGGAGCTGGTTGATCAGTTTGTCGTCCATCACGACCTCGGCGACGCAGCCATTGGGCACGCAGCGCACGAAGCCGGCGCGGCCGACATCGGTGTCGTCGATCTTGAGGCCGAGGCCGGAAGGCAGCAGCACGCCGAGCGGGGCGAGGACGCGCAGGAGGCGGCTCTGCTGGTCGGCGGTCTTCAGCACGATGACGGTGAGGCCGACATTCGGCCGGTCATCGGCCTGCACGCTCTGGAGCAGGACGCACTGCTCGGACTGGGCACCGGGCGGCGTGTCGCAACGAATCTGCCACTCACCATGGACCGAACGCACGACCCCCTGCGCCTGCGCCCCACCGCCAGCCACCGCCATCAGGGCGAAGGCGGCGAAGGCCGCAAGAAAGGACGAACGGAGGGCCGCGAAACCGCGCATGGGCTGTCTCCCGAATAACTGACTGAGGAGTCTTCTAAAGAATCGCCACGGCGGGACAAGGCGAATCGTGCGTGAGCTGCGTATGAGCAGCACAGGAGGGGTGCGCGGCACCTCGCATCACATGCGTGTCAACAATGCGGCAAAGCAAGCCTTGCCCCAGCGGCATTGCAGATAGAACGGTTCCAGGCACCCGACGTCATGTCGCAGGAGCAGAAGGCCCCAGGCGCGTTGCCCGCGTGTTCTTTTTGTGTTTGATGAAGATCAAATGCCACTGGCCCGACGGGCGGCTTGGTTGTGCCGAAGCCGGGGTACAGTGGGAGTTGATGGGAGTGACGATCGCGATGAAATCGTGGATCCGCAACGCTGGACGCACCGCCACTGGCTTTATCGGTGCAATGGTCGGCACGCTGGGCCTGACGCTTGTCGCCACGGGCGGCGCTGTCGCCGGCACGGGCCAGCCCTCGCCGTGGCAGATCAACCTGCAGGGCGCGGCCTCGCCGGTGATGGAGACGATGCACTCCTTCCACGCCTTCCTCCTCGCCATCATCGTGGCGGTGGTGCTGCTCGTGCTGGCGCTGCTGATCATCGTGGCGGTGAAGTTCAACGAGAAGGCCAACCCGGTGCCCTCGCGCACCACGCATCACACCCTGATCGAGGTGGTGTGGACCGTGGTGCCGGTGCTGATCCTGGTCGCCATCGCCATTCCGTCCTTCCGGCTGCTCTTCCAGCAGCTCGACATTCCCAAGGCGGACCTGACGGTCAAGGTGACCGGCCACCAGTGGTATTGGTCCTATGAGTATCCCGACAACGGCCAGTTCAGCTTCGACAGCCTGATGGTGCAGACCGCCGACCTCCAGCCCGGCCAGCCGCGTCTGCTGGCGGTCGACAATGAGGTCGTGGTGCCCGTCGGCAAGATCGTGCGCATCCAGGTCACTGCCGCCGACGTCATCCACTCCTTTGCCATGCCGTCCTTCGGCGTGAAGATCGACGCCCTGCCGGGCCGGCTCAACGAGAGCTGGTTCCAGGCCACCAAGGAAGGCGTCTATTATGGCCAGTGCTCGGAGCTGTGCGGGCGTGACCACGCCTTCATGCCGATCGCCATCCGTGTCGTGAGCGAGGCTGACTTCGCCACCTGGGTGGAGGATGCCAAGAAGAAGTACGCGTCGGCCGACCAGCCGGCCCGCGTCGTGGCGCAGAACGAGGTCGTTCCGGCCGGCGCGGCCGAGGCGCGTTGAGCGCCTCTCCCACGGGGCGCCGGTCGCCCCGTGCAATCAGAGTTTCGGTGCGTGTGAAAGCGCGCGAATGAGGGACGGTTCCATGGCATACGCAGCCGGTCACGCGGGCGATCCGACGGGTTGGAAGCGCTGGGTCTACTCGACCAACAACAAGGACATCGGTGTGATGTACCTGATCTTCGCCATCGTGGCGGGGATCGTGGGCGGCATCCTCTCGATCGGCATCCGTGCCGAGCTGCAGGAGCCGGGTCTCCAGATCTTCTCCGATCCGCAGACCTTCAACGTCTTCACCACCGGCCATGGTCTGATCATGATCTTCTTCATGGTCATGCCGGCGATGATCGGCGGTTATGGCAACTATTTCATACCGCTGATGATCGGCGCGCCGGACACGGCCTTCCCGCGCATCAACAACGTCGCCTTCTGGCTGCTGCCGCCGTCCTTTGCGCTGGCGATCCTCTCCCTGTTCGTTGAGGGCGCGGCCGGTTCCAACGGCTTCGGCGGTGGCTGGACGATCTACCCGCCGCTCTCCTCCAAGCTCGGCCACCCCGGCCCGGCGATGGATCTGCTGATCCTCTCGCTGCACATCGCCGGCGCGTCCTCGATCCTCGGTGCGATCAACCTGATCACGACGATTCTGAACATGCGCGCCCCCGGCATGACGCTGCACAAGATGCCGCTCTTCGCCTGGTCTCAGCTTGTGACCGCCTTCCTGCTGCTGCTGTCGCTGCCGGTTCTGGCGGGCGCCATCACCATGCTGCTGACGGATCGCAATTTCGGCACGACCTTCTTCGATCCGGCCGGCGGCGGTGACCCGATCCTGTTCCAGCACCTGTTCTGGTTCTTCGGTCACCCCGAGGTGTACATTCTCATCCTGCCGGGCTTCGGCATCGTCTCGCACATCGTCTCGACCTTCTCGAAGAAGCCGATCTTCGGCTATCTCGGCATGGCCTATGCGATGGTGGCGATCGGCGTCGTCGGCTTCGTCGTGTGGGCGCACCACATGTACACGGTTGGCCTCTCCTCCTCGACGCAGGCCTATTTCGTGGCCGCCACGATGATTATCGCGGTGCCGACGGGCGTGAAGATCTTCTCCTGGATCGCGACCATGTGGGGCGGGTCGATCTCGTTCCGCGTGCCGATGCTCTGGGCGATCGGCTTCATCTTCCTGTTCACGGTCGGCGGCGTCACCGGCGTCGTGCTCTCCAATGCCGGCATCGACCGCGCGCTGCACGACACCTATTACGTCGTGGCGCACTTCCACTACGTGCTGTCGCTCGGCGCGGTCTTCGCGATCTTCGCCGGCTGGTACTACTGGGCGCCGAAGATGTTCGGCTACATGTACAGCGAAGGCATCGGCAAGCTGCACTTCTGGCTGACCTTCGTGGGCGTGAACCTCGTGTTCTTCCCGCAGCACTTCCTCGGCCTCGCCGGCATGCCGCGCCGCTATGCGGACTACCCGGACGCGTTCTACGCCTGGAACTTCATCTCCTCGATCGGCTCGTACATTTCGGGCTTCGCGGTGCTGGTGTTCCTGTACGGCGTGTACCGCATGTTTGCCGCCAAGGTGCCGGCGGGTGCGAACCCCTGGGGTGAAGGCGCGACCACGCTGGAATGGACCCTGCCGTCCCCGCCGCCCTACCACCACTTCGACGTCCTGCCGAAGATCAAGTGATCGGCCGGATGTGACGTGACTGGCCTCCGGCATCTCCCTGCCGGAGGCTCCCCACCCCGACTGGACGTGCCTTTCCACCGTGCCGACCCGCAGCGACGCATCGCCCCGCGCGATGCCGGAGTGAACTGATGACCGACCTCGCCTCGCGCGATTACGACCTGACCCGCACGGAGCAGCGCCCGCTCGAGGCGCCGCACTATGCGTCGGTGTCGGACTATGTCGCGCTGCTGAAGCCGCGCGTGATGTCGCTCGTCATCTTCACCGCGCTTGTGGGTATCGTGCGCGCGCCGGGCGACGTTCATCCGGTGATCGCTTTCACCGCCCTGCTGTGCATCGCCATCGGCGCCGGCGCGTCGGGCGCGTTGAACATGTGGTGGGATGCCGATATCGACGCGGTGATGAGCCGCACCAAGAACCGTCCGGTTCCCTCGGGGCGTGTGGCGCCGGGCGAGGCGCTGGCCTTTGGCATGACGCTGTCCGTTGGTTCGGTGCTGGTGCTCGGCCTGCTGGTCAATGAGCTTTCCGCCGCGCTGCTCGCCTTCACGATTTTCTTCTACGCCGTCGTCTACACGATGTGGCTGAAGCGCTGGACGCCGCAGAACATCGTTATCGGCGGTGCGGCCGGCGCCTTCCCGCCCATGGTCGGCTGGGCCGCGGCCTCGGGCGGCATCGGGCTGGAGAGCGTGCTGCTCTTCCTCATCATCTTCTTCTGGACACCGCCGCACTTCTGGGCGCTGGCGCTCTACAAGTCCGCCGACTATGCGCGCGCCGGCGTGCCGATGCTGCCCGTCGTCGCCGGCACGGCCGAGACGCGCCGCCAGATCCTGCTCTACACGCTCATCCTTGTGCCGCTGGCCATGTCGCCCTTCTTCCTGGGCATGGCGGGCCTCGCCTATGGCATCGTCTCCGGCGTGACTGGCGGGCTGATGCTGTTGCTCGCCATCCAGGTCTATCGCCGCCGCGAGGGTGCTCCGGCGGAGCAGGCCGCCAAGCGGCTCTTCGCCTTCTCCATCCTTTATCTTTTCCTGCTCTTCGCCGTCCTCCTCATCGAGGCCGTCGCGCCGGCCGGGTTCGGGCTGTGAGCACATGGCACGGGGAGAAACGGTAATGGCGGACAAGGACAAGCGGCCCCGGCCGGAGATCGACGGCATTGTGCTCACCGACGAGCAGAAGCGCCGCCGCCGCCAGCGTTCGGTCGCCATCGCCGCTGTTCTCGCGGCACTCTGCGTGCTGTTCTACGTCGTCACCATCGTGAAGCTCGGCCCGGCCGTGCTGATCCGGCCGCTGTGAGGCGTCATGGCGAACGAACCCGACATCCACCCCGCTGAACCCGCCCCACGGGCCGGCACGCCGCGCAGCCACCGCATCGTCGCGCTGAGCTGCGTCGCCTTCGTTGCCACGATGGTCGGCGCGTCCTACGCGGCGGTGCCGCTCTACGAGATGTTCTGCCGGGTGACCGGCTTCGGCGGCGCGACGGTCGTCGCTGCCGCCGCGCCGGCCGAAGCGCTGGAGCGGACCGTCGAGGTGCGTTTCGACGCCAATGTCGCGCCGGGCCTGAACTGGAGCTTCGCCCCGGAAATGCGCTCCATGCAGGTGCGCGTCGGTGAAACGAAGCTCGCCTATTACCGGGTGAAGAACCGGGGCACGACGCCCGTCACCGCCGCCGCCACCTATAATGTGACGCCCGCGCAGTCCGGTCCCTATTTCGCGAAGATGCAGTGCTTCTGCTTCACCGACCAGACGCTGCAGCCGGGCGAGAGCCTCGACATGCCGGTCATCTTCTTCGTCGATCCCTCGCTGGCCGAGGATCCGGAGATGAAGGGCCTCAAGACGATCACCCTGTCCTACACCTTCTTCCCGAAGGCGGCTCCGGTCGCCGCGGGCAAGCCGGAGGCGGGCAAGACCCCCTTGTGACCCGCAGTGTCCCTGTGCCGGGGACAATGCGCGACGCGACGTGATGCGAGCAGAACGCCACCTTGCCGCCACCCCGGTGACGGCGCGAGAATAAGACCGAACGGAGAGCGCGACCCATGGCCGAGGCCCACGCGAAACACCACGACTACCATCTCGTCGACCCGAGCCCGTGGCCCTTCGTCATCTCGGTCTTCGCCTTCGTCATGGCGGTCGGCGCGGTCTTCTGGATGCATGGCCAGCTCACCTCGCTGGTCATGATCGTCGGCCTGCTCGGCGTCATCTACACGATGATCGTCTGGTGGCGTGACATCATCCGCGAGGCCGAGCACCAGCACGCGCACACGCCGGTGGTTCAGCTCCATCTGCGCTACGGCATGATCCTGTTCATCGCCTCCGAGGTGATGTTCTTCGTGGCGTGGTTCTGGGCGTTCTTTGACGCCTCGCTCTTCGCCGGCGAGGCAATCAATTACACCCGCGCCGAGTTCACCGGCGGGCACTGGCCGCCGACCGGCATCGAGGTGTTCAACCCGTGGCACCTGCCGCTGCTGAACACGCTGATCCTGCTCACCTCCGGCACCACGCTCACTTGGGCGCACCACGCGCTGGTGCATGGTGACCGTCAGGGCGCCAAGTGGGGCCTGTGGCTCACGGTCGGCCTCGGCTTCATCTTCTCGCTGCTGCAGGCCTATGAGTACAGCCACGCCGCCTTTGCCTTCTCGGGCAATATCTATGGCGCCACCTTCTTCATGGCGACCGGCTTCCACGGCTTCCACGTCATCGTCGGCACCATCTTCCTCGCCGTGTGCCTGGGCCGTATCTATGCGGGCCATTTCACGCCGACCCATCATTTCGGCTTCGAGGCGGCGGCCTGGTACTGGCACTTCGTCGACGTGGTGTGGCTGTTCCTGTTCACCTTCATCTATGTGTGGGGCGCTGCGGGCGCGGCGGCTGCCGCTGCCTGAGGGTGACCCCCATCGCGTGAGGTCAGGGCGGCGTGAGCCGCCCTTTTCTTTGGCGGGTGTGCGCATGAGCCGTCGCCGCCCTGGCAGCCCTGCCTGCGGCATAGCGGCAGGGACGATGGTCGGGATTTCACTTCTGACGCCAAGCGGAGTAGAAGCCGGACATGGACCTGCAACCGTTCCATTCGGGCGTCTCGCCCTATCAGGCCGGGCTCACCTGCCGCTGTCCGCGCTGCGGGCGGGGCAAGCTGTTCAACGGCTTCCTCACCGTCGCGCCAAGCTGCGAGTCCTGCGGCCTGGACTACAGCTTCGATGACTCCGGCGATGGGCCAGTGGTCTTCATCATCCTGCTCGCCGGCTCGCTGGTCGTCGGGCTGGCGCTCTGGGTGGAGATCGCCTTCGCTCCGCCCTTCTGGGTCCATGCCATGCTCTGGACGCCGCTGGTGCTGATTTCGACGCTGGGCCTGCTGCGGCCGCTCAAGGCGACGATGATCGCCCTGCAATACGCCAAGAAGGCCGAGCAGGGCCGCCTCGATTCGGGTGATGCGTGACGTCCTCTGCGACCAAGAGACCAGTCTCGCAACTGCGCCGTCTCCTGCCCGTCACGCTGGTGGTGCTCGCGGCCTTCGTCGTGCTGGCGGGTCTCGGCACCTGGCAGTTGGAGCGGCTCGCCTGGAAACAGGATCTCATCGCCAAGGTCGAGGCGCGCATCCACCAGCCGGTTCAGCTTGCGCCGGAAGAGGCGGACTGGCCGGCGATCGCCTTCGAGGCGGATGAATACCGCCCCGTTCAGGCGCAGGGTCGCTTCCGCCACGATCTCGAGGTTCAGGTCTATGCACTGGTCGACAAGACGCCGGATGGCGGGGGCGGGCCCGGCTACTGGGTGGTAACGCCGCTCGAAATGGCGGATGGGGCGACGATCCTGGTCAACCGTGGCTTTGTCCCGCTCGACCGGCGCGATCCCGCCAGCCGGGCGCAGGGGCAGGTGCCCGGCCTCGTGACCGTCACCGGGCTGCTGCGCATGCCGGAGGAGGCCGGGCTGTTCACGCCGGGCAACGAGCCGGAGAAGAATAGCTGGTTCGTGCGCGATCCCGTCGCCATCGCCGGCGCCAAGGGCGTGCTGCGCGTCGCACCCTTCCTCATTGACGCGGATGGAACGCCCAATCCGGGCGGGCTGCCGCAGGGCGGGCTTACCCGTCTCAGCTTCCCCAACCGGCATCTGGAATATGCGCTGACATGGTATGGGCTTGCGGCAACGCTGCTGGGCGTCTTCGCCGCCTATGCTTGGCCGCGCCTGCGCCGGGGTTGACCAGCGCCGCGTCGCGCTTGCCTCGCGCCCGCCGCACCACTAGTTTGCCGCGACTTTTCCAGCCGGAGGCGCGCGTGCGCTACATCTCGACCCGGGGCGAGGCGCCCATTCTCGCCTTTTCCGATGCCCTGCTCGCTGGTCTCGCCCGCGATGGCGGCCTTTATGTGCCGGACGCCTTCCCGGCGCTCAGCAAGGCTGACATTGCCCACTTCGCCGGACAGTCCTATGCGACGATCGCCGGCAAGGTGATCGCCCCCTTCGTGGATGCGGCCTTCACCCCCGCGGTGCTTCAGCCGATGCTGGAGGAGGCTTATGCGAGCTTCCGTCATCCGGCGACGACCCCGCTGGTGCAGATCGCGCCGAACCGCTTCGTGCTGGAGCTGTTCCACGGCCCGACGCTCGCCTTCAAGGATGTGGCGATGCAGTTGCTCGGGCGGATGATGGACCATGTCCTCATGCAGCGCGACGAGCGCGCCACCATCGTCGGCGCGACCTCCGGCGACACCGGCAGCGCGGCCATCGAGGCCTTCCGCGGGCGCGAGCGGACGGACGTGTTCATTCTCTACCCGACCGGCCGCGTCTCCGAGGTTCAGCGCCGGCAGATGACCAGCGTGCCGGACGCCAATGTCCACGCCATCGCCATCGAGGGCACGTTTGACGACTGCCAGGCGCATGTGAAGGCGATGTTCAATCATCACGCCTTCCGCGACAGGCTGCGCCTTGCCGGCGTGAACTCGATCAACTGGGCGCGCATCGTCGCGCAGGTGGTCTATTATTTCGTCGCCGGGGCCGCGTTGGGCAGCCCGCACCGCCCGCTGTCCTTCATCGTGCCCACCGGCAATTTCGGCGATGTGCTCGCCGGCTATGTCGCCAAGCGCATGGGCCTGCCTATCGACCGGCTGACCATCGCCACCAATGTGAACGACATCCTCGTGCGTACCCTCGCCACCGGCCGGTATGAGGTGACGGGCGTTCACCCCTCGTCCTCGCCGTCGATGGACATTCAAGTCTCTTCGAATTTCGAGCGCGTGCTGTTCGATGCGCTCGACCGCGATGCCGGCGCGCTGCGCGGGCTGATGGCGAGCCTCGCCCAGTCCGGCGCCTTCGCCCCGCCCGATGAGGCGATGCGGGCCATTCACGCCGATTTCGACGCCGGCCGCGCCGACGAGGCGCAGACCGGCGAGACCATCGCCCGCGTCTGGCGCGAGACGGGCTATCTGCTCGACCCGCACACGGCGGTCGCGGTCTCCGTCGCCGAGCGCGCCGCGCATGATCCGCGCGTGCCGCAGATCGTGCTCGGCACCGCTCACCCGGCCAAGTTCCCCGACGCGGTGGAGCGCGCCAGTGGCGTGCGCCCGGCGCTGCCGCCGCATCTGGCGGATTTGATGGAGCGGCCGGAGCGCACGCCCACCCTGCCGAACGACCTTGCCGCCATCGAGGCCTATATCGCCGCCCATGCGCGCGCGGCCGAGCACGCGGCATGAGCGGGATGAGCGACGACAAGGGACCGCGTATCACCCGTCTCGACAATGGCGTGACCGTGGTGACCGACGCCATGCCCCATCTCGCCACCGCCTCCCTCGGCATCTGGGCGGGCGTTGGTTCGCGCGATGAGGAAAGCGACGAGCACGGCATCTCGCACCTGCTCGAGCACATGGCCTTCAAGGGCACCCGCCGGCGCAGCGCGCGGGGAATTGCCGAGGAAATCGAGGCGGTTGGCGGCGACATCAACGCGGCGACCAGCGTGGAGCATACCAGCTACAATGCCCGCGTCCTCGCCGAGGACATGCCGCTCGCCATCGACGTGCTTGCCGACATCCTGACCGAGCCGGCCTTCGACCCGGAAGAGCTGGAGCGCGAGCACAATGTGATCGTGCAGGAGATCGGCGCGGCGCTCGATACGCCGGATGATCTCGTCTTCGACCTGTTTCAGGAGCGGGCCTTCCCCGGCCAGCCGATTGGCCGCTCGATCCTCGGCACGCCGCAGACGGTGCGCTCCTTCGGGCCGGACCGGCTACGCCGTTATCTCGACCGTAATTACCGCGCGCCCAAGCTCATCGTCGCCGCCGCTGGCGCAGTGGAACATGAGCGCGTGGTCGAGGAGGCGCAGGCCCGCCTTGGTGGAATCCCCAATGCCGACAAGCCCTTGCCGGTCCCCAGCCGCTATGAGGGTGGCGTCGAGATCGGTGGCGGGCGGGAGCTGGAGCAGGCGCATCTGCTGATCGGGCTGGAGGGTCTGTCCTACCGCGATCCGGGCATCCACGCGCTGCAGGTGTTCACCAATGTACTGGGTGGGGGCATGTCCTCGCGCCTGTTCCAGGAAGTGCGTGAGGCGCGCGGGCTTTGCTACGCGGTCTACTCGTTCCACTGGGGCTATGGCGATACCGGCCTGTTCGGCATCTATGCCGGGACGGATGGCGGGGACGTGGACGATCTGGTCGATGTGGTGATCGATCAGATCGAAGAGACCATCGAAACCATGAGCGAAGCCGAGCTCGCCCGCTCCAAGGCGCAGGCCAAGGTGGGCCTGCTCGCGGCGCTGGAAAGCTCCGGCGCGCGGGCCGACCAGCTGGCCCGGCAGATGCTCGCCTTCGGCCGGCCGATCCCGCTCGAGGAGATCGTCGGCAAGGTGCAGGCGGTGACGCTGGAGGATGCCAAGGCCGCCGGCCGGGGGCTGGTCGCTCGCGCCCGCCCCACCTTTACCGCTCTCGGTCCCGGCAAGGCTCTTGAAACGGCCGCGCGTATCGCGGAACGTCTGAGGCCGTCCTAACCTGTCCCGGCTGGCTCCATGGCCCTGTTCCGCACGGTCTCCTGGCCCGAGCCGCCCTCGCTGATCGAAGGCGAGGGCGTGGTGCTGCGCATGCCACATATGTCGGATTTCGCGGCCTGGTCGAGCCTGCGCGAGCAGAGTCGGGCGTTCCTCACGCCGTGGGAGCCGATCTGGCCGCCTTATGATCTCACGCGCGGTTCGTTCCGCCGGCGGATCCGGCGCTACCAGCGCGATGTGCGTGATGATAGCGCTTACCCCTTCCTTGTCTTCCGTGCGGATGACCGCGTGCTGCTCGGCGGGCTGTCGCTGTCCAATGTCCGGCGCGGCGTCACCCAGACGGCGAGCCTCGGCTACTGGATGGGGGCGCCCTATGCTGGCAAGGGGCATATGAGCGCGGCGGTGCGGGCGCTGCTGCCCTTCGCCCATGGCGCGCTGGGCCTGCGCCGCATCGAGGCGGCCTGCCTGCCGACCAACACACCGTCGATCCGGTTGCTGGAGCGCTCCGGCTTCCGGCGCGAGGGGTATGGGCGCGAATATCTCTGCATCAATGGCAGCTGGCAGGACCACCTGCTCTACGCCCGCCTTGCCACCGATCGGGTCGGGACAAGCGAGGCGGTCCCACTTCTTTAGTGGCGTTCAAAAGTGGAGGCAGGCAAATAAGGCCTCTATTCTGGAACGACTAAAAGCTGTGTGGGTATTCGTTGCCATTATGCATTTACGTGATCGGTAGATCGTGTTTTCCCGATTGACGCATGGCCGGATTAGGGCGAGAAACTAAGCAGAAGGCTGTCTTTAGAATAATTCTAGACAGCTGGTCACTTGGGTTCAGCCCCGCGATGATCGTTTGCTCTTGTAATGTTCTGTCGGATCGGCAGATCCGCAACGCAGTGACGGAAACGCAGCCGACCGTGCGGACGGCTGGGCAGGTCTATCGTTGCCTGGGCTGCAGCGCGCAGTGTGGCCGATGCGCCCGCACGATCCGCCAGCTCATCGCCGATGTGAATGCCAGCGCCTGCGGTGCCTGCCCGCGCGAATGCCCGGCCAATCTCCAGAACGATGCCGCCCCGAGCCACGCCGGCCACGGCCATCCGACGCATCATCACCCGCATCACAACCTTCTCGCCGCCGAGTGAACCTGGCGACGCGGTTCGCCTGTTGATGGCGTGTCCGTGATGCGCGCCGGTACCAGAAACCTCCTTGCCGGATTCTTGGAATTATTCTAAAACTTCAGCGGCTCAATTCCAAGGAGAGGTCGCGGCCATGAAGGGCGATCCCAAAGTCATCGAATATCTCAACCGTGGCGTCCGCTCGGAGCTGACGGCCATCAACCAGTACTGGCTGCATTACCGCATGCTGGACAACTGGGGGTACAAGAAGCTCGGTGCCAAGTGGCGGGCCGAGTCGATCGAAGAGATGCATCACGCCGATCGCTTCATCGACCGCATCCTGTTCCTCGAAGGCTTCCCCAACCTGCAGGTGCTCGATCCGCTGCGCATCGGCCAGGACGTCAAGGAAGTGATCGAGTGCGATCTCGCCGCCGAGATCGAGGCGCGCGCGCTCTACCAGGAAGCCGCGACCTATTGCGAGACCGTGCAGGACTATCCCAGCCGCGACATCTTCAAGGCGCTGATGGCGGATGAGGAAGGTCATATCGACTTCCTCGAGACCCAGCTCGACCTGATCGACAAGCTCGGCCTGCCGCTCTACGCGCAGCGCTATATCGGCGATCTCGACGACTGATCGCCGTCGTCCCATCGAGCACGTCAAGGCCGGTCGCGAGACCGGCCTTTTTGTTTGCGCATCGGCGGCGGGTGATCGCGCGATCACCCGTTCTTTCGGCACCCGCGCTGCCGGCGCCCGCGCGTTCTGTCCAAGCTACTGCCTTACGGCCGCTCGCCTGCGGCAACGCAGCAGGCAGATTGGAGTCGTTCTGTTTTAGACTTACTCTAAGGTATTGAAGTAACGCGCGTTTTTGTTGACCAACGTTGCTGGCTCTCGTACCGCCCACTGGACCTAACGTCATGGCGGCACGACCGCCCCAGCAGGAGGAGACGAGAATGGCGATTCGCCGGATCCTGGGAACGCGCCGTGGGGCGCTCGGCACGATCCTCGCCGCGAGCCTGGCGCTGGCTGCGCCGGCTTCGGCCGAAGAGGTCGTCAACGTCTACACCACGCGCGAGGTCGCGCTGGCCAAGCCTCTCTTCGACGCCTTCGCCGAGAAGACCGGCATCAAGGTCAATGCGGTGTTCGTGAAGGACGGCCTCGCCGAGCGCGTGAAGGCCGAAGGCGCGGCATCGCCGGCTGACCTGCTGATGACCGTCGATGTCGGCAACCTGATGGATCTGGTCGATCAGGGCGTGACGCAGCCGGTGACCTCCGACGTGCTGTCCAAGGCGATCCCCGCCAATCTGCGCGGCGCCAATGGCGAGTGGTTCGCGCTCTCCATGCGAGCCCGCGTCGCCTATGCCTCCAAGGACCGCGTGAAGCTCTCCGCCATCACCTATGAGGATTTCGCCGATCCCAAGTGGAAGGGCGAGGTCTGCATCCGCTCGGGCAAGCACCCCTACAATGTGGCCCTCGTCGCCGCCTACATCGTGCACCACGGTGAGGCCAAGGCGGAGGAGTGGCTCAAGGGCGTGAAGGCCAATCTGGCCCGCAAGGCCGCCGGCGGCGACCGCGACGTCGCTCGCGACATTCTTGGCGATCTCTGCGACATCGGCCTCGCCAATTCCTACTATGTGGGCCTGATGCGCTCCGGCAAGGGCGGTCCCGATCAGGAGAAGTGGGGCGCGGCGATCAACGTGATCGTGCCCACCTTCCAGAACGGCGGCACGCATGTGAACATCTCCGGCGCCTCGGTCGCCAAGGCCTCGCCGAACAAGGCGAACGCCGTCAAGCTGCTGGAATATCTGGTCTCGCCGGAAGCGCAGGCCATCTATGCCCAGGCCAACTACGAATATCCCGTCGTTCCCGGCGCGCCGATCGACCCGATCATCGCCGCCTTCGGCCCGCTCAAGGTCGATCAGGTAGACCTCGTCGCCGTCGCCAAGGCCCGCAAGGCCGCGACCGATCTCGTCGATAAGGTCGGCTTCGACAATTGATCCACGCCGGCTTCCGGCTTAAGCGCTCCCCCGCGTGGCCTAGCGCCCCGCGGGGGAGCCGCATATCGGCATGAGGAACAGCGCATCCGTATGAGCAGCGCCGTCACCGATAGAAGCGACGCGGCGGAGAGTGGAAAGGCGTTGCGCTGGGGAGCGATCGCCGTGGCGGTCGTCGTGCTGCTGCCGCTCGCCTCGCTCGTCTGGACGGCGGCGCACGGCTCGGGCGATCTCTGGCCCAACCTGCTGCGCCATGTTCTGCCTCATGCGCTCGGCCAGACGCTGCTGCTGGTGATCGGCGTCGGCATCCTCGCCGGGGGCATCGGCACCGGCACCGCCTGGCTGGTCGCGGTGTGCCGCTTTCCCGGCCGCGGCATCTTCGAATGGGCGCTGCTGCTGCCGCTCGCCATTCCCACCTATATCCAGGCCTTCGTCTATGTGGATGCGGTGCATCCGCTCGGGCCGGTTCCGACGCTGATCCGGGGCCTGCTTGGCATTTCAAGCCCGCGCGGCCTTTGGCTGCCGGAAGTGCGCTCGCTGCCCGGCTGCATCGTGCTGCTCGGGCTGGTGCTCTACCCCTATGTCTATCTCACCGCCCGCGCGGCCTTTCTGGTGCAGGGCTCCTCGGTGCTGGAAGCGGCGCGCACGCTGGGGGCGGGGGCGTGGGAGACCTTCTTCCGCATCGCCCTGCCGCTCGCCCGCCCGGCGCTGGCGGTGGGCGTGACGCTGGCGCTGATGGAGACGGTGAATGACGTCGGCGCCTCCGAATTCCTGGGCGTGCAGACGCTGACGCTGTCGATCTACTCGACCTGGCTTAACCGTTCGAGTCTGCCCGGCGCGGCGCAGATCGCGCTGTTCATGCTGGTCATCATGATGGGGCTGGTGATGCTGGAGCGCTGGGGGCGCCGGCATCTGAGCGTCGCCAATGTCGGGGCGCGGCTGCGCCCGCCCGCGCGCCGGGAACTGACGGCGGGGATGGCCGGGCTCGCCATGCTCGCCTGCTTCCTGCCGCTGCTGTTCGGCTTCCTGCTGCCGGCCGGCCATCTCGCGCATATGGCCTGGGCGCGCTGGCAGTTTCACGGATTTCCGGTGAGCGTCGCGCAGGAGGCGCTGAACACCGCTCTGTTCGCCGCGGCAGGCACCTCGGTCGCCGTCGGGGCGGGGCTTCTGATCGCGCTCGCCTTGCGCGCCGGGGCGCTGCGTTCAGGGCTGGTGCCGCGCCTTGCGGGGCTCGGCTATGCAGTGCCGGGCACGGTGCTGGCGGTCGGGCTCCTGGTGCCGCTCGCCAGCTTCGACAATCTCGTTTCCGCCGCCAGCACGCAGCTTTTCGGCGTGCCCACTGGGCTGCTGCTTTCCGGTTCCGGCGCGGCGCTGGTGATCGCCTATGTCATCCGTTTCCTGGTCATCCCGGTCGGTGGGCTGGAAGCGGGCTTCGGCAAGATCACGCCGAGCCTCGACATGGCCGCGCGCAGCCTGGGCGAGGGGCCACGCGGGGTGATGCGGCGCATCCACCTGCCGCTGCTGCGCCCCGCGCTCGGCACGGCGGCGCTGCTGGTCTTCGTCGACTGCATGAAGGAGTTGCCGGCGACGCTGATGCTGCGCCCGCTGAACTTCGAGACGCTGGCCAGCCATGTCTATGCCGAGGCGGCGCGCGGCACCTATGAGGACGGCGCCATCGCCGCCCTGCTCATTGTCCTCGTCGGCCTCGCGCCGGTGATCCTGCTGGCGCGGCTGAGCCGCCCGGCGCAGGGCTGAACGCTCACACCGCGAGCTGCGGCAGGTCGCGGTAGAGGTCCAGGCATTCCGGGTTGGCGAGCGCCTCGGTGTTCTTCACCGGCCGGCCATGCACCACCTCGCGCACGGCGAGTTCGGTGATCTTGCCCGAACGGGTGCGCGGAATGTCGGTGACCGCGACGATCTTCGCCGGCACATGGCGCGGGCTGGCGCCGGTGCGGATCTGCGTGCGGATGCGCTTCTCCAGCGCCTCGTCCAGCACCGTGCCGGGTTTCAGCCGGACGAACAGCACGACGCGCACGTCATTGTCCCATTCCTGGCCGATGGCGATCGCCTCGACGATCTCCGGCACCTGCTCGGCCTGGGCGTAGATTTCCGCCGTGCCGATACGCACGCCCTGCGGGTTCAGCGTGGCGTCGGAGCGGCCATGGATGATGAGCCCGCCATGCACCGTCCATTCCGCGAAGTCGCCATGGCACCAGATGTGGGGGAAGCGGTCGAAATAGGCCGCGTGGTACTTCGCGCCTTCCGGGTCGTTCCAGAACATCACGGGCATGGAGGGGAAGGGCCGGGTGCAGACCAGTTCGCCGCGCTCGCCGGTGACGGGCTGGCCCTCATCCGACCAGACCTCGACCGCCATGCCGAGCCCCGCGCACTGGATCTCCCCGCGATAGACCGGCGCGGTCGGGTCGCCCAGCACGAAGCAGGAGACGATGTCGGTGCCGCCGGAGATGGAAGCGAGGTGCAGGTCCGGCTTGATCGCCTCATAGACATAGGCGAAGTCCGCCGGCGCCAGCGGCGAGCCGGTGGAGGTGAGCGTCTTCAGCGCCGAGAGGTCATGCGTGTCCACCGGCCGCAGCCCCTCCTTGCGCAGCGAATCGATGTACTTCGCCGAGGTGCCGAACAGCGCGAAACGCTCCTTGGCCGCATAGTCGAACAGCACGGACGGGCCGGGGGCGAAGGGCGAGCCGTCGAACAGGCAGAGCGTGAGCCCGCTGGCGAGGCCGCTCACCAGCCAGTTCCACATCATCCAGCCGCAGGTGGTGAAGTAGAACAGCCGCTCGCCCGGATGGAGGTCGCAATGCAGCCGGTGCTCCTTGATGTGCTGGAGCAGCGTGCCGCCCGCCCCATGCACGATGCACTTCGGCACGCCCGTGGTGCCGGAGGAGAACAGGATGAACAGCGGGTGATTGAAGGGCAGCCGTTCGAAAGTGAGCGGGGCCGGGGCGAAGGGGGCGATGAAGGCCTCGAGGCTGACCCCATTGGGCAGTCCCGCCGCCACCTCTTCCGCCTCGCCGAGATAGGGCACAATGACGGTTTTCACGGCGCTCGGCAGATGCGGGACGACGGTCGTCAGCTTGTCGCTGATACTGACGCGCTTGCCAGCATACCAATAGCCGTCGCAGGCGACATAGACCTTCGGTTCGATCTGGCCGAACCGGTCGAGAATACCGCGCTCGCCGAAATCGGGCGAGCAGGAGGAGAAGATGGCGCCGAGCGAGGAGGCCGCCAGCATCACCGCGATGGTCTCCGGCAGGTTCGGCAGGGTCGCGGCTACCCGGTCGCCGACGCCTACGCCCGCCGCCTTCAGTGCCTGCTGTAGACGCGAGACGAGATCGGTGAGTTCACCGAAGGTGACATGGCGCTCGACCTTGTCCTCGCCGCGAAAGACGAGGGCGAGGCTCGAGCGATCGCGCGGGCGCAGCAGGTTCTCGGCGTAGTTTAGCCGCGCCTCGGGGAAGAATCGGGCGCCAGGCATCTTCTCGCCATCGATCAGGGCCACGTCCCCGCGTTCGCCGATCACCGCGCCGAGATCCCACACCTGCTCCCAGAAAGCGTCCGGCCGCAGGATCGACCAGGCGTGCAGATCGCGGTAGGAGGCGAGGTCCGTGCCGTGCCGCTCATTGGTGGCCCGGAGGAAGGCGGTGACGGCGGCCCGCTCGATACGGTCCCGGCTGGGGGTCCAGAGTGCTTCCTCGGTCGCGACGGCCATTCTGTGCTCTCCTCCCGCTGTGCCGGTCTATCTTCGCAGGCGCGGCAATCGCGACAATTCATAGCCGCGCGCTCGCTTTCTGTCAGGCCATCAAACAGACACAGACGCCCAACATGGTGCGCTGAACGAAGGATGGCTTTCCACCGGTTGGCGCGGCGCTTGCGCAGCCTGTCGTGGCTGCGCTAGGTCCACATCCGGGTGGCATTATCGACATTTGATGAAAAGACTGGTCCCCATCCTGCTCCTGCCGGTGGCGCTCGTCCTGTTCGGGGCGGCGCTGGCGCCGAAGCTTGCCTCGGAGGAACGGCTGCGCACCGAGGTGGCGGCGCTCCTCGAGCATGCGGCCGGGCAGCCGCCGCGCATTGACGGCCCTGTCCGCTTCTCGATCTTTCCCTGGCCCGCGCTCGAGGTGAGCGAGATCCGTTTCGGCGAGGGTTCCGCGACTCTCACCGTGCCCCGCGCCCGCGTGGTGCTCGACCTGCTGCCGCTGCTGACCGGGCAGGCGCGGGCCGATCATATCGAGCTGGACCAGCCGGAACTCGCGCTCGCTGGCGGGGTGGATATCGACCCCTTTTCCACCGGCGTGCTGCGCCTTGCCTCCGCCAAGTTCAACGCCGATCTCACCGTCACCAATGGCCGCCTCGTCCTGACGCATGGCGGCACGCGCGAGGTGGTGGTTCCCGCCGCGGATCTGCGCATCGGCTGGCGCGGCGGGCGCGATGCGGCGATCGAAGGCCGGGTGGTCTGGCGCGGCGAGCCGATCCATGTCGATCTCGCCGCCTCCAGCCTGGGCGTGCTGCTCACCGGTGGCGCCAGCCCGATACGGGTCAAGCTCTCCGGTCCGCCCTTCGACATGGCCTTTGACGGCACCGGCAAGCTCGCCGGCGGCCCCGTGGCCAACGGCACCCTCACCGTCGCCTCGCGACAGCTCCGCCAGACCTTGGCCTGGCTCGGCCTTGAGGCGCCGACCGCACAGGGCTTCGGCAGCTTCTCGCTGCAGGCGCAGTCCATCCTCTCCGGGCAGGGCGCGACGCTCTCCGGCGCGCGGCTGGAGCTGGATGGCAATGTCAGCGAGGGCGGCTTCAACCTGCGGCTCGACGGCGCCCGCCCGGTCATCCAGGGCTCGCTGGCGGCGGACCGGCTGGACCTCAGCCCCTATGGCGAATTGTCGATCTCCGATGCCGCCGGCGACAATTGGAGCGGCGAGACGATCGATCTCTCCCGCCTGTCGCAGCTCGATGTCGATCTGCGCCTGTCGGCGACGGAGGTGCGCGCCGGTGCCGGCCGCCTCGAGCGCATGGCGGCCAGCGCGACGCTGAAATCCGGGCGGCTCCTGCTGGCCATTGGCGAGGCCGAGGCCTGGAACGGGATTTTCCGGGCGGCCCTGCATGTTTCGCCGGCGCCCGTCGGCGCCGAGGCCCGGCTGGATCTGTCCGCCGACGATGTCGCGCTTGCCGGCGCCATGGGCGATCTGTTCCGCATGGGGCGGCTCGAAGGTACGGGCTCTTTCCGTTTCACCGCGGGCGGCACCGGCGCGAGCGTCGCGGCCATTGTCGGCGGACTGAACGGCAGCTTCTCCCTGTCCGGCACCGATGGTTCGCTGGTCGGCTTTGATGTCGGGCGGATCCTCGCCCGGCTGGAGCAGCGCCCGCTCTCGGCCACCGGCGATCTGCGCGGCGGGCGCACGCCCTACAGCCAGATCGAGCTTGAGAGCACGATCCGCAACGGCATCGCCACGCTGTCTCGGCTCGATGTCGCCAGCGACAAGCTGCGCATCTCGCTAGCCGGGGAAAGCTCCATCGCCGATCGCGACCTTGATTTCGTCGGCGTCGCGCAACTGGTGAGCGCCGCCAAGGCCGGCGACGCGCCGCCGCAGGGCGCGGCCAGCGCCTATGTCGCGGGCGCCGCCCCCGGCGCACCGCAGAATGTGTCGTTCGAGCTGCCCTTCATTGTGCGCGGCAACTGGAACCAGCCGGTGGTGCTGCCCGACCCGCAGGCGCTGATCCGCCGTTCCGGCGCGGCGCGCCCGCTCTTCTCCAAACCCGCCGCCTACGGCTCGGTCGCCCCCGCGCCCTGACCTATTCCGCCAGCACGCGCGTCGAGGGGAAGGTGATCTCGACGATGGTGCCGACATCCACCGCACTGCGGATGTTGAAGCTGGCGCGGTTGGCTTCGGCCAGCGCCTTGGTGAGCGGCAGGCCGAGACCGGTGCCGCCGGAGCCGGCGCGGCCCGAGGTTGCGAGCTGGCGGAACGGTTCCATGGCCACCGAGATATCCGCTTCCGACATGCCGATCCCGGTATCGCGCACGCGCAACACCACTTCACCCTCCTCGGTGAAGGCGGTGGAGAGGATGACCTGACCGCCCGGCCGGGTGAACTTGATGGAGTTGGAGACGAGGTTCAGCACGATCTGCCGGATCGAGCGCGCGTCAGCCACCACCGGCGGCAATTCGCTCGCCAGCGAAGAGCGGATGATGATGCGCTCGCGGTTCGCCTGCGGCTGCATGATCGCCATGCTCTGCTGCACGATCTCGTTGAGCGGGACGCTGGTGAAGGCAAGGTCGAGCTTGCCGGCCTCGATCTTGGAGAGATCGAGCAGATCATTGATCAGCGAGATGAGATGGCCACCGGAGGCGTGGATGTCGCGCAGATAGTCCCGGTAGCGCTGGTTCTCGATTGCGCCGAAACGCTCCTCCATCATCACTTCCGAGAAGCCGATGATGGCGTTGAGCGGGGTGCGGATCTCGTGGCTGATCTTGGCGAGGAAGTCGGACTTGGCCATGTTGGCGCGCTCGGCGAGGCGCTTGGCTTCGGTCAGTTCCTCCTCGGCGCGCTTCCACTGGGTGATGTCGCGTAGCACGGCGCAGAATTTGGTGGCGTCGTCGCCGACGCGGCCGATGGTCATGAAGAGCGGGATGAGCCCACCCTCGCGCACGCGGCCGATCACCTCGCGCCCGTCGTTCAGCACGCTGGCGACGCCGTTCGAGGCGAGGCCGTCGAGATAGTCCACCGCCGCGCGCTGGCTCTCGGGGGCGAAGAGCAGGGTGAAGTTCTCGCCCGTCACCTCCGGCGCGGAGAAGCCGAACAGCGCCTCCGCCGGGTGGTTCATGCTGAGCACGGTGCCGGCGGCGTCGATCAGAACCACGCCGTCGGTGGCCGTGTCCAGAATGGAGCGCAGCTCGCGGCTCGCGGTCTCGGCCTCGCGCAGGGCGAGTTCCGCCTGACGCAGCTTTTCCTCGCCCGCCGCATCCGCCACCAGCTCGCTGCGGTGGAGGACATAGAGCATGGCCGTGCCGCCCTCCCAGGGGGAGGACATGAGGCGGGCATCCACCGCGACGGTGCCCCCATCGGCCGTGGCGAGGCTGAGGGTGCGGCCGTTCTCCGCCCCCGGCGTCATCGCGCCGGCGAACAGTGTGGCGAGCCCGCCGGCCTGCTCGATGCCGGCGAGGTCCGGGTGGCCGATCCATTCCAGCAAGGCGCGGTTGGCATAGAGCAGCCGGTCGCCGCGGAAGGCGAGGAGGCCGACCGGCAGACGGTCGAGAATGGGGCGTTCGCCCTCGGCCATGAGACGCTGCAGGCCATCCGGCTCGCGGCGGGTGGGTTCCGGCGCGGGCGGGGGAGCGGTTTCGGCCGGGTCGGCGATCCACGAGGTTTCGGCCAGATCGGCGGGTGCCGACGCGTCCTGGTCCGAGGCCGGCGCTGGAGTGGCCGGGGCGTCGCTGGGGCGGGCGGGCTCGGGGAAATCCTCGACACCTTCCAGCCGCGCGCCAAGGGCACGGGCGATCTCGCGGAAGGCGTTGCGTTCGCCGGTGGACAGGCCTTCCCACGAGGTCCGCGCGCCATTCTCCGCCGGCCCGCGCAGCGGCACGACGTTCGGCGAGGAGGGGACGATGCTGAGCGTCACCCGTACCGGCGCGGGTTCCTCCGGCTCGGCCACCGGGGCGCGGGGGGCCTCAACCACCGGTTCCGGCGGGAGCACGGGAGGCGGAGCGACGGGGGCAGGGGGCGGCGGGACAGGCGTTGGCGCCACGCTCGCGGGAGCCATCACCGGCGGCAAGGGCGGGAGCGCTGGTGTCCCGGTCGGCAGAGCGCGGCGGCCCTTGACAATGCCATAGCCGCGCATGCCCTCGCCGCGCACCGGGGCGCCGCCAAGCTCGACATCCAGCGCGTCGCCGCGCGGGGTGCGCAGCAGGACGGGCAGGCGGGTGAAGCTGCGGCCTTCGAGAATGGCGCGGTGGGCTTCGATGGCGCCGAGCAAGCTCCAGTCGCGGCCGATCAGGTTGTCCGCCGGCTGCTCCAGCGCCTCGGCCAGACGGGCATCGAGCTGGGTGAAGCGCGCCTGAAGGTCGGTGCGCCAGGTGAAGCGCAGCGGCGCGGGGGCGGCCTCCGGCGTGGGCGGTGCGGCCGGGGCCTCCGCCTCTGGGGAAGGGGTGTGGCGGCCGGCGGGGGCGGCGTCGAGAGAGATCATCAGCAGGGCGCGGGCGGAGCCGGCCGCGAGGAGCGAGCAGGCGAGCGTTGTGGGCGTGAGCCGACCGGCGAGGCGCAGGCGCTCCAGCCGCGCCGGGCGGCCGGGGCGCAGCGTCGCGGCGATGCGGGCGGCGGCGGCGCTCACCTCGTCCGGCGGCGGCAGACGCCCGAGCAAAGCGCGCCCGCCGGCATTGGCGGCGATAAGCGAGCCGTCGAGGCGCAGCAGCACGGCCGGGGCGGGCGCGGCAAGGCTCGCGGCGGCGAGCGCGCGCAAGGCGGCGTCCGCGCCAGCGGCCGAAGAAGGATGCCCGTCCGTCGGTATGCTCATAACCGCCCGAGTCGTGTCCCCAAGGGACATTGAAGGAAGCAGGCGCGCGTCCGGCGGACAGGCGCCCTTCCGCAAAGGATAATGCGCCCCCCGCCACGGCGCCACGCCGGCGGGCAAGACCACGCGCACCTTCGTACTTTCCGGTTAACCGGACGCCACCGATCCCGGTTAACCAGCCGTTGCACCGGACGGGGCTTTCGCGGCCGAATTTTGTTGCGCGGAGGCTGCAGCTCAATACTTTAGTCGTAGGCAGCAACGCGAATGGACCGCCCACAGGTTGCCGCTAGGATGATGGCTGCGACGCGCAGGAGAATGCACGATGGCCAATGGCCCGAAGCTGGACGTGCCGCCGGAACTTCGCAACATCGCCGAGCAGGGCGTCGATCAGGCCCGCGCGGCGATCGATGGCTTCATCAGCGCCGCGCACAAGGCGCTGGACGATGCCGGCCGGCAGGTCGATGTCGCCCATGACAGCGCGCGCGATATGGGGCGCACGACGCTGAAATTCGCCGAGGACAACATCGCGGCCGGCTTCGACTTCGCGGCCCGGCTTGCCCGCGCCTCCAGCGTCGAGGAGTGGTCGCGGCTGCACGCCGACTATGTGAAAGAGCAGGCCGAGCGCCTGACCGAGCAGGCGAAGCTCCTGGGCTCGCAGGCGGCAGCGACGGCGCCCGGCGCCGCGCCGGCGTCACCCAAGCCCGGCGCGTCCAAGGCCAAGAGCACCTGATCCTGATCGCGCGTCGGGCAGGCGACCTTCCCCTGCGTTCCGGCCCGTATGTGCCGTAACGTCAGTGTGTGCGCATTTTGGCGCCAGAGCGCAAAAAAATCGGCCAAACGGGCTTGATTGTGCATTGCAATATGATATTGCATTGCACAATTAGAGTGTGCGACTTGGGTGGGCTCCTCGGGATGCCGCGTCGGCCAAGTCGAAGGCGGTCGCAGCCATGCGCGGATGCGCTGGCCGCCTTGTTTGTCACGACCCGCGAACGCGAGGAGAAAAATCATGGTTGACGCCACCACCGTTCCGCCGTCAGCGAAGAAGACTGCCAAGGCGGCCACCGCCGCTTTTGAATCCGCCCTGCCGAAGATCGACCTGGCCAATCTCGAAGTGCCGGCCGTGGTTCGCGAAATGGCGGAGAAGAGCGTCCAAACCGCTCGTGAGGCGTATGAGAAGATGAAGACCAACGCTGAAGAGACCACCGACCTGCTCGAGGACACCTACACCACCGCGTCCAAGGGCGTGGCCGAGTACAATGCGGTGGCGCTCGAGTCGCTGCGCGCCAATGTGAACGCGGCCTTCGACTATGTCGGCGCGCTGCTCGGCACCAAGAGCGTGTCCGAGGCTGTCGAGCTCTCGACCGGCCACATGCGCAAGCAGTTCGACGTTCTCTCGGCGCAGGCCAAGGAACTCTCGACGATCGCCCAGAAGGTTGCCGCCGAGACCGCCGAGCCGATCAAGGCCTCGGTCGAGAAGTCGATCAAGAAAGCCTCCTGAGCCCCGGTCCGCCGGAACGCTGATACCAACTCGCAAAGCCCGGTCCGCCACGGCCGGGCTTTTTGCGTGAATGGCGCCTCGTTGCCGCTGCGTCGTCCCTATTTTCGCCGCAGCAGGCGGCTTGACACCCCACCCGGCGCTACCTATCTCCGCACCGGCTTTGGCACTCGGAACGAAAGAGTGCTAAAGCCATTCCAACGGCGCCAACGGCGGCGCCAGAGCGGAAGATCCGAGGAGCGCCAGATGGCCAAGCTGAAGTTTCGTCCCCTGCATGATCGTATCGTGGTGAAGCGCCTCGATGCGGAAGAGAAGACCGCAGGCGGCATCATCATCCCCGACAGCGCCAAGGAAAAGCCCTCCCAGGGCGAAGTCATCGCCGTCGGCCCGGGCGCCCGCGACGAGGCCGGCAAGCTCGTCCCGCTCGACGTGAAGTCCGGCGACAAGGTGCTGTTCGGCAAGTGGTCCGGCACCGAAGTGAAGATCGACGGTCAGGACGTCCTGATCATGAAGGAATCCGACATTCTCGGCATCGTCGGCTGAGGCGTCGCCTCGCCTGACGAACCGACCCTGATGTCCCGTGCCGTGATGCCGCCCTTCGGGCGCCGCGCCGGGACTGATCCTCTTTCCAAGGAGTAGGCCTGATGGCTGCCAAGGACGTAAAATTCGGGAGCGATGCGCGCGACAAGATGCTGCGCGGCGTCGACATCCTCGCCAATGCCGTGAAGGTGACGCTCGGCCCGAAGGGCCGCAACGTCGTCATCGACAAGAGCTTCGGCGCCCCGCGCATCACCAAGGACGGCGTCACCGTCGCCAAGGAGATCGAGCTCGAGGACAAGTTCGAGAACATGGGCGCCCAGATGGTGCGCGAAGTGGCCTCGAAGACCAACGACCTCGCCGGTGACGGCACCACCACCGCGACCGTGCTGGCCCAGTCGATCGTCCGCGAGGGCGCCAAGTCCGTGGCCGCTGGCATGAACCCGATGGACCTCAAGCGCGGCATCGACCTCGCCGTGATCGAGGCCATCAAGGACATCCAGAAGCGCGCCAAGAAGGTGAAGAACACTGAGGAAATCGCTCAGGTCGGCACCATCTCGGCCAATGGCGATGCCACGATCGGCGAGATGATCGCCGGCGCGATGCAGAAGGTCGGCAACGAGGGTGTCATCACCGTCGAGGAAGCCAAGACCGCCGAGACCGAGCTCGACGTCGTCGAGGGCATGCAGTTCGACCGCGGCTACCTCTCGCCGTACTTCGTGACCAATCCCGAGAAGATGACGGTGGATCTCGAAGATCCGTACCTGCTCATTTTCGACAAGAAGCTCTCGGGCCTTCAGGCGATCCTGCCGGTTCTCGAAGCCGTGGTGCAGTCGGGCAAGCCGCTCGTCATCATCGCCGAGGACGTCGAGGGCGAGGCCCTGGCCACGCTCGTCGTCAACAAGCTGCGCGGCGGCCTCAAGGTCGCGGCCGTCAAGGCCCCCGGCTTCGGTGATCGCCGCAAGGCCATGCTCGAGGATATCGCCATCCTCTCGGGCGGTCAGGTGATCTCGGAAGAGCTCGGCATCAAGCTTGAGAGCGTCACGCTCGCCATGCTCGGCCGCGCCAAGAAGGTCGTGATCGAGAAGGAAAAGACCACGATCGTCGACGGCGCCGGCAAGAAGAAGGACATCGAGGGCCGCGTCGCCCAGATCAAGCAGCAGATCGAGGAGACCTCCTCGGACTACGACCGTGAGAAGCTCCAAGAGCGTCTGGCCAAGCTCGCCGGCGGCGTCGCGGTGATCCGCGTCGGCGGCGCGACCGAGGTCGAGGTCAAGGAAAAGAAGGACCGCATCGACGACGCCCTCAACGCCACCCGCGCGGCGGTCGAGGAAGGCATCGTCCCCGGCGGCGGCATTGCCCTGCTGCGCGCCAAGAAGGCGGTCGAGAAGATCACCTCCGACAACCCGGACATCACCGCCGGCATCAAGATCGTGCTGCGCGCGCTTGAGGCCCCGATCCGTCAGATCGCCGAGAATTCCGGCGTGGAAGGCTCGATCGTGGTCGGCAAGGTGCAGGAGTCGAAGGACCAGAACTTCGGCTTCAACGCCCAGACCGAGCAGTTCGTCGACATGATCGCCTCCGGCATCGTCGATCCGGCCAAGGTCGTGCGTACCGCCCTGCAGGACGCCGCCTCGATCGCCGGCCTGCTGATCACCACCGAAGCCATGGTTGCCGACCTGCCTAAGTCCGGCGGCGGCGCCCCGTCCATGCCGGGCGGCGGTGGCATGGGCGGCATGGACTTCTGAGGACGTCCATAAAGCCGCCCGGCTTCCTGACGCGAACCCCAAGTCGGCAACAGCCGACTTGGGCGGGCGGCGGTGGCATGGGCGGCATGGACTTCTGAGGACGTCGATAAAGCCGCCCGGCTTCCTGACGCGAACCCCAAGTCGGCAACAGCCGACTTGGGCGGGCGGCGGTGGCATGGGCGGCATGGACTTCTGATCGAAGCCCACCAGCACAGCCTGTGACAAGAATGAAGGGCGTCGCGCGAGCGGCGCCCTTTTTCGTTGCGGCGCGATGATACCGCTCCCGGACTTCTGATGTGCCCCGGCGTCGTCGCCGGGCCATGCTGCGCGCCGTATCGTCCAACAGCAGGCGGGAGGGCAGCTTGGACCAGCGCATCATCGATCTCTATGACCGCTTCACGCATGGCCAGCTCGATCGACGCGAGTTCATGGAGCGGCTCGCGACACTGGCCGGCTCGGTCGCGGCGGCCAGCGCACTGCTGCCGGCGCTGATGAACGACTATGCCCGCGCCGCCATTGTCGAGGACAATGATCCCCGGCTTGAGATCACCATGGCGAGCTATGAGTCCGGCGGCGCGACGGTCAAAGGATACCTCGTGCGGGCCAGGCGCGTGGCGGCCAAGCGGCCGGGCGTGATCGTCATCCATGAGAATCGCGGTCTGAACCCGCACATCAAGGACGTGACGCGGCGCATGGCGCTTGCCGGCTATCTCGCCTTCGGCGTCGATTTCCTTTCCGTCGATGGCGGCACGCCGGAGAATGAGGATCGCGGGCGCGAGATGATCGCCGCGCTGGACCGCCCGACCACGGTGATGCGCGCGGTGGATGCCGTGACCTTTCTCGCCGCGCATCCGGATTCGACGGGCGCCGTCGGGGCCGTTGGCTTCTGCTGGGGCGGGGCGATGTTGAATTTGCTGGCGGAGGCGAGCCCCGAGTTGAAGGCGGGCGTTGCCTATTACGGCATGCAGCCGCCGCTTGAGCGCGTGGCGGACATCAAGGCCGCGCTCCTGCTGCACTATGCAGGGCTCGACAACCGCATCAATGAGGGCATTCCGGCCTATGAGGACGCGCTGAAGAAGGCTGGCACGGACTACACGATCTATGTCTATGAGGGCGCGAACCATGCCTTCAACAACGACACCAGCCCGACCCGCTTCGATCCCGCCGCCGCCGAGCTCGCCTGGGGCCGCACGCTCGACTTTTTCGCCAAGCACCTCGGCGCCCCGCCGCCGGTGGAGACGTGACGTCGGCGGAGACCTGAGGCGGGATCAGATCGGCGGCAGATTCAGCCAGTCCGCGGCGGCGCTGAGGCCGAGATCCACGGCGAGCGCGGCCAGGATCATGCCCATGACGCGGCTGATGATCGAGGCGCCGCCGCGCCCGATCAGCCGGCCGAGCGGGCCGGCGGCCAGCATGATGAGCAGCGTAATCAGCAGCACGATGCTGAACACGACGATGGTCAGCGCCCGGTCGGGGAAATTGTGCCGGGCATTGTCGGTCAGCACCACCGCCGCCAGCATGGCGCCCGGGCTGGCGATGGAGGGGATCGCCAGCGGGTAGATGGCGATCTCCATCGGGCTGGTCTCGGCTGGGGTCTGCGCGTCGGTGTGGCTCTTGCCATGGATCATGGTGAGCGCGAACAGGAAAAGGACGATAGCACCGGCGATCTGGAAGGAATGGATGGAGACATCCATCGCCCGCAGCAGCCAGTGGCCGGCCATGGCGAAGAAAACCAGCACGCCGAAGGAGACCAGTGTCGACAGCACCGCCGCCTTGCGCCGTGAGGCGGCGTCGAGCGTGGCGGTCACGGCAAGGAAGACCGGCAGCGTGCCGAGGGGATCGATCACCACCCAGAGGGTGACGAATTCCTCGATACGCTCCGAGATGTTCATGGGCTTCTCCCCGCCGATGACGGCAGGCTTAGGCGCATTCCCGCACCTTGCCAATGGTGCCGTTGCGTCTGTCGTGCGCCGGCGGCATGGTGCGCGCGCTCCCCGTTCCGGGGGCATGAGTCGTGCCGGTATCACGGGATCCGATGGCTGCGAGACCTAGGGCGGAGCCCCGCCGTAAACCTGATTTTGCCCATGAGCGCGCCGCCTGGGCGGCTGGCGAGGTGCCGGTGGCCGGCGCCGACGAGGTCGGGCGCGGGCCGCTTGCCGGGCCGGTGGTCGCCTGCGCCGTCGTGCTCGATCCCGAGCGCGTGCCGGAAGGTCTCGACGATTCCAAGCGCCTGACGCTGGCCCAGCGCGAGAAGCTGTTCGAGGTGATCTGCGCCACTGCCGAAGTGTCGCTTGCCTTCGCCCCGCCCGTGCGGATCGACACCCACAATATCCGGCAGGCGACGCTCTGGGCGTTGGCGCGGGCGACCGCCGGCCTGCCGCGCCGGCCGCGTCTCGTGCTGGTCGATGGCAATGATATACCGCCGGTGAATTGCGTGGCCCGCGCCATCATCGGCGGGGACGGGCTCGTCGCCTCCATCGCCGCCGCCTCCATCGTCGCCAAGGTCACGCGCGACCGGCTGATGGCCTCGCTCGGCGTCGCCCATCCCGGCTATGGCTTCGAGCGGCACATGGGCTATGGCACCCCGGAGCATCAGGCCGCGCTGGCCTCGCTCGGCGTGTGCCGGCATCATCGCACCTCCTTCGCGCCGATCCGCGCGCGGATGACGCCGGCGGAGTGATCGCCCGCCGGCGGGAGGTTTGGCGGGCAGCTAGTGGTAGCTCTCGCCCTCGCGCACCTTGCCGCGGAACAGCCAGTACACGAAGGCGACATAGCCCAGCACGATCGGCAGCATGAAGATGGTGCCGATCAGCATGAAGATCTGGCTGGCGGGGGCGGCGGCGGTCTCCCACACCGTCAGGCTCGGCGGGATGAGATAGGGGAAGATCGAGATCCCGATGCCGAGATAGCCGAGCAGAAACAGGCCGATGACGCCGAAGAACGGCCGGTTCTCGCGCCCTTCCTCCAGCCAGCGCCAGACAAACCAGGCGAGCAGCAGCGTCAGCAGCGGCACGGGGGCGAGGTAGAACAGGTTCGGCGTGGTGAACCAGCGGTCGGCGATGCGCGGGAAGGCGATCGGCGTCCACAGGCTGACAATGGCCATGAACACCAGCACGGTCGGCAGCAGCAGCTTGGCGTGGCCGCGGGCATGGCGGGCGGCGGCGCCCTCGGTCTTCATGATGATCCAGGTGCTGCCGATCAGCGCGTAGCCGGCGACGACGCCGAGCCCGCAGAACAGGGCGAAGGGCGTCGCCCAGTCGAGCGGGCCGCCGGCAAAGGCGTTGTTCTCGACCTTGATGCCCTGCACGAAGCCGCCGAGCAGCACGCCCTGAAAGAAGGCCGCGAGCGTCGAGCCGCCGGCGAAGGCGATGTTCCAGATGAAGCGGCTGGTATCGGCCACATGGCGGAACTCGAAGGCCACGCCGCGGAACACCAGCGCCAGCAGCATGAAGATGACCGGCAGATAAAGCGCCGGCATCACAATGGAGTAGGCGAGGGGGAAGGCGACCAGCAGCCCGCCGCCGCCGAGGATCAACCAGGTTTCGTTGCCGTCCCAGAACGGGGCGACGGAGCTCATCATCTGGTCCTTTTCCACGTCGCTCCGGGCGAAGGGAAAGAGGATGCCGATGCCGAGATCGAACCCGTCCAGCACCACATACATGGCGATGGCGACCGCCAGCAGCAGCGACCAGATGACGGGCAGGTACCAGACCATTCCGACGCTCATATCCATGGCTCATTCCCCCGGGGCGTTGATGGCGGCACGGGTCGCCTCGTGGGCCGAGGCGAGGGGGCGGCTGGGCATGCCCTCATTGGGCGCGTCCACCGCTTCGTCCTTCGGTCCGCGGGCGATGAGGCGGTTGATGTAGTAGATGCCGCCGGAGAACACGACGGCATAGACCACGACGAACAGAGCGAGCGTGGTCGCTACCGCCCAGCCGGCGACGGGCGAGATGGCGTCTACCGTGCGCAGGATGCCCGTGGCGACCCAGGGCTGCCGGCCGACCTCCGTCACGAACCAGCCCGACAGCACGGCGATGAAGCCGAGTGGCCAGACGAACTGCACCGGCGCCAGATACCAGTCGGTCTCGAACAGCCGCCGGCGCCAGAGCAGCCAGGCGCCGCACCAGCCGATGCAGATCATAAGTATCCCGATACCGACCATGATGCGGAAGGCGAAGAACGGGATCACCACGGGCGGGCGGTCGTTCGGGGCGTATTCCTTCAGGCCCGGAAAGGTGCCCTCCCAGCTATGGGTGAGCAGCAGGCTGCCGAGATGCGGGATGGCGATCTGGTAATCATTGCGTTCGGCCGCCTCATTGGGAATGGCGAACAGCACCAGCGGGATGCCGTTCTCGCCCGGCACATTCTCCCAATGCGCCTCCAGCGCCGCGATCTTGGCCGGCTGGTGCTCCAGCGTGTTGAGCCCATGGGAATCGCCGATATAGGCCTGCATGGGGGCGAAGATGGCGATGAGGCCGATGGCCATGCGCATCATGGTGCGCCCGTCTTCGCCGAAGCGGCCCTGATAGACATAGCGTGCGCCCACCGCGAGCACCACGAAGGCGGTGGTGAGGTAGCAGGCGGTCAGCATATGGGCGAAGCGGTAGGGGAAGCTGGGGTTGAAGATGATGGCCAGCCAGTCCACCGGATGGGCGATGCCGTCGATCACCTCATGGCCCGCCGGGGTCTGCATCCAGCTATTGGCGGAGAGGATCCAGAAGGCGGAGAGCGAGGTGCCGAGCGCCACCATGATGCAGGCGAAGACGTGCAGCCCGCGCGGCACCTTGTTCCAGCCGAACAGCATGATGCCGAGGAAGGTCGCCTCCAGGAAGAAGGCGGTCAGCACTTCATAGCCGATCAGCGGGCCGATGACGTTGCCGACGACGCGGGAGAAATGGCTCCAATTCGTGCCGAACTGGTACGATAGTACGATGCCGGACACCACGCCCATGGCGAAGGACACGGCGAAGATCTTGGTGAAGAAGCGCGCGATGCGGTGGTAGCGCTCCTGCCCGGTGGCGATCCACAGCACTTCCAGCGTCGCGACATAGGCGGCGAGGCCAATGGTAAAGCCGGGGAAAATGACGTGGAAGGAGATCGTGAAGGCGAACTGGATTCGCGCCAGAAGGACGGGATCGAATTCCATCGTGCTCCCCATGCTTGTCGTCGCCGCGTCGGCGTGACGTTGGGAGAGTAAGCCCGCTTACCGCTGGATGGAATAACTCAAATGTGTCGGCGTGTTCAATTCGCGCGCTTCTTCGCCGCGCCCCCGCTCAGGGGCGCGGATTGGCGCCGAACTCGGCCAGCTTCGCCTCGATTGCCATAAGATCCCGCCAAACCATGCGTTTTCCCAGCGGGCTGCGCAGCAGATAGGCCGGGTGGAAGGTCGCCAGCGCGGGAATGGTCCGTGTGCCGGTATTATATTCCTGCCAACGCCCCCGCGCCTTGGTGATGCCGTCGGTGATTCCCAGCAGCGTTTGCGCGGAGGGGCCCCCTAGGCAGACGAGGATGTCGGGGTCCGCCAGTTCGATCTGCCGGCGGATGAACGGCAGGCAGATCGCGGTTTCCTGCGGTGTCGGCGTGCGGTTGCCGGGCGGGCGCCAGGGTACGACATTGGCGATATAGGCGCGGGTGCGGTCGATGCCGATCGCCGCGAGCATCCGGTCGAGCAGCTTGCCGGAGCGCCCGACGAACGGCTTGCCCTCGATGTCCTCGTCGCGGCCCGGCGCTTCGCCGACCAGCATGAGACGCGCACGCGGATTGCCGTCGGCGAACACCAGACGCGTCGCCGTGTGCTTCAGCGGGCAGCCGTCAAACCCTTGCAGCAGCTCGGAAAGCGCCTCCAGCGTCGGGGCTGAGGCGGCGGCTTCGCGGGCCTCGATGGCGGCGATGTCCGGGGGTGGCGGGGCGTCGCCCGGCAGGGCAGGAGCGGCCGGGGTGGGGGCGCGGGAGGTAATATGTGCCGGGCGCGCGGGCGCCGGGGCGCTCGGCGCGGGCCGCGATTCAGCGACCTGCGGGCGCGGCCGGAGCATGCTGCGCTCGCGGGCGCTTTCCTCGAAACGGTCCACCGGCGCGTCGCCGAGCGCCACATCGACGCCCGCCTCCACATGGAAGGCGAGGATGTCGGCAATCGCGTCGCGCTCGTTAAGTCTCGGGTCCATAAGGGCCTTCTTCCGTCCAAGGGATGACCTTATCGCGCCGCGGGATGGTTGTCAGGGGGCGGCAAGCGTGGAAGAAGTCCAGAGAACATGCGGGAGCGCCGGAGGCAGCTATGGACGCGGCGGAATTGCCGGATCGCGAGGCCATGGAATTCGATGTCGTCATCGTCGGGGCGGGCCCGGCGGGACTGGCGGCGGCGATCCGGCTGAAGCAGATCAACGCCGATCTCTCGGTCGTGGTGGTGGAGAAGGGCTCCGAGGTCGGCGCCCATATCCTCTCCGGCGCGGTCATCGATCCCATTGGTCTGGATAGGCTTTTTCCCGACTGGCGGGAGGATGCCGACGCGCCGCTGACGACGGCGGTAACCGATGACCGCTTCTATCTGCTCGGCCCCGCCGGCGCCCTGCGCCTGCCCAACGCGCTGATGCCGCCCTTGATGGGCAACCACGGCAATTATGTTGGCTCGCTCGGCAATGTCTGCCGCTGGCTCGCCGCCAAGGCCGAGGCGCTCGGCGTCGAGATCTACCCCGGTTTTGCCGCCGCTGAACTGCTGGTCGATGAGTCCAGTGAGGTGACCAGTCAGGCCAGTCAGGTGGACAGTCAGGCCAGTGTGACCGGGAAAGGCCGCATCGTCGGCATCGCCACCGGCGACATGGGGATCGGCCGCGACGGAGAGATCACCGATCGCTACACACGCGGCATGGAGCTGCGCGCGAAATACACCCTGTTCGCGGAAGGCGCGCGCGGCCAGCTTTCCAAGCAGCTCATCGCCCGCTATGGGCTGGGCGAGGGACGCGAGCCGCAGAAGTTCGGGCTCGGCCTCAAGGAGCTGTGGACCGTGCCGCCGGAAAAGCACCGGCCCGGCCTCGTCCAGCACTCCTTCGGCTGGCCGCTCGACAATGCCACCGGCGGCGGCTCCTTCCTCTACCATATGGAAGACAACCAGGTGATGGTGGGCTTCGTCGTCCACCTCAACTACGCCAACCCGTATCTGTCGCCCTTCGAGGAATTCCAGCGCTTCAAGACCCACCCGCTGGTGCGCGAGACGCTGGCGGGCGGCAAGCGCATTTCCTATGGCGCGCGTGCCATCACGGAAGGCGGCTGGCAGTCGGTGCCGAAGCTCGTCTTCCCCGGCGGGGCGCTGATCGGCTGCTCGGCCGGCTTCATCAATGTGCCGCGCATCAAGGGCAGCCATAACGCCGTGCTCTCCGGCATCCTCGCCGCCGAGGCAACCGCTGCCGCGCTCGCCGCCGGGCGCGAGCATGACGTGCTCGCCGGCTATGAGGCGGCTTGGCGCGGCTCCGACATCGGCCGCGACCTGTGGAAGGTGCGCAACGTCAAGCCGCTCTGGTCGAAGCTCGGCACCTATGCCGGCATCGCGCTGGGCGGGCTCGACATGTGGCTGAACACCGCCTTCGGCATCTCGCCCTTCGGCACGCTCAAGCATGGCAAGGCCGATCATGAGACGCTGCAGCCGGCGGCGCAGTCCCGGCGCATCGAGTACCCGCGCCCGGACAACATCGTCTCCTTCGACCGGCTCTCCTCGGTGTTCCTGTCCAACACCAATCACGAGGAAGACCAGCCGGTGCATCTGAAGGTCGCCGATATGGCGCTGCAGAAGCGTTCCGAGCACGATGTCTATGCCGGCCCGTCCCACCGCTACTGCCCGGCGGGCGTCTATGAGTGGGTGGAGAAGGATGGCGAGGAGGTCTATGTGATCAACGCGCAGAACTGCGTGCACTGCAAGACCTGCGACATCAAGGATCCCAACCAGAACATCACCTGGGTCGCCCCGGAAGGCGGCGGGGGGCCGAACTACCCGAATATGTGAGGGACCGATGCGGCGCTGCTGGCTCACCATTCTTGGAACGCTCATTGCCGCATCCCTAATCGCCTCCGGGCCGCTGGCCGCACAAGAAGCGTCCGAACGCGCGCCGGATTACAGCGCCTTCCGCGAGGGGCTGTTCCTGCGCTACCTCGATGCGCAGCCCGGCGGCATCGCCCGCGTGCCGCGCATTGGCCTGTCCTTTGGCGGCGAGGTGCTGAGCGCGGATCTCGATTCCGGCTCCACCGGCATCGTGGTCGCCGCCGCCTATATCCCCGGCCTCAACCAGCTCCCCGTGCAGGGGCCGGGCGAGCTGACCTATACGAGCTCCGGCCGGGTGATGGTCGGCCAGTGGGTAGTGACCCCCGTCACGCTCTCCGGCAAGGAAAGCGCGAGCCTCACCACCGCGCCGCTGCCGGTGCTGGCGGTGAGCGAGGTGCGCTGCCTGTCGAGCGCGCGCGACTGCGCCCCCTCCCGCGACCCGCGCCATATCGCCATGGTCGGCGTCGGCTTCGCCCGCGAGGCCGACCGGCAGAGCCAGAGCACGCCGGACAAGAATCCGCTGCTGAACATCGCGCCGGGCGAGCGCCCGCGCCGGCAGGGCTATGTGCTGACCGCGGAGGGCGTGCATGTCGGCCTCACCGCCGCCAATACGCGCGGGCCCTTCCGCTATATCAAGCTGGAGCGCCGGCCGGACGGCACGGACTGGCAGCCGACACCCGCCTGCATCAGCCTGAACGGCGCGACCCCTCCGGCCTGCGGCAGCGCGCTGGTGGATACCGGCGTCGGCGCCATGTTCATGACCGTGCCCGCCGCGCAGGCCGGGGTCGCCGGTGCGGGCGCAGACGGGGCGCCCGCCCGCACGCTGCCGGAGGGCACGCAGGTCGCCATCAGCGTCGGCGCGGGAGCGCAGGCTTTTCCGCTCTACGCCTTCACCGTCGGCGACGGCACCCCGCTCGCCCCCGAGGCGATCCATCTGCGCGTCGCCCCGGACCGGGTGTTCGTCAACACGTCCTTCCACCTGCTGAACGGCTATGACGTGCTGTTCGACGGGGAGGGCGGCTATGTCGGGTTTCGCGGATTGTAAACTTTCAGAATAATGTTTCTATGTTGACGTCTCTACGTTGGGGGAGGGGGCATTGGCACGGCCGAGAGTTTTTGTGAGTTCGACCTATTATGACCTCAAGCACATAAGATCTTCTATTGAGGCATTTATATCTAATGTGGGATATGATGCCGTTTTATCAGAAAGAGGGCTTATTTCTTATAATCCTGATTCTGCCCTTGATGAGTCTTGTTATCGCGAAGCTGCTTCGGCTGATATATTTGTTCTTATTATCGGGGGGCGGTATGGATCGGCGTCTTCGGGAGATGGTGAGAGTTCGGATAAAAAATTCTTTGATAGTTACGATAGTGTGACAAAGCAGGAATACGAGCATGCTAGATTGTCTGGAGTGCCAATATATGTACTAATTGAAAATTCTGTTTATATTGAACATAGAACTTATTTGTCAAATAAAGATAACCAGCATATAAAATATGTGAGCGTAGACTCGGTAAATGTATTTAAATTGATAGATTACATACTGGCGCAGCCTAGAAATAATCCAGTTTTTTCATTCTCTAATTACTCCGAGATCGAAAATTGGCTCCGAGAGCAGTGGGCTGGTATGTTTAGGGAGTTTCTGAGATCTCGATCCCAGTTAAGTCAGATTTCTGAGCTTTCAAAGAAAATAAATGATCTTGAAGAAATAAATAATACTCTTAAAGTATATTTAGAAAAGGTTCTTTCGAATGTTGATTCGAAGGGTTCTGCTAAATTAATTCAAGATCAAAACAGAAGAATAGAAGAAGAAAAGATACAGTCTTCGCTTAAGGATAATAAGTGGATAAAATTCGTTTCTGACAAAGTTACGCATAGTTATAAAGGTGCTGTCGAAATAGTAAAAAGTTCGAATTCTGTTGATGAATTAAGATCAAAAATAGTGGAAATATTACATGATAATGGCGCGGAAGATGTAATTGATGTAGTGTCTATATGTTGGATTCGTCACGGCGCTCAAGAAGACTTTGATAACGCGCGTATTGAGCTTGGGCTAAAGCCTATATTTAGGAGAGATGATGAATTTCATGAAGCCAATCGGCTCGTCCGGGGGCGTCGACGGAGACGGCAAGAAAACGCCGATGAATAGCCATGCCTAGCGAGTAGTATAGGCGCCTCACACCAGGCTGAGCAGCAGCGCCGCCAGCAGGATGATCGCGGCCCAGAGGTCGGAGATCATCGCCACGTTCTCGCGCAGGTTCCGGTGCGGGCGGCGGGCGTGGTTGAGGCCGGCGAGGCCGAGGAACAGGCCGCCGACCAGCGCCACCGGCAGCACCCAGGCGGAAAACACCAGCGAGAGCAGGCCGGTGAGGCCGATGGCGACATTGGCGAAGCCGAGCTCCTGCGCCAGCACATGGGCGCGCGGCTCGTCGATGCCGAGAATGCCCTTCACGGTGAAGGCCGGCTTCCAGATCTGCGTGACGCCGGCGAGCAGCAGCCGCACGCCCACGGCCCAGAAGGCGAACCATTTGATGGCGACCACGACGAAGGCGCCGACCCCGCTGGTGGTCGCGAGTTCGCCGGCGATGCTCACCACCGGCAGGATCACCATGGTGAGCAGAATGATCGCGTAATACATGCGTCCCCCGATAGAAGCGTCCCTGCGCGGCCGCGCCGTCCGCGCCCTGCGGCGCGCCCCGTGTCATGGTGGGGGCGGGGAGAGCCGGGGTCAATGCGGCGAGGCTCGGGTCGGCCCACCCGTTCCCCGGACAAGTTGCGCGTAGCGCAACGCTGATCCGGGGCCCAAGGGAGACTCCGCCGGAGGCAGCTTTGCCTCTGGAGCCCCATCAAGGGCACGGCGAAAGACTCGTCCGCTGGATCCCGGCGCGCCTTCCGCTGACACTTCGGGCGTCCGGGACACGGGGCGGTTGGAGAGGCTCGCCCCCAGAGCGCCGTCATGCCCGGCCTTGGGCCGGGCATCCACGCCTTCCTATCCACGCACCCGGTCAAAGTCGTGGATGGCCGGGCCAAGCCCGGCCATGACTGTGTCACGAGAGGCCCCCGTTCCCCGCTGCGGCGAAGCCTTGCCGGCTCTCAGTCGGGGGCGTTCACGGAACTGTCGCAGACGCTTCATCGACGTGTCATCGCACGGGACTACCCCAAGCCGGTCTTTCACAGGCCGGCGGAGATCCGATGGCGGCAGCGCTTCAACTCGACCGTGTGAGCAAGACCTATGGCGCCATGCGCGCCGTGGAGAATGTCTCGCTGACCATCCAGCCGGGCGAGCGCGTGGCGCTCATCGGGGCCTCCGGCTCCGGCAAATCGACCCTCATCCGCCTCGCCGCGGGTCTCATTCTCGCCGATGCGCAGGGGCAGGGCTCCGGCGCGGTGCATTCCTTCGGCGTGAAGGTGCAGGAGGGCGGCAAGCTCGCCGCTGATGTGCGCGCGGCGCGCCGGCATATCGGTCTCGTGTTCCAGCAATTCGCGCTCGCCGGGCGCATGTCGGTGCTGACCAATGTGCTGGTCGGCGCGCTCGGGCGCATCAGCGTGCTGCGCGGCACGCTCGGCCTGTTCAACGAGGATGAGCGCCGCACCGCCTATGCCGCGCTGGCCGAGGTTGGCATCGCCCAGCACGCCATGAAGCGGGCGCGCGAACTCTCCGGCGGCCAGCAGCAGCGCGTCGCCATTGCCCGCGCGCTGGTGCAGGGCGCCAAGCTCGTGCTGGCGGATGAGCCCATCGCCTCGCTCGACCCGAAATCGGCCAAGCGGGTGATGGACACGCTGGTGACGATGAGCCGCGACCATGGCATCGCGCTGGTCGTCTCGCTGCACCAGGTGGACTACGCCACCGCCTATTTCGACCGCGTGGTGGCGATGAATGCCGGCCGCGTCGTGTTCGACGGTCCGGCGGCGCAGATCAACGCCGCCTTCCTCACCGAGCTCTACGGCGCCAGCGCCGAGGAGCTGATCCTGCCCAGCCAGTTCGTCGTCGGCGCCTCCGTGCCGGCCGAGACCCCCGACATCCAGACCGTATCCTGACAGGAGCGACATCCATGAAGCGCATTCTCGCGGCCGGCCTCGTGCTCGCCGGCCTGACCGCCCCGCTGGCGGCGCAGGAAGTCAAGGAGCTGAACTTCGGCTTCATCTCCACCGAGTCCTCGGCCAACCTCGCCAAGAGCTTCGAGCCCCTGCTCAAGGACATGGAAAAGGCCATCGGCATCCCGGTGAAGCCGTTCTTCGTCGGCGACTATGCCGGCGTCATCGAGGGCATGCGCTTCAAGAAGGTCGACGTTGCGTGGTTCGGCAACAAGTCGGCCATGGAAGCGGTGGACCGCTCCAATGGCGAAGTGTTCGTCAAGACCGCCAAGCCGGACGGTTCTTCGGGCTATTACTCGCTGATCGTCACCAATGTCGACCGCAGCGACATCAACAACCTCAAGGACATCCTCGATTGCTCGAAGGGCTATAACTTCGGCAATGGCGATCCGAACTCGACCTCGGGCTTCCTCGTCCCGAGCTACTATGTGTTCGCCCTGAACAATGTCGACCCGGTGAAGTGCTACAAGCGCGTCGTCAGCGGCAATCATGAAGGCAACCTGCTCGCGGTCGCCAACAAGCAGGTCGACTTCGCCACCAACAACACCGAAAACATGACCCGCCTGCAGCAGACCCGCCCGGCGGAAGCGGCCAAGATCAAGGAAGTGTGGCGTTCGCCGATGATCGCCGGCGACCCGATCGTGTGGCGCAAGGATCTGCCGGCCGACCTGAAGGCGAAGATCTACACCTTCTTCATGACCTATGGCCGCAACGGCACGCCGGAAGAGATCGAGGCGGCCCGCGCCGTGCTCGCCAAGACCTCGGACGGCTGGGGCCCCTTCCTCGCCTCCTCCGACGCCCAGCTGATCCCGATCCGTCAGCTCGAGCTGTTCAAGGCGAAGATGAAGACGCAGAACGACGAGAAGCTCTCGGCTGACGAGAAGGCCGCGAAGATCAAGGAAATCGACGCCAAGCTCGCCGCCCTCGACGAGCAGCAGAAGAAGCTCCCCTCCATGTGAGGTGGCATAGGGGTGGCGCTCGCGCCGCCCCGTTCTTCGCCGATCCGGGGCGGCCCGCGTGCCGCCCCGTCTTCGTGGCAGCCGGTCGTTACCGGCTGCTCCCGCCCTCGGATCTCCCGGACGGATTTTCTCGCCCCATGACCAGCTCTGCCGCCGCCCACCGCTCTGCCGTCGCCGCGCTGCCGGCCCCGCCGCACACGCCGCTGACCACGCGCCTCGCCCGCCTCGCCATCGCGGCGGCCGGCGTGACGGTGCTGGTGTTCTCCTGGCACGAGGCGGAGATGGACCCGGCGCAGCTCATGCGCGACGCCGGCAACATGGCGACGCTGGGCGCCGACTTCCTGCGGCCCGACTTCACCGACATCGACGTCTATTTCAACGCGATGCTGGAGACGCTGGCCATCGCCATCTGGGGTACGCTGCTGGCGGTGATCGCCGGCATCCCCTTCGGCATCCTCTCGGCCGACAATGTCGTGCCGCGCTGGGTCGCCTTCCCGATCCGCAGGGTGATGGATGCCTGCCGCGCCATCAACGAGCTGGTCTTCGCGCTGATCTTCATCGCCGCCGTCGGCCTCGGTCCCTTCGCCGGCGTGCTGGCGCTGTTCATCCACACCACCGGCGTCGTCGCCAAGCTGTTCTCCGAAGCGGTGGAGGCGATCGACCCCGCCCCCGTCGAGGGCATTCGCGGCACGGGCGGCACCTGGCTGCAGGAGATCATCTATGGCGTGCTGCCGCAGGTGCTGCCGCTGTGGATCTCCTACGCGCTCTACCGCTTTGAATCGAATGTGCGCTCGGCCACCGTGCTGGGCATCGTCGGCGGCGGCGGCATCGGCATGACCTTCAACGAGACGATGCGCGGCTTCCTTTATTCGCAGGCCTCGGCGATCCTTATCCTCGTCATCATCACCGTCTCGGTGCTCGACATGATCAGCCAGAACATCCGCAAGCGCTTTATCTGAGCGCGGGCCGGCTGACGCAGCGGGCTCAAGGCTCGGCGCCTCACCTAACGTTATGATATTTATGGATTTTCTGTCATAATCTTCAGGGTTTCGTGAGCGCCTCTGGCGCCGCGCCGTGCGTTTCCGACATGCTCCCCAGAGGGCGCGATGACGCCCCCATCAACGGAGGATGTCCTATGATCCGCATTGCAACGGCCGCGACCCTGATCGCGGCGCTCGCCCTTCCGGTTCTCGGTGTGTCGGCGGCGTCCGCTGGCGGGCGCAGCAAGGATGACCGCGCCGCCTTCTGGCAGACCCTGCATCAGGAGGTGGAGCCCTGGAGCGGCCAGATGGTGGCCGCCAATCCCGCGCCGGGCACAGCGACCGCCCCGGCCATGGCCGCCGCCCCGGTCAAAAGCCCGGCGACCACCCACGCTCTCGCCCCGAGCCCGATGGCGGCCAAGCCGGCCGGCTGAACCCGACCCCGCGCCCCGCGTGGCGGGCCACAAAGCCCGCCCTGCGGTTGCGGTGGCTCATGGTGCGATTTGTGATTGCAAACGCTGGAAGTGCCGCCAGAATGATGGTTGCCGAATGCCACCGGGCGGTCTTCCGCCGTTCGGGCCTCGCGCATCACCGGGGGGTGACATGTCCAGCCAGACCGAACTCATCGTGACCAATGCGACCACCGAGTCCGTGACCGTGTGGCTGACGCTCGGCGCCACGGCCGGCTGCATTTCCAATGTCAGCGACGTCGGCTGGGGCATCACCGCCGAGGCGCCGCTTCAGGGTTACTTCACCCTTCAGCCGGGCACGGCGAACAGCGTCTCCTACATCTCGCCTCAAGGTGTCGGGTTCAACGGCAACATCACCTTCGGCACGCCGCCGCTCAACTGTGCGACGCCGAGTTGGCCCGAGGGGGTGAACATCGCGGAGTTCATCCTCAACAATGCCTTCCAGGGCTCGAATGCGATGGAGACCGTAGACATCAGCGCAGTGGCCGGGGTGAACGCGATGATTGCCTTCCATCTCCATGGCGGCGGCTCATGGTCGGCAAGTTCCGCCTATCCGAAGGTTACGTCATTCTCCAACAGCGCCATTGGCGACAATGTCGGGCGGGTCGGCGTCTATCCCTATGGCTGCGACGACTGCACGGCGAGCGTCGCCCCGCCGGCCTGCGCCAATCCGCCGAAAAATGCGCCGAACCCCATCGTTCCGCAGACCGACCCGATCTGCAACGTGCAGCGCGACGCCTCGAAGAGCGGTGGAATGGTCTCCATCACCTTCCTCGGCTATGGCCCTGGCGTGCTGTCCTGACCGCCCTGTGCTAGCCGAGAAGCGCGGGGACACCCGCCTCATGTGCCCTTGCGGCACATGAGGCGGCGGCCGGCCGTGTAATCGGCGGCACTTTGCTTTCCAAAGTTTAATCCATTCGCCACGATCCCGGCGGTATTGCTTCGGCTAATGGTCACGCGGCGGCGTTCGCGCCCCACCCATGCATCAGCCCAAGCATTCCTCCCGCCGGAGACTTTCCCTTGCGCGCCATTCTCTCCTTGCTCGCCGATGTCTGGCGGCTCTCCATTCCCTATTTCCGTGGCGAGGACAAATGGCGCGGGCTGGCGCTGCTCGGCGCGGTGATCGCGCTGGAGGTCGGCTGGGTCTATGCCACCGTGCTGATCAATTCCTGGAACAACGTGTTCTACAACGCGATCCAGGAGCGCGATTACCCCGCCTTCACCCATCAGCTCTGGCTGTTCTCCTTCTACGCCGCCGCCTCCATCGCCATCGCGGTCTACCAGATCTATCTGCGGCAATGGCTGCAGATCCGCTGGCGGACCTGGATGACCGACAAATACCTCTCCGCCTGGCTGGCCAACGAGACCCATTACCGGCTGCGGCTGAAGGGCGATCAGGCGGATAACCCCGACCAGCGCATCGCCGACGACATCAGCGCCTATATCTCGCAGACGCTGAGCATCTTCATCGGCCTGCTCAATGCGGTGATGACGCTGGCCTCCTTCGCGGTGATCCTGTGGGGGCTGTCGGGCGACTTCGCCTTCAACCTGTTCGGCGGGGAATGGCGCATTCCCGGCTATCTGGTCTGGGCCGCCTTCGCCTATGCGGCGCTCGGCACCTTCCTCGCCCATCTCATCGGCCGGGTGCTGGTGAAGCTGAACTTCGACCAGCAGCGCTTCGAGGCCGATTACCGCGTCGATCTGGTGCGCGTGCGCGAGAATGGCGAGCAGATCGCGCTGATGAAGGGTGAGGGCGTGGAGCGCAGCCGGCTGCTCGACCGCTTCGGCCATGTCGTGCACAATTACTGGGGCATCATGATCGCCCAGAAGCGGTTGACCTGGTTCACCGCCGGCTATGGCCAGCTCTCCATCATCTTCCCCTTCGTGGTGGTGGCGCCGGCCTATTTCGCCGGCACCATCCAGCTCGGCCAGCTCATGCAGACCTCCTCGGCCTTCGGGCAGGTGCAGGGCTCGTTCTCCTTCTTCATCAACGCCTATGCGACGCTGGCCGAGTGGAAGTCGGTGGTCGATCGTCTCATCGGCTTCCAGCGCCAGGTCGAGACCACGCACGCCGAGACCCTCAAGGCCAATTACCGCCAGGTGCCCGGCACGGCGCCGCTGGAGGTCACGGACATGGAGGTGCGCCTGCCGGACGGGCGCGCGCTGGTCGCCCTCGACGCGCTGGGCGTCAAGCCCGGCGAGCGGGTGCTGCTCACCGGCGCCTCCGGCACCGGCAAGAGCACGCTGCTGCGCGCCATTGCCGGCATCTGGCCCTATGGACATGGCGTGGTGGAAACCGGCGGGCGCGTGCTCACCTTGCCGCAGCGGCCCTATCTGCCGGTCGGCTCGCTGCGCGGGGCGCTGGCCTATCCCGACCCGATGGAGCGCTTCACTGATGAGGATCTGCGCGGGGCGCTGGAGGCGGTGGGGCTTGCCGCCTTCGCCGGCCGGCTCGACGAGCGCGGCCTGTGGGGCGCGGAACTCTCCGGCGGCGAGCAGCAGCGCTTCGCCATTGCCCGCGCGCTGCTGGTGAAGCCCGACGTGCTGTTGCTGGATGAAGCGACCTCGGCGCTGGACGAGGCGAGCGAGGCCGCGCTCTACCGCACGCTGCGCGAGCGGCTGCCGCAGGCGGCGATCCTCTCCATCGGCCACCGCTCGACGCTGCTGGAGCTGCACGAGACCCATATCGCGCTGGAGCGGCGCGAGGACGGCCCGGCGCGCCTTGTCCCGCACGCGCTCGCCGCGGCGGAATAGGCGATCAGCCGCGCAGCGTGTTGGTGACGCCGCCCCCGGCGACCGCGCCGTCATCGAGGCTAGAGGGCGACGCGGCGGGGGAATGGCTGGCCTGCCGCGCCTTCGCCTCCAAAGCGAGGGTGCGCTCCAGCAGCACCTCGTAGATCGGCCGGTTGCCGAGCGCGAGCGCCACCATATTGGCGATGATGGTGGTGAGCATCACCGGCACCAGCGCGGTGTAGGCGCCGGTCAGCTCCATCACCAGCACCATGCCGACCAGCGGCGCGCCGATGGTGGCGGCGAACAGCCCGCCCATGGCGGCGATCGCCAACACCACCTCCATGCGGTCCGGCAGCGGCAGGACCAGTTCCAGCGCGGCGCCGTAGCAGAGGCCGATGGTGGTGGCGAGCGCCAGGATCGGCGCGAAGATGCCGCCGGCGACGCCGGTGGAATAGCTCGCCATGGTCATGACGAAGCGCAGCAGCACGATGAGGGCCAGCGCCAGCACGGTGCGGTGCTCCTGCGCGAGCTGCACGGCGAGCAGTTCGCCGCCCTGCGTCGCCTCGGGCAGGGCGAACATCAGCACGCCGACGACCAGGCCGACCACGAGGGGGAACAGATAGAAGGAACTGCGCTGGCCGAGCGCGCGCACCCGGTCGAGCGAGCCGATCAGCGTGCGGTTGAACACCGTGCCGACGCCGCCGAGGATCAGCCCCAGCCCGGCGAAGGCCGGCAGCACGGCGAGCGGCAGCGTATCCACCGCGAGGCGCATATAGGGGATGTCGCCAGTGAACATCTGGGTGACGATGGCGCCGGTGAGCGAGGCCAGCACGACGCCGATATAGGTGCGGGCGCTGTAGGGAAATTGCCGGCGCGTCTCCTCGATGACGAAGAGCACGGCGGCGAGCGGGGCGTTGAAGGCGGCGGCAAGGCCGGCGGCGCCACCGGCGGCGAGCAGGCCGCGCATGTCCTGCGCCGCCATTTTGGTGAGGTCGGCCGCGGCCTTGGCGACCGAGGCGCCCATATGGATGGTCGGCCCCTCGCGCCCGAGCACCATGCCGGAGGACAGCGCCAGCAGGCCGCCAAAGAACTTCACCGGCAGCACGCGGTGCCAGCGCACCTCGCGCAGCCCCTCCATCGCGCCCTCGATCTCCGGCACGCCGGAGCCGCCGGCTTCCGGGGCGAAGCGGCGCACGAGGAACAGCGAGGTGACCGTCATGCTGGCGCCGATGAGCGCGGCGGCGAGATAGAGCGGCGCGCCGGTGAGCCCGATGCCGCCGGACAGCCAGGCCGGCCAGGCGGCGCTCAGCCATTCCACGCTGAGATGGAAGGCGGCACCGATGACGCCGACCACCGCCCCGACCAGAATCGCCACGCCGTAATAGAAACCGTTGCCCATCATCCTGTCCCGTCCTGCGCACCCCGTTCGGGTTAGCATTGCCGGGCGGTATCGTCATCCCCGTGCCGGGGGACGATCCCGGATCGGCCTTTGGCCGTCCGGGATGACGAAGGGGGGCGTCCGGGATCAGATGGCGAGGCCGCCTACTTGATCGCGGTGGCGTAGGTGGAGACCGGCTCCACATTGTCGATCAGCTTGTGGCTCTTCATGAACTCCCCGAAGCGGGCATAGCGGCCCTCGTCCAGCGCGGCCGGCGCGTGGGCGAAGCGGCGCAGCGTGTCGGTCCAGGCGGTGCGGTTCAGCTCGTCATCGAGCTTGGGGTTGGCCTTGACGAACACGCCCCACGCCTCCTGCGGGTGGTTGAGGATGTAGATCGTCGCCTCCTCGACCGCCGCGAGGAAGCGCTTGAGGCGGGGATCGCCGACCTTGTCCTTGTGGGCGAGATAGATCAGCTCGTCGAACACCGGCACGCCGTGCTCCTCGGGGAAGAAGGCGATGCCCTCCTTGCCCTCGAGCTTGATCTGGGTGAGCTCGAAATTGCGGTAGGCGCCGATCACCGCGTCCACCTTGCCGGCGACCAGCGCCGGGGACAGGGCGAAGTTCACGTTGATCATGGTGACGTCGGTGGGCTTCAGCCCGGCGCTCGCCAGCATGGTGCCGAGCAGCGCGTCCTCGAGCCCCGCCACCGAATAGCCGACGGTCTTGCCCTTGAGATCGGCGATGGACTTGATCGGCCCGTCCTTCAGCGCCACCAGCGCGGTGAGCGGGGTGGAAATGAGCGTGCCAAAGCGGATGAGCGGCAGGCCCTCCTTCACCGACAGATAGATGTTCGGCTGGTAGCTGACCGCGACATCCGCCTGCCCGGCGGCGACGAGGCGCGGCGGGGCGGAGGGGTCGGAGGGCGGGATCAGGTCGACATCGAGGTCGTGCGCTTTGAAGTAGCCCTTCTCCTGCGCGATGATCAGCGGCGCGTGGTCGGGGTTCACATACCAGTCGAGCAGGACGGTGAGCTTGTCCGCGGCGCGCGCGGGGGCGCTGACGAAGGGAGCGGTGGTGAGTGCCAGCGCGAGCGCGGCGGCGGCGATTTTGGTGAACATGGATCTCCTCGCGTGTTGGAGATCCGGCGCATGAGCTGTCGGGGGAAACCGGCGCGGGCGGTCGCACTGACCACGGCCCCGCCGTCGTTCCGTCCCTTCGCCGGCATGACCCGGATCAGGTTCAAAGGGTCTGGCGGTTGCCATCTCAGCCCCTTGGCCCGTTCGGGCCGCGGGACACCCCTCGGACGCGGCCACGCTAGCAGAGCTGGCATGCCAGAGCAATCGCCGGCTAAGGAGCGGGTGTGCCCCCGTGTCCCGGACGCCTGAAGCGGCAGCGGAAGGCGAGCCGGGAGCCAGCGGGAGAGTCTTTGGCCTTGGTCTTCTTCGCAGGCGAGAGGCATGGCCGCCTGCGGCGGAGCCTCGCGCTGGGCCCCGGATCATCGTTGCGCTGCGCGCAACTTGTCCGGGGAACGAAGGGCGAGCGCCGTCCGCGCCGTGGCGTGCCACGTCTCCGCCCTGACCACGTCATGGCCGGGCTTGGCCCGGCCATCCACGACTTGGGTACGTCGGTCGAGGAGAAAGTCGTGGATGCCCGGCCCAAGGCCGGGCATGACGGCCCTGAGGTGTCGGAAGGTCCACCACTTCCTGACACGTTCCAAGTCAGCAATGGCAAAGGCCCCCGCCCTGACCACGTCATGGCCGGGCTTGGCCCGGCCATCCACGACTTTGTCAGGCGCGGCAGGGTGAAGTCGTGGATGCTCGGCTCAAGGCCGGGCATGACGGCCTTCTGTGACGCCGCGTCCCTCTCTTGTGCCGGGAAGGGCGGTGCCCTTACCCCCGCCAGTCCTCGGCATAGACGGTGCGCTCGACGCCGGCGAAGGTGCCGAGGCGGGTGAGCTCCGTGTCGAGCGCGTCCAGCCGGCCCTTGCTGGCGCGGATGCCGGGCTCCAGCCAGAGGCGGCGCACATCGAGCGTGCCGGCCTTGCGGTCGGCCTTCATGTCGATGCGGCCGATGAGCCGGTCGCCTTCCAGCAGCGGGAAGACATAGTAGCCATAGACGCGCTTGGGCGCGGGGACGAAGACCTCGATGCGGTAGGAAAACCCGAACAGCCGTTCCGCCCGGTTGCGGTCGCGCAGCGCTGGGTCGAACGGGCTGAGCACGCGCAGCCGCGACGGTGGCGCGGGCAGGGCCGCGAAGGCCTCGCCGGCGCCGGCAAAGGCGTGGCTCACCCGCTCGCGCCCATCCGCGCAGGTGATGAGCACGGGTTCCAGTCGGTCGCGATTGGCCTCCACCCATGCTTTGGCCTGCTCGGGTGACACCAGATCCCAGAAGGCGGCGATCTCGCCATGGGTGGCAAAGCCCAGCCGCTCCAGCGCCGAGGTACAGGCCCAGTCGATGAAGGCGCTCGCGTCCACCTCCGCGGCGCGATGATGGGCGGGGATGACGCGCTCGGTGAGGTCATAGACCTTCTGGAAGCCCTCGCGCGCGGCGATGGCAAGCGCGCCGGTGCGCCAGTGATACTCCAGCGCGGTCTTTTCCGGGTGCCAGTTCCACCAGCCGCCGGGCGGGCGCTTCTCGGTCTCGAAATGCCGGGCCATCAGCCGGCCCTCCTGGCGCACGCGCGCCAGCACATGCTCAAAATAGCCCTCGAAGCCGTTCTCGTGCCAGCTCCGCCAGCGCTCCGCGAGGCTGGCGCGCTCCTGGGCGAAGCGGTGCTTCCAATAGGGGAAGAAGGCGGTCGGGATGATCGCCGCGTCATGCGTCCAGTGCTCGAACAGCGCGCCGTCCTTTTCCAGGAGCGCGGTGAGATGCTCGCGCCGGTAGGCGGGGGCGCGGCTGAACAGGATGTGGTGATGCGCCCGCTCGACCGTGGCGATGCTGTCCACCTGCACGAAGCCGAGCCGGGTGATGAGCGCGAGCAGCGCCGCCTTGCCCGCCGGCGCGCGTTCGCTCAGTCCCTGCATGGCGAGAAAGACGCGGCGAGCATCGGCATTGGTGAGGCGAATCGTCATGGCTCGATCTTAGAGCCTCGCGGACTCCTGCGGGGGATCGCGCGTCACCACGCCGAGCGGAGGGCGCCATAAGACGAAAATCACCGGTCTGCACGCTTTTCAAATACACGCATAGGTGGTAATTTAGGGTGCAATATACAACCTGGGGAGGTTAGCATGCATCAACAACAAATCAGCTACTACCGCGCCCGCCTGGAAGAGACGTTTCCCGAGCAGACCCGCGCGCTTCGCGCGGCCAAAACGGATGAGGAGCAACTGGCAATCTACAGCCGGATTGTTGCGGAGGCGCGTCAGGATCTGCGGGCCAAGGTCGCGACCCTCAACCATGAGATGCGCATGACCAATGTCGAGGCGCTGCTGTCCTCGGTTGGCCCGCATCATGATCGGCAGGCGATCGCCAAGTCGTTCGAGGCGATGAAGTATTTCGCCGAGCTCGACGACACGTCGCAGACGGCCGTCGTGGCGCTGAACCCGGACCTGCTGGCCACGCTGGTCAGCGCCGAGGGCTCCGCCATCGAAGTTCAGGTGCAGAAACTGCTCGACGGCGTGGAGCGCCTGTCGAAGATGACCGGTAACGACGCGATCCAGACGGCCCTGCAGATTGTCGGTTTCAGCTCGGTGGCGATCGGCGTCGTGGCCGGCGCCGTGACCTTCTATCAGCTCATGACCCTGAGCGGCGCCTTCACCGTCACCTGCACGGTGGCCGGCGTCGTCGCGGCGACGGTGGCCGTGGTGGTGGCCATCGCCGCCTTCATCGTGCTGTCGGTGCTGATACCGATCATCTACTTTATGCAGAAGCCGTCCGTCTGCGTCGTGTTTCTCATCAACGAGTTCAATGGCGGCGCCGATCTCAAGGGCAATCAGATCAGCTTCGTCGAGGAGTATAACGTTCACGGCAAGCCCGCCGTTATCACGGATGCCATTCCCGGTGCGTATTTCTCGCCCGCCGGCACCTACAGCTATGGCGGTTTCTTCCTGACGACAAAGCGGGACAACGCGCTCGTCGGCACGCAATACGGCTTCAGCCTGACGTGCAACTACAATGGGGCGGGGAAGACGACCGACACCAAGAAGGTCTCCTTCGCCTTCGGCGTCGCGTGCCCGTTGGCCTTCGGCAGCAATAATTGTTACTGCGGCTTCGACATCAGCGCGCAACAGGCCGCCGAGAACACCGCGTCGCAGGACAAGCTGAGCTACAAGGCGACGAATGGCGATGGCATCACGCTGTCCATCAACTGCAATTCGGGCAGTGGCAGCGTGGCCTACTATATCGCGACCGTTTCCGTGCCCGGAACGAACATACTCTAGCACGCCGGGGGCATGACGCCCCCCTTAAGGCCTGCCGCGGGCAGGTTCCTGAATAAACCATCCCTCACAGGTCGCGGCCGATGCCGGGCGTTCCGGCACCGGCCGCCGTGATGACGCACTCGCTCGTGAGCGTGCCGTCGATTGCCGGCGGGCGGGAAGGGGATTAGAAGGGCGGCACCTGCATGTGGGAGCGCGGTGCAGGCCGGGACGCCGCGAGGCCGACCGGATGAGCCGCGCGCGTGCACGTAAGCGTTAACGTCACTCAACGCGCATGATCGAGCGGCCTCGCGGCCCGATCGGCGCGGCATGTCCGTCCGGTCGGCCTGAGGCCTGAAGGGACCGAGATGAACGTTGCTACCCCTGTTTCCCCCGCCGCCCCCGTGCTGAACCGCCAGCGCTTCGAGCCGAAGCGGCGCAGCCTCACCGTGCTCACCATCGAGCGCGTGACGCCCTCCATGCTGCGCCTCGTGCTCGGCGGCGACGACCTCGCCGACTTCGCCAGCGCCGCGCCGGACGACCATGTGAAACTCGCCGTGCCCGGCCCCGATGGCACGGAGGAGCGCCGCGACTACACGCCCCGGCGCTTCGACGCGGCCCGGCGCGAACTCACGCTCGATTTCGCCCTGCACGAGGCCGGCCCGGCCACGCTCTGGGCGCTGAACGCCCGTCCCGGCGACACGCTCGACGTGCTCGGCCCGCGCGGCTCCGCCGTCGTCGAGGGCGCGATCGCCCACTGGCTGCTGATCGGCGACGAGACGGCGCTGCCCGCCATTGGCCGGCGCATCGAGGAAGCCGCGCCGCAGGCCCGCATCACCAGCCTCGTCGCGGTGACGAGCGCGGGCGAGGAGCAGGCTTTCAGCACCGCCGCGACGCTGGAGGCGCGCTGGATCCACCGCCCGGCCAGCGCGCTGACCGATGCCGCGCCGTTCCTCAAAGCGCTGGAGACGATGGCGCTGGAGCCGGCGACCTATGTCTGGGTGGCCGCCGAGGCGTCGGTCGCGCGGGCGGTGCGGGCCTATCTCACCGAGACGCGCGGCGTGCCGCTCGGCTGGATCAAGGCCGCCGGCTACTGGGTGATGGGCCAGGCCGACGCGCATGAGAAGATGGGCTGACGCCCCGTCTTGCCGGAAAACTCAGGCCGGCGTGCTCTCGCCGGCCGTCTCCGGCGCCCAGGGCAGCAGGCGGGTGAGCGCCCGGTCGACCAGCGCGAACAGGATCAGCGCCACCGCGAGCAGGATGGCGAGCGCGGCGAACACCATGTCGGTCTGCATCCGCGCGTTTGAGTACAGCATGAGATAGCCGAGCCCGGCCGAGGCGCCGACCCATTCGCCGACCACCGCGCCGATCGGCGCCACGGCGGTGGCGACCCGCAGGCCCGAGGCGAGCTGGGGCAGGGCGGCGGGAATGCGGATGAAGCGCAGCGTCTTGTAGGTGCCGGCCCCGCCGAGCCGGGCGAGATCGACCAGCCCCTGCTCGGTGCGCGCGAGGCCGTCATGAAAGGCCGAGGCGACAGGGAAGAAGATGATGAGGCTCGCCATCACAATCTTCGAGGCGAGGCCGAAGCCGAACCAGATCACCAAAAGCGGGGCGATGGCGAAGACCGGCAGCGCCTGCGCCACCAGCAGGACGGGGCGCATGGCGCGCCGGGCGAGCGGGGAGCTTGCCATGGCGAGCGCGCAGGCGATGCCGAGCGCCGAGCCGCAGACGAGGCCGAGCAGCATCTCGCCCAGCGTGATCAGCGCGTTGTGCCCGAGGATGGCGGCGTTCGCCCAGCCGGTCGTCACGATGCGCAGGGGGCCGGGCAGGATATAGGCGGGGATCGCCAGCGCCCGCACCACGGCCTCCCAGAGACCGAGCAAAATGAAGGAGATGGCGAGCCCGCGCCCGATACCGGCCATGCGGTGAATTCCTAGATGAGGGTGATTGCTTATAGTGGCCGACGCCGGGCTGCGCGAGGGTAGGGATGCGCGGTTCATCGCGGGGGCCGCGAGGCTGAAATTCGAGGCTTGACGTCCATCGCCAGCGCGTCACTTGCATGGGGTCAAGCTGACCAAAAGGAAAAAGTGGAGGCGCCAATGATCAAGGACATTCTTGTCAGTCTTCGTCTGGGTTCGGGGCCGGATGCGACGGTCGATTACGCGGTCTCGGCCGCGACGGCCCTGAACGCTCATCTCACCGGTGTGGCGGTGAGCTATGAGATCGACATTCCCCCGGTCTATACCGAAGCCTTCTCGACCGATTTTCTTGAGGCGCAGCGGGCCGAGAGCAAGAAGCTCGCCGATCATGCCGTCGCCTATTTCGGCGAGGCCTCGCGCTCGGTCGGCCTGACCGGCGAGGTGCGGGTGATCGACGGCACGCCGGGCGGCGCGGCCGAGCAGATCGGCATCATGTCGCGGCTCTACGACCTCACCATTGTCGGCCAGTCGGACCCGGAGAAGATGGGCGCGGAGGAGGTCATCGCCGAGGCGGTGATGTTCGATTCCGGCCGCCCGGTGCTCTTGGTGCCCTGCAAGCAGCAGAAGCCGTTCTCCGCCAAGCGCATTCTCGTCGCCTGGGATGGCGGGCGCTCGGCGGCGCGCGCGGTGGCGGAAGCCCGCCCGCTGCTCGCCCATGCCGATCTCGTCGAGGCGGTGGTGGTGGAGAGCGGGCGCACCCGCAAGCCGGATTCGCTGCCCGGCGCGGACCTCGCCCGCCATCTCGCCCGCCACGAAAAGACGGTGGAACTGCGCCGCCTCGTGCCTGGCGCCGGCGAGAGCGTGGCCGACGTGATCCTGAAGGAAGTGGCGGCGCGCGACATCGACCTGGTGGTGATGGGCGGCTACGGCCATTCGCGCCTGCGCGAATTCGTCCTCGGCGGCGTCACCCGCGACATGCTGGAGCGCATGCCCGTGCCGCTGCTGCTGGCGCATTGAGGCGGGGGAATTCGGACGACAGACATGCGGCCGGGCACCCCCCGGCCGCCTCTATTGAGGCTCACGCCGCCGGGATGGTTTCCGGCAGCGGGAAGGTGACGGCGACGCAGGTGCCGCGCGAGCGGGGGCGCCATTCGAGGGCGCCGTTGATGCTGCCGGCCATGGAGCGGACGATGCGGCTGCCGAGGCCGCTGCCCAGCGCCTTGCCCTCGCCGGTCCAGCCGATGCCGTCATCCTCGACCGACAGCTCGGCGGTGCCGGCCTCGGTGTCGACCCGCAGGCGCACCCGCACTTCCCCGGCGCCGTCGCTGCCATAGGCGTATTTGAAGGCGTTGGTGACCAGCTCGGCAACCATGACGCCGATCGGCACGGCGCGGTCGGTCGGCAGGATCAGGTGATCGGTGGCGAGGGTGAGCTGGGAGGTGTGCCCGGCCTGGCGCATGGAGGCGCCGATATCCTCGATCAGCCCGTGCAGATATTCGTCGATGGCGACGACGCGCACATCGGCGGAGGTGTAGAGGCGGCGATGCACGCCGGCGATGGCGAGGATGCGCGCCTGCGTCTCGGCCAGTGCCGCGCGGCACTCCTTGTCCTCGATGGCGTTGGATTGCAGGCGCACCATGGCCGAGACCATGGCGAGGCTGTTGGCGACACGGTGATTGACCTCGGCGAGCAGCGCCTCGGCGCGGTCGCGGGCCTCGCGCACTTCCTGCTCGGCCTGCTCCTTGGCGCGGCGCAGCCTTGCGGTCTCGATCGCCTGGTCGATGGCGGAGACCAGCAGCTCGATGAACTCGACCTCGATGGTCTTCGGCACATAGTCCACCGCGCCGGCCTTCAGCGCCTGCACCGCCACCGTGGTTTCGGAGGAGGCGGTGACATAGACCACGGGCGGTGCGCCGGGCCGCCCCCGCAGCGCGGCCAGCACGTCGATGCCAGTGCCGGTGGGCAGGAAATGGTCGAGCGCGACGACATGGATGCCGTCCTCGTCGATCCGCCGCAGGCCGCTCTCGGCGTCGCCGGCCAGTTCCACCTCATAGCCGCGGCGCGTCAGCGCCTTCTGCACCAGACGCCCCATGCCCGGATCGTCATCGATATAGAGCACACGGTGGGCGCTGGCGGCCATGGAGCGGGCTGTCCCGGAATCGGTCGTTGCAGAGGCTAGGTGTCGCGCGGGCCGCTTGCCGGATCAGGTCGTCTCGGGAACCTGCATCACCGAGAAGAACAGCCCGAGCTGGCGGATGGCGTGGGCGAAGCTCTCATAGTTCACCGGCTTGGTGATGTACACATTGGCCCCGAGATCGTAGCAGCGCTGGATCTCACGCGCGTCGTCGGTGGTGGTGAGCACGACCACGGGTGTGCGCTTGGTGTGCGGGTTGCGCTTCACCTTTTCCAGGATCTCGATGCCGGTCATGTCCGGCAGGTTGAGATCGAGCAGGATGAGCAGCGAGCGCCCGGTGCTCACCTCGCCCGAGCCATCCGGCCCGAACAGGTAGGCGAGGCCATCCGTGCCATTGGTGAAGGGAAGGATCTCGTTGTTGACGCCGGCGCGGCGGATGTTCTTCTCGATGAGGCGCGCATGGCCCTCATCGTCCTCGATCATGATGATCGTTACGGATTTGGCATGCTCGGTCATGCGGCCACACTCCCTGCTACGGCCCGCGGATAGGCGGGCAGGCTCAGGGTGAAGACGCTTCCCTGGCCAAAGGTTGACTTAAGCGAAATATCGCCGCCGAGGTTCCGGGCCATGGTGCGCACATGGGCGAGGCCGATGCCCTCGCCCGGCTGGTCCTGTGGGCCGGAACGGCGGAAAAGCTCAAAGACGCGCTCATGGTCGCCGGGGTCGATGCCGCGGCCATTGTCCTCCACCGCGATATCGACCAGCCCGCCGGGCCGGGTGGTGGCGCGGATGGAGATGCGCAGCGGCTCATCGCGGCGGCGGTACTTCACCGCATTGTCCAGCAGATTGCCGATGATCTGCTCGACCGAGAGCCGGTCGGCGACGAGACTCGGCACCCGCGCGTCGATGGTGACCTCGCCCTGCGCTTCCGTGACCTGATGCTGGATGGCCGCCGCCGAGTTGTTGAGCAGCGCCGGCAGGTCGATGCGCTCGGGCTTGGTGACGCGCCGGCCTTCGCGCGAGAGCTTGAGGATGGCGTTGATCAGCCCGTCCATCTTGCGGGTCGAGGAGCGGATGAAGCCGAGCGCCTCCGGCAGATCCTCGCGCGCGGCGAGGCGCACGGCTTCGAGATCCGGCGTGTTCTCGTCGCCGTCATGACGATCGACGAAGCCCTGCAGCGTGGCGACGCTCTGTTCCAGCTCCGAGGTGAAGCCCATGATGTTGACCAGCGGGGCGCGCAGATCGTGCGTCACAATATAGGCGAAGCGCTGGATTTCATCATTCGCCCGGCCGAGTTCGAAGGTGCGCTCGCGCACGCGCTCCTCAAGGCTGGCGTTGAGTTCCTCGATTTCGCGGCGGGTCGCAGCGAGCTGGCGCAGATAGACGAAAATGGTGGCCATGCCGGCAACGGTCACCGCGAGCACCAAGAGCCCGCCGCCGACCGAGACCCACCACAGCGCGTTGGCGCTCGAGGCCTGCTCGGCGTTGATTGCCAGAAGGCGCTTCTCCGCCTGCTCGATGATCGCGGCGAAGGCGTCGCGGGCGCGGTCCATCAGCTCCTTGCCGGTATCGCCACGCACGATGTCGACCGCCTGCGCGAGCTGGCCCGCCTCGGTAAGGTCCACCGTCTGCTGCAGCTCGGCCATCTTGGCCTTCGCCGTGGCGATGAGATCGGGCGCGAGCTGGCGGGCAACGGGATCGACCTGCGCCGCACGCTCGAAGGTCTCGATCTGCGCAGGAAGCTTCTGCATCGCGGCGCGGAACGGCGTCAGATAGGTCGGGTCGCTGGTGAGCAGATAGCCACGCTGGCCGGTTTCCAGATCCTGCAGCAGCGAGCGGAAATCCACCGTGGCCGCGCGCAGGCGACGCATTTGCTGGACTTCCACCACCAGCGACTGTGTGCGCTGGACCAGCCACACATTGCTCGCCACCACGCCCGCCAGCGCGACAAGCCCGAGCAGCAGGAGCAGCAGCGTCGAGACAATGAAGGAACCGCGCGAGATGGGCATGAAGGCTCCGGCGACGTATCATTCAAAAAGGCGGCGATGAGCCCGCAAAGGCCGATCCGGGAAGCTGACCCGATGGGATGGCGGCGTCCCGGCGCGAGCGATAATCATCAATGCACGGTGGTGCCGATCACTGGCATCATCTAGCGAAGAAAATGACAAAACAGGAGGTACCCCAATGTTGCGCCTTGCGGCTACTGCGCTTTCGCTGCTCGCCATGGTGAATGCGGGCCTCGCCTGCACCGCCGTCGACATCGTCGCCGCCGACAAATCGGTGGTCGCCGGTCGCACCATGGAATGGGCCTATGACATGAAATGGACGCTGGTGAGCCAGCCCAAGGGCACCACGCTCACCCTGTCCGCGCCCAAGGCAACCGGCTTGCCGGACCTGAAGGTGACGACGAAATTCTCTGTGGTCGGGGTGAGTGCCGGCATCATTCCCGGCGGCGCGCTGCTCGATGGGCAGAACGCCGAGGGCCTCTCGATGAGCGCCAATTTCCTGCCCGGCTTCACCCAGTACCAGACCGTGACGCCGCAGGACACGCAGTACCAGTCCGTGCTCACCTTCGGCAGCTGGGTGCTGGGCAGCTTCGCCAATGTCGCCGATCTGCGCGCCGGGCTCGCGACGATGAAGGTCTGGGCCGATGACAGCCTGCCGAGCGGGCCGACGCCGCCGACCATCCATTTCGTCTTCGTCGATCGCAGCGGGGCGGGCATCGTCGTCGAATATGTCGGCGGCGAGGTGCGCATCCACGACAACGCCGCCCATGTGCTCACCAACGCGCCGACCTATGACTGGCACCTGAACAATCTGCGCAACTATCTGAGCCTGTCGACCGTCGCGGTGGCGCAGCGCCCTGTCGGCAACCTCAACGTGACCGAGCTTGGCGCGGGCGGCGGCGGCATCGGCCTGCCGGGCGATTACACGCCGCCCTCGCGCTTCGTGAAGGCCGCCTTCCTGCGCCATTACGCGGAGCAGCCGAAGGACGCGGCTGGCGCCGCGCAGATGGTCGGCCACATCCTCAACAATGTGGACATCCCCGTCGGCATCGCCCAGTTCAAGAATCCGGACGGCTCGCTGAGCTCCGACTACACGCAATGGGTCGTGGTGAAGGATCTCACCAACAACCGGCTGAGCATCGCCAATTACGCCAACCGGCTGAACTACCTGACCATCGACCTCAACCCGCTCTTCGCCGACGCTAAGCCGGGCGCCAAGCTGGTGGACGATCTGCCCTATCCCAAGCCGGTCGCGGCGCCCGGCGTGCTCGCGCCCTGACCGAGACAACCGGCGGCGCGGCAGCTCTCGCGCCGCCGGCTTATCCCAGACCGTGCCTTGGTGCGGTCTGGCCGTCCGCTTGCATGGCCCTCCGCGGACGTGAATCGCGACGTCCGGCAGCCGGGAGTGACGTCATGTCGGCCGAGGAAGCTCACGCGGCGGATCAGTTCGCCGTCGCCTATGCCCGCAAATACGGATCGCGCCTTCGGGTGCGTGCCGATGTCTGGCTCAAGCTGAAGGAGGCGGGGGCGGACACGTCGCTCTATATCTGCCTGACGCAGACGGGCGGCTGAGCGTGCCCGACAATCATTCTGGTACAGCTGGGTGGGCTCGAACCACCGACCTCCGGTTCCACAGACCGGCGCTCTAACCAACTGAGCTACAGCTGCGTGCCAGAACGGCGCGGAACCTAATTGCGCGGCCTGCGCTTGGCAAGAGCGCCTGTGTGTAAGTTGTGGCCCTGTGGGAGCCGCACATGGTCGAAGATGCGGCGTTCGGGCGCCCTGACTGAAAAATGGACTTGTTCACCGTGATTGTATGCAATCTAATACCATCCGGTGGGGAGGGCGAGCATGGCGGACTGGGACATCACCGACGAGGCTCTGGCGGCACTGCTGGATGGCGGGCTGGCGGTTCAGGCCCTGCCGCTTGAGGAGACGCTGCGCCCGCGCGTGCTCATGCACCTCAAGACCGCCGTCGCCATGGCCGCGCTGGTGACGGACTTGCCGCTGCCCGACGAGGCCGAGCCGGCACCGGTCTACCGGCCATGAGCCTGACCGAGGTGGATACCGACCGGGTGATCGAATTGTTGGGCGGCAGCGCCCTGGATCTCGCCGCCGCGGTGCGGGCTGGCGAGGTCAGCGCGCGCGCCGTGGTCGAGGCGGCGCTGGCCCGCATCGCCGTGGTCGACCCGGTGCTCAACGCCTTTACCGACGTCACCGCCGCCCGCGCCCGTGCCGAGGCCGACGCGATCGACGCCCGCCGCGCCGCCGGCAAGCCGCTCGGCCCCCTGGCCGGCGTGCCCTTCGCGGTGAAGAATCTGTTCGACCTGAAGGGCCTGCCGACGCGGGCCGGCTCGAAGATCAACCGCGACCGGCCGCCCGCGCCGCGCGACGCGACGCTGGTGGAGCGGCTGAACGCTGCCGATGCGGTGTGCCTCGGCGGGCTGAACATGGGCGAATATGCCTATGATTTCACCGGCGAGAATGTGCATGACGGCATTTCGCGCAACCCGCACGCCATAGGCCACATGGCCGGCGGCTCGTCGGGCGGCTCGGGCGCGGCGGTCGGCGGCAAGCTGGTGCCGCTGGCGCTCGGCTCGGACACCAATGGCTCGATCCGCGTGCCGTCCTCCTTCTGCGGCATTTTCGGGCTGAAGCCGACCTATGGCCGGCTGTCGCGCGCCCGCAGCTTCCCCTTCGTGGCCAGCCTCGACCATCTCGGCCCCTTCGCCCGCACTGTCGGCGACCTCGCGGCCAGCTATGACGCGCTGCTTGGCCCCGATGCGGACGACCCGGCGCTGGCCGACATGCCGGCCGAACCGGTGCTGGAGCGGCTGGACGCGCCGGGCGATCTCAAGGTCGCCGTGCTCGGCGGCTGGTTCGCGCGGCAGGGCTCGCTGCAGACCTATGCGGCGGTGGCCGCCGCCGCGCGGGCGCTGGGCGCCAAGCGCTCGGTGGAGCTGCCGGAGGTGGAGCGGGCGCGCGCCGCCGCCTATCTCATCACCATGGCCGAGGGCGCGGCGCTGCATCTCGACCGCATGCGCACGCGACCCGGCGATTTCGACCCGGCGGTGCGCGAGCGGCTGCTGGCCGGCGCGGTGCTGCCCGCCGCCTGGATCGCGCGGGCGCAGATCCTGCGCCGCTGGTTCCGCGAGCGGGCGCTGGAGCTGTTCGCCGAGTATGACGTGCTGATCGCCCCCGCCTCGCCGGTGCCGGCGCCAAAGAGCGGGCAGGTGACCTTCGTGCTCGACGGGCGCGAGATGCTGGTGCGGCCGAATATCGGCATCTACACCCAGCCGATCTCCTTCATCGGCCTTCCGGTGGTCGCCGCGCCGATCCCGCTCAATGAGCGGCTGCCGGTGGCGGTGCAACTCATCGCCGCGCCCTGGCGCGAGGACGCGGCGCTGAAGGCGGCGCGGGTGCTGGAGCGCGCCGGGGTTGCCGTCGCGCCCGAGCCGGCGGTGTAGCCCGGCCCTCAGGCCGCACGGGCCTCGACCGGGTTCACCTCCACGGTGACGTGCGAGAGCCCTTCAATGTGCTCCAGATCGTGCTTGTAGGCGGCCGGCGCGCGCGGCGTCGCGCTGCGCAGCGCGACCACCGCCGCGTGGTGGCCGGGGCCGACCTGCCAGACATGCAGGTCCGTCACCTCCGCGCCCTGCTCCTCCAGCGTGGCGCGGATGGTCTGCGGCAGGCCGGCGCGCGGTGTGAAGTCGAGCAGCACGCCAGCCGTGTCGCGCAGCAGGCCGAAGGACCAGCGGGCGACGACCAGCGCGCCGACGATGCCGATGACCGGATCGAGCCAGAGGAAGCCGTAAAGGCTGCCGCCGAGCAGAGCGAGGATGGCGAAGACCGAGGTGAGCGCGTCGGTCAGCACATGGAGATAGGCGGCACGCAGGTTGTTGTCCTGCGTCGGTGCCGCCGCGGCGGGTTCAGCGTGGGGATGGGCGTGGGGATGAGCGTGGTCATGGTCATGATGCGCATGGTCATGATGGCCGTGCGCGTGGCCGTGGTCGTGATGATCCTCATGCGCGTGCCCGTGATGCCCGTGCCCATGATGCCCGTGGCTGTGGCCGTGCAGATGGTCGTGGTCGTCGCGCAGCAGCCAGGCACAGACGAGGTTCACCACCAGCCCGAAGCTGGCCACAATGATCGCCTCGCGGAACTCGATCGAGACCGGCGCGGTGAGACGCAGCGCGCTCTCCCAGCCGATCAGGATCGCCACGATGGCGAGAACCACGGCGCTGGCGAAGGCGGCGAGGTCGCCCACCTTGCCGGTGCCGAAGCTGAAGCGCGGATCATTGGCGTGCCGCGCGGCGTAGCGATAGGCCAGCGCGGTGATCAGCATGGCGGCCGCGTGGGTCGACATGTGCCAGCCATCGGCCAGCAGCGCCATGGAGCCGAATAGCGAGCCCGCGACGATCTCCAGCACCATGACGCTCGCGGTGATGGCGATGACGATCCAGGTGCGGCGCTCATGGCGGCGGTGGCGGTCGCCGAGGAAGTTGTGCGCGTGGCGGTCGGATAGCGGGCCGGCGGGTTGCAGCGCGGCGGGGATGGGGGCGTGCATGGCGGGCTCCGGGCTCAGGTGAGACAGGCTTATTTGAGATAGGTGCGGATGACGTCCATCAGCTCGGCGGCGCCGCGCGCGCGGTCGCGGTCGGTGTCGGTTGCGGGATCGACGACATGGTGGCGCATGTGGTCCTCGATCAGCTCGACCGTCAGGCCGTTCATCGCCCCGCGCACGGAGGCGACGAGCTGGAGCACGTCGGCGCAGCCGAGCTCCGCCTCCAGCGCCCGCTCGACCGCCTCGACCTGCCCGCGAATGCGCCGCACCCGTGCCAGCAGCCGGGACTTTTCCTTGATGGTGTGGGACATGATCCGCTCGAATATAGGGTACCCCCCTATATTATCCTGATCGCGCGCCGAGTCACCCCTCTCGTGGCGCCAGGGCGAAAATCAGTCGCGGCGGAAGGCGACGCTGGCGATGAAGCCGACGGCGAGCGCGCCCAGCGCGCTTGCGAGGCCGTAGAGCCAGGGATGATCCTGCGCGGCGGTGGCGACGGTCTGCTCGAAATCCACCTTGGCGACTTCGAGGGACACCATGCCCCGGCTCTCGAGATCGCCGTCGATGAAGGTCTTCACCGAGACCTGATAGGTGCCGATCGGGGCGGTGCCGGGGATCGGGATAACCGTACGGAACACATGCGGGGCGATGAATTCCACGCCCTGCTTGTTTTCCACATAGAGGTGCTCGGCCTGCTTGACCCTCAGGAATGCCTGCCGGAACGGGTCATCCGGGACGACATCCGCGTAGTCGGCGCCGACGCGCTGGAGGAAGCGGTTATTGGCGAGGCCGAGCTGCTCCTGCCGCAGCGTGTCAGGATCGGACATCAGCGCCGGATCGCGGCTGCTCAGCACGGCGAGATAGGACGGAGCGGCAAGGAAGGCGCGGCTGTCGACATTCACGAACAGGCCGAAGCGCCGTTCCTTGCGCCGCGCGACGAAGCTCTCATCCGGTCCGCGCACGGTGACGACGACATCGCGCGGGCGGTCCGGTTCGCCGGGCGCGCGCTCGACCACGCCGAACAGCACGATGCTGTCGCCGGAAAAGCTCGAGGTGATGGTGATGCGCGATTTCGACAGCGACAGCACCAGCGGGGGCGGCGTCTGCGCCAGTGCGAGGCTGGCGGGGGCCAGCAGCACCGCGAGGGCGAGAAGAAGGCGGCGGGTGGCGCTCATCACCGCGCCCGCTCATTGATGGTGACGCTGTACAGGTCCGCCGGTTGCCGCGTCTGGTCATAGGCGACGCGCAACCCGACGGCGAGCACGAGAAGGCCGAGCAGCAGGCGCAGATTTTCCGCCTTCAGCGCCTGCCCGGCGCGGGTGCCGAACTGCGCGCCGATGGTGCCGCCGACCATGAGGATGAGGCCGAGCACCGCGTCCACCGTCTGGTTCAGCACCGCCTGCATCACGATGGCCGCCAGCATGGTGGCGAGCGTCAGCATCAGCGAGGTGCCGACCGAGGTGAGGGTGGGCACGCGCAGAAGATAGATCAGCGCCGGCACCAGCAGGAAGCCGCCGCCAATGCCCATCAGCGCGCCGAGAAAGCCGATGAGGAAGCCGATGACGAGCACCGGGATGACCGAGACATAGATGCGCGACTGGCGAAAGCGCATCTTGAACGGCATGCGCAGGAACCAGGGATGCGCCCCCGGCCGCTTCACCATGGGTGGCTCGCCGCGCCAGCGCCGGGTGAGCGCGCGCAGGCTCTCCACCACCATCAGCGTGCCGATAGCGCTGAGCAGCACGATGTAGGAGACCGCGATCACCAGATCGAGCTGGCCAAAGCGGCGCAGCAGCATGAAGGTCAGCACGCCTCCCAGCGTGCCGGTGAGACCGCCGATGAGCAGGACGAAGCCGAGCTGGGTGTCCACCTGCTTGCGCCGCAGATAATTCAGCGTGCCGGAGAAGGAGGAGGCGGCCATGTGGGTCGAGACGCTCGCCACCGCCACGGCCGGCGAAACACCGAGAAAGATGAGCAGCGGCGTCATCAGGAAGCCGCCGCCGACGCCGAACATGCCGGAAATGAACCCGACCCCGAGGCCCATCGCCAGCAGGGTGAAGATGTTCACCGGCAGTTCCGCGATCGGCAGATAGATCGTCATGCGCGCCGTGGCCTCCCGAGCCGGCGCCGCCTCCTTCCCGAGGCGACCGGCTCTGCGCCAACGACTTAGCAGGATTCGTCGCCGGGAACATGACCGCCCAAGCCGGGGCTATCCGGCGGTGGTATGCGTTATAATGTAGAAATCAAGTCATCGTGGTTCAATTGTAGTAGTGAAATGCTACATGGCTTTGTCGTGGCAATATTTGTGGTCGCATTCGTGGCCGCGGTAAAAAGAAATAACCAATAACGTCATCATGGCTGACTTAACGTCAGCGACGCGCGTGCTAGCGTGCCGGCGCAACGGGCCCGTTCGAGGCCCGGCACTTAGGAGGAACCCCATGTCCAAGAACCGTTCCGGCGGGCGCGCTGGCGCGCTGCTGGCCTCGACCATGCTTGCCGGCGTGCTGGCGCTGACCGGCGCCGCCCGTGCCCAATCGACCGACAATCTGGAGAAGCTGTCCAACTTCCAGTCGACCGGCGCCTCCATGGAAATGGAAACGGTGCCGCAGACCGGCCCGCGCGTCGACGCGTTCAACAAGACGCTCGCCGGCATCAAGCTGCCGGACGGCTTCAAGATTTCGCTCTACGCCATCGTGCCGGATGCCCGCGAAATGGCGATCGGGCCGACCACCGGCGTTGTCTTCGTCGGCACCCGCAAATCCAAGGTCTGGGCGGTGACGGACCGCGACAAGGACCGCGTGGCCGACGAGGTGAAGGTCTTCGCGCCTTCGGTGCAGTTCAAGCTGCCGCATGGCGTCTGCTTCTCCAAGGACGGCTTCCTGTTCGTCGCCGAGCAGAACCGCGTGCTGCTGTTCCCGGCGGCGGAGTATTTCTATGAGGGCCCGGACGTCGCCGCCTTCCAGGTGGTCAAGCAGGGCGACCTGATCCCGCGCGCCGAGGAATCCTACAACCACACCACCCGCGTCTGCCGCATCGGGCCGGACGACAAGCTCTACATAACGCTCGGCCAGCCCTTCAACGTGTTCCCGCAGGAGAAGTACGACCTCTACAAGAAGGTCGGCATCGGCGGCATCGTGCGCATGGACCGCGACGGCAAGAACCGCGAGGTCTATGCCTGGGGCGTGCGCAATTCCGTCGGCATGGACTTCAATGCCAAGGACAAGACGCTCTGGTTCACCGACAATCAGGTGGACGGCATGGGCGACGACATCCCGCCGGGCGAGCTGAATCGCGCCACCAAGGCCGGGCAGAATTTCGGCTTCCCCTATTTCGGCGGCGGCTCGGTGCGCACCGTCGAGTACAAGGACGCGACGCCCCCGGCGGATGCGGTGAAGCCGGAGGTCGAGATGGTCGCGCATGCCGCCGATCTCGGCATGACCTTCTATACCGGCCAGCAATTCCCGGAGAAGTATCGCGGCGGCATCTTCTCGGTGCAGCATGGTTCCTGGAACCGCACCGTGCCGGTGGGCGCGCGGGTGATGTTCACCACGCTCAACGAGGATGGCACGGCGGCCAAGGCCGAGCCCTTCGCCGAGGGCTGGCTGACCGGCAATGGCGAGTATCTCGGCCGTCCGGCGGCGGTGGCGCAGCTCAATGACGGCTCGCTGCTGGTCTCGGACGACACGTCGGGGGCGATCTACCGCATCTCCTACGGCAAGTAGGACTCTCCGTCAGATCGACGCCCGCGGCCCACCCCGGTCGCGGGCGTTCCTCACGCATCCATGCCGGGAAAGCCGATGCCATCTTCACCTCTCGCGCCGCTCGCTGCGGCGGCGCTTCTTCTCGCCTCCACCGCCCTGGCCACAGCACAGGACGCCAAGGCCGGGCGCGCCAAGGCCTCCGCCCAATGCGCGGTCTGCCATGGCGCCAACGGCCTGTCGCAGCATCCCGAGGCGCCGAACCTCGCCGGTCAGGTCGAGATGTATCTGATGAAGTCGCTGGAGGATTTTCGCGCCGGCCGGCGCAGCAACGAGATGATGACGGTGGTGAGCAAGGATCTCACCGATGCCGACATCGCCAACCTCGCCGCCTGGTACGCCTCGATCCGCATCACCGTCGAGCCCGCTCAATAGGCGCCGCGCGCCGCTGGGCGATGAGCGCCCGCAGCAGCGCCTCTAGCGCGCGGTGCATCTGCGCCAGCGTCAGGCCGGGGCGGGGCAGCGGGACGTGAACGAAGACGGCGCGCCGTCCCTCGGCCTGCGCCCAGCCATAGGCGCGGTAGGCCAGCGCGTTGCAGATGTAGCGCCCGGCATCGCGCGACAGCCGGGCGGGCACGCCGGCGCCGGAGAGGGCGTGACGCAGCGCGGCGGGCCGGGCGGGGCAGGCGATGCGGGCCGGGCCGCCGGGAGCGATGACGCGCGAGACGGGGCGTCGCCGTGCGACATCGGGAAAGCTGCCGCCGCCATTGCGCCCGGAAATCTCAATGCACAGCGCCCGCCGCCGGGCGGCGAGGCCGATCATCAGCACGATATCCGGCGCTTCCTGCGCCAAAAAGGCGGGAAAACCCTCGGTGGCCTGCCACTCGGTCGGCAGCGTCACGGCGCTGAGCCGGACACCGGGCAGCCGGCGGCTGCGGGCGAACGCCCGCGCCAGCATGGCGGAAGGGTTGGACGGTGCGCCGGGGAAGGGGCCGAAGCCGGTGATCAACACGCGCAGGGGAGGCGGCACCGGCGGCATGGCGGGAAGGGTCAGGCGGTCTGGGCGTCGAGCGCGCGCAGAAGGGCGCCTTCGAGCTCGGCGAGCTGGAACGGCTTGGTCAGCACCGGACGGGTGCGCCAGTCCGCGATGAGGTCGTCATCGGCATAGCCGGTCGCGAACACCACGGGGATGCCATGGCCACTGGCCGCCGCGGCGACGTCATAAGACCGCTTGCCGTTCAGATTGAGGTCGAGCAGGGCCACGTCGATGTCGGCATGGCGCTCCGCGACGAAATTCAGCGCGTCGCTCACCGCCGATGTGGTGCCGACGACGGTGCCGCCAAGTTCCTCGATCATGGACTCGATCATCATCGCGACGAGGGCTTCGTCCTCGACGAGAAAGATGCGTCGTCCGCTGAGGTCCACTTTGCTCATGACAGCCTCCGGCGTGCTTCGGTACGTTGAACCGAGCGGGCTGAACCTCCCGCTCCGGGCAGTATCCGTTCACCAGAATGGTGGAACCCGAACCCTAACACGTTCAATCCGGCATTTTGAGGGTGTGATCTCTCACAAACCCAGCTGCAGGGCGATGCGGCCGGCGCCGAGGGCGGGGGAGAGCCGCCCCGTGCCGACCTCCGCCTCGATCCGCGCGAGTTCCGCGCGGAGGGCGGCATCCGCGCGCAGCCGGGCGCGCAGGCGCTCGTCGAACAGGGTCCACATCCACTTCACCTGCTGCGCGCTGCGCTTGGCCTCAAAGCTGCCGGCGGCCTGCGCGCGGCTGCGATGCAGCGCCACCTGCTGCCAGAGATCGTCGATGCCCGCGCCGGTGAGGCCGGAATAGGTGAGCACCGGCACGCTCCAATGCGCCTCGCGCCCACCCAGCACATGCAGCGCGGCGCGGTACTCGGCCGCTGCCGCGCGGGCGCGGACGGCATTCTCGCCATCGGCCTTGTTCACCGCGACGATATCGGCGAGTTCGATGATGCCCTTCTTGATACCCTGAAGCTCGTCGCCGGCGCCGGGCAGCATCAGCACGAGAAAGGTGTCGGTCATGTCCGCCACCGCCGTCTCGGACTGGCCGACGCCGACTGTCTCGACCAGCACGATATCGAAACCGGCGGCCTCGCAGATCAGCAGCGTCTCGCGGGTGCGGGCGGCGACCCCGCCCAGCGTGCCGGCGGCGGGCGAGGGGCGGATGAAGGCACGCGCATCCATGGAGAGCCGCGCCATCCGCGTCTTGTCGCCGAGGATCGAGCCGCCGGAGCGCGAGGAGGAGGGATCGACCGCCAGCACGGCGACGCGGTGCCCCTGCGCGGTGAGGTGGGTGCCGAGCGTGTCGATGGTGGTGGATTTGCCCACCCCCGGCACGCCGGTAATGCCGACGCGCATCGCCGTGCCGGTGAAGGGCAGGAGGCGCTGCAGCAGATCTTCCGCCCGTGCGCGGTGCTCGGCCTTGCGCGATTCCACCAGCGTGATCGCCCGCGCCAGCATCGCCCGGTTGCCGGCGCGCACCCCCTCGACCAGCGCGTCGAGCGAGGGGAGGGCGTGCGCTTCGTTCATGGCGGGGCCAGGCTTTCGATCAGCTATGGGCGAAGTCCCAATAGAGCTTGCGGGCGCGGCGATAGACCGGGCCGGGCTGCAACTCGCGCTCCTCGATGCGGGTGATCGGGGAGACCTTCGAGTAGTTGCCGGTGGTGAACAGCTCGTCCGCGCCGCGGAAATCCTCCCAGCGCAGCGAGGTCTCGACCACCTCGACGCCCGCCTCGCGCAAGAGGCCGATGGTGCGGGTGCGGGTGATGCCGGCGAGGAACGTGCCGTTGGCGGCGGGGGTGAAGGCGACGCCGTCCTTCACCATGAAGACATTGGCGGTGGCGAGCTCGGCGACATTGCCGAGCATGTCGCACAGCGCCGCATTATCGAAGCCGCGCTTATGCGCCTCGACTAGCGCGCGGGCATTGTTCGGGTAGAGCGCGCCGGCCTTGGCGTCGGTCACCGCGCATTCCACCGTCGGGCGGCGGAAGGGCGAGAGGGTGATGGCCGTGCCATGCGCCGGGTCGGGCATGCCGGCCTCATAGAGGCTGAGGCACCAGCGGGTCGACTCGGCATCCGCATCCACCGTGCGCGCGCCGGGATATTCGGCCCAGTACATCGGCCGGATATAGAGCGCGGCATCCGGCGCGAAGTGCTTGAGGCCCTGGTGGGTCAGCTCGATCCACTTCTCCACCGGCACCACCGCCTTCAGCCCCATCGCGACCGCCGAGCGGTTGACGCGCAGGCAGTGCAGTTCGAGGTCCGGCGTCACGCCCTCAAAGGCGCGGGCGCCATCGAACACCGAAGTGCCGAGCCAGGCGGCGTGGGTGCGCACGCCCATGATCGGCACATTGCCCTCATGCCAGGCGCCGTCGAGATAGGTGAAGGTGCGGGTCCAGCTATGGGACATCGGAAAGGCTCCGCGCGTCGCGGCCGCCTCACGCGGCCGGCAGTTTCGGGTGAGCGGTTCTGGCATGGCGGGGAAGACCCCGCCACGCGACTTTAGACCCTTGGCGGGCAAGACCCCGCCATGCGACTTTCAGGGCGCGGCTCAGTCGGCCAGCGCCGCCAGCACGCGCACCCAGCTGCGAATGCCCTTGTGGAAGGAGGCGAGGTCGTATTTCTCGTTCGGCGAGTGGATGCGGTCATCGTCCAGCGCGAAGCCGATCAGCAGCGTGTCCTGATCCAGCGTCTTCTTGAAATGGCCGACGATCGGGATCGAGCCGCCCGCGCCGACTGTCACCGCAGGCTTGCCCCATTCGTCGCCCAGCGCGGCGCTGGCCTTGGCGAGGTTCGGGTTGTCATGGGAGACGGCGACCGCCGGCGAGCCCTCGCCGCCGCGGAACGCGACCGAGCAGTCGGCGGGAATGAAGCTGCGCACGAAAGCGCGCACCGCGTCGCGCACATGCACCGGGTTCTGTCCGGCGACGAGGCGGCAGGAGATCTTGGCCGTGGCGATGGAGGGGATGACGGTTTTCGCGCCCTCGCCAATATAACCGCCCCACATGCCGTTGACCTCGAAGGTCGGGCGCGAGGTGGTCATCTCCACCAGCGAGCGGCCCTGCTCGCCGATGGGCTGTGACAGGCCGATCGGGCCGAGGAACACCTCGGGCGTCAGCCCCAGCGTGTTCCACTGCGCCTTCACCTCGTCCGGCGGCTCGACCACGCCGTCATAGAAGCCTGGAATGGTGATGCGCCCCTCCGGCCCATGCACGGCACCGATGATCGTGGAGAGCACATGCAGCGGGTTGGCGGCGGCCCCGCCATAATAGCCCGAATGCAGGTCGCGATTGGAGCAGGTGACGACGATCTCGTCATGCATCAGCCCGCGCAGCGAGACGGTGATGGCCGGCGTCGTCGCGTTCCACATCGAGGTGTCGCAGACCAGCGCGAGGTTGGCGGCAAGCGCGTCGCGGTTGGCCTCAAGGAAGGGCGGCAGGTTGCCCGAACCGTTCTCCTCCTCGCCCTCGACCATGATGGTGACGTCGACGGGCAGCGTGCCGGTGACCTTGAGATAGGCGCGGCAGGCCTCGACGAAGGTCATCACCTGGCCCTTGTCGTCGGAGGAGCCGCGCGCGACGATACGCTTCACCCCGTTCGGCCCCTCGACGATCTTCGGCTCGAAGGGTGGGTTCTCCCACAGTTCCAGCGGATCGACCGGCTGCACGTCGTAATGGCCGTAGAACAGCACGCGCTTGCCGGTGCCGAGCTGCGAGATGCCGGTGACGACCGGGTGGCCGGGCGTGTCGTTGAGCTTGGCGGCGAGGCCGAGGCCGGCGAGATCGTCCACCAGCCACTGGCCGGCGCGGCGGCATTCGCTCGCATAGGCGCTGTCGGTCGAGATCGAGGGAATGCGCAGGAAGGCGAAGAGCCGTTCCAGGGCGCCGTCGAGATCGGCATCGACGGCGGCGAGGACGCGATCGAGATCGCTCATCAGAAAGTTCCTTGTGCGATTGGCCCCGCCGGGGCGGGGGTAGGGGTGGCTAGCGCCGTCGCGCCCCGCCGAGAATGTTGCGCAGGATGGCCTTTGTGACCTGATTGGTCACCTCGCGCGTCACCTGCCGCGTGACCTGTTCGCCGATCGTCATGCGCCCGCGCGTGCGTCCGCTGCCGAAAAGCCCGCCCAGCACATCGCTGATCCAGCCGCCGCCGGCGGCATCGGCCTGCGTGGGGGCGGGCGTCTCCGGGGCCGGGCTCTCGGCGGCGCGGCGGGCGAGCATCTCATAGGCGGAGTCGGCGTCCAGCGTTTCGTCATAGATGCCGCGCACCGGGCTCCTCTGGAGCGCCACCTTCCTCTCCTCCGGCGTGATCGGGCCGACACGGCTGGCCGGTGGGGCGATGAGCGTGCGCTGGACGATGGAAGGCGTGCCATTGCCCTCCAGCGTCGAGACCAGCGCCTCGCCCTTGCCGAGCTCGGTGATGACGCGGGCGGTGTCGAGCGCCGGGTTGGGGCGGAAGGTGTCGGCGGCGGATTTCACCGCCTTCTGGTCGCGCGGGGTGAAGGCGCGCAGCGCGTGCTGCACCCGGTTGCCGAGCTGGGCCAGCACGCTTTCCGGCACATCCAGCGGGTTCTGGGTGACGAAATAGACGCCGACGCCCTTGGAGCGGATGAGCCGCACCACCTGCTCGATCTTCTGCAACAGGGCCCTTGGTGCGCCGTCGAACAGGAGGTGCGCCTCGTCGAAGAAGAACACGACCTTGGGCTTGTCGGGGTCGCCGACCTCGGGAAGCTCCTCGAACAGTTCCGACAGCAGCCAGAGCAGGAAGGTGGCGTAGAGTTGCGGCGCGCCCATCAGCTTGTCGGCGGCGAGGATGCTGATCGTGCCATAGCCCGAGCGCGGCTCGACCCGCATGAGATCGCTGATCTTCAGCGCCGGCTCGCCGAAGAACTTGTCGGCGCCTTGATTTTCGAGAACCAGAAGCTGGCGCTGGATGGCACCAACGGTCGCGGCCGAGACATTGCCATAGGTCGTGGTGAGCTTGCCCGCATTCTCCGCCACGAAGGCGAGCATAGCGCGCAGATCCTTGAGGTCGAGCAGCAGGAGGCCCTGCTCGTCAGCGACGCGGAAGACGACGTTGAGCACGCCTTCCTGAACCTCATTGAGGTTCATCAGCCTGGCCAGCAGCAGCGGCCCCATCTCCGAGACCGTGGCGCGCACCGGGTGACCCTGCTCGCCGAACAGATCCCAGAAGATCACCGGGAATTCGTCCGGCACATAGTCGATGCCGATTTCCGCGCAGCGCTTGAGGATCCAGTCCGGTCCCTCGCCTTGCATGGCGATGCCGGAGAGGTCGCCCTTGATGTCGGCGGCGAAGACCGGGACACCGGCCCGTGAGAAGCCTTCCGCCAGCGTCTGCAACGTCACCGTCTTGCCGGTGCCGGTGGCGCCGGTGGCGAGGCCGTGCCGGTTGGCGAGCTTGAGCGAGAGATATTCGGGCGTGTCGCTGCGGCCGAGAAAGATCTTGCCGTCGATGTCACCGGACATGGTGGTCCTCTGCGGGCGTGTCTGACGCCACTTTAGAGCGCGCCGCGTGCGGCGAGGCAAGCCGGGGAATGGCGAAGGCGCCGCCCGGCTGACCGCCAGCCCTTGCCTTCCGCCGCGTGGCGGGCGATTTGGTGGGAACGACACGCGACGCCGGAACCGCCATGGCTGTACTTCCTCCGCCCACTGATCGCCTTTTCGACGCGCGTGGCCGCCGGCTCGATTATGCGGGCCGCACGCTCATCATGGGCATCCTCAATGTGACGCCCGATTCCTTCTCCGATGGCGGGCGCAGCACGGCGTTGGACGATGCGGTGGCGAACGCGCACCGCCTGGTCGCGGAGGGCGCCGATATTCTCGATATTGGTGGCGAATCCACCCGGCCGGGCCACACGCCGGTGCCGGTGGAGGAGGAACTGCGCCGCGTGCTCCCGGCCATCGAGGCGCTGGCGGGGCTGCCCGTGCCGATCTCCATCGACACGCAGAAGGCCGCTGTCGCCGAGGCGGCGCTGAAGGCGGGCGCGGTCATCGTCAACGACATCTGGGGGCTGATGGGCGACCCGGACATGGCGCGCGTCGCGGCTGCCCATGATGCGGGCGTGGTCGCCATGCACAACCGGGCGAGCGTCGATCCGACCGTCGATATCGTCGCCGACATCATCGCCTTCTTCGAGCAGGCGCTGGAGCGGGCGGCGCGCGCGGGCATCCGGCCCGACCGCATCGCGCTCGATCCCGGCATCGGCTTCGGCAAGAGCTTCGAGCAGAACCTGAAGGCCATCGGCTCGCTGGCCGAGATCGGCAAGCTCGGCTTTCCGCTGCTGCTGGGCACCTCGCGCAAATCGCTGATCGGCAAGGTGATCGAGACCACGCCGGCTGAGCGCCTGCCGGGCACCATCGCCTCCAACGTCATCGGCATCATGGCCGGCTGCGCGATGATCCGCGTGCATGACGTTGCCGCCCATGTGCAGGCCGCGCGGGTGACGGAGGCGATCCGTGGCGCCGCCTGACTTCTTCATCCGTCGGCCGCGCAAGGTCGAGAAGCGCACCGCCTATCTCTGCCTCGGCTCCAATCTGGGCGATCGGGCGGGCACCATGGCGAAGGCGGTAGGCGTGATCGCCCGCACCGGGCTCACCATCATCGCCCGCTCGTCGCTCTACGAGACCCCGCCTTGGGGGCCGGTGCCGCAGGGGCCCTATCTCAATATGGTGGTGGCGGTGGAGACCGAGCTGTCGGCGCGCGAGCTGCTGCACATGCTGCTCGGCGTCGAGCACGCCTTCGGGCGGGACCGCACGCGGGAGGTGCGTTTCGGACCGCGCACCATCGATATCGACATCCTGCTCTATGGCGAGGACCGGGTGGATGAGCCGGACCTCGAAATTCCGCATCCGCGCATGATGGAGCGCGCCTTCGCGCTGATCCCGCTGGCGGAACTGGCGCCCGATCTCGTCGTCGGCGGCGTGGCGGTGCGTGCGGCGCTGGAGACGTTGGACCGCTCCGGCATCGTCAAGGTCGAGCCGCAGCCGGTCATCTACTGACGGCGAAGGCGGCGGATCGCTCCGCCGCCCCGTTCATACGGTGCCGTGCCGCTCAGCGGCAGACTTCCACGTCGCGCGAGCGGGGATAGCCCCAGCGGTTATAGAAGGTCTGCGTCTCCACCCAGCAGCGCGGGCGGTAGGGGCGGTAGCCCGGCCCATAGGCCGGCACGTAGCGCGGGCCATAGCCGCCGCCGTAACCGCCACCATAGCCGTAGCCATAACGCGGCGGGGGAGGCGGGGGCGGGGCATAGTAGTTGTTGCCGCGGTCATAGTCGCTGGCGGCAGCGGCGGCGATGCCCCCGAGCAGCAGCCCGCCGGCGATCCCGGCCGCCACGGCGGCGCCGGTGTTGTTGCGCGCATAGGACGCGGTGGGAACCGAGGCCAGCGTCGCCCCGATAAGGGCAAGCGCGGCGAGCTTGGTGGGCTTTGCGAGGCGGATCATGGCGGTCCTCGTCGGAACTCTGCGGGTCGCTCGCGGCCGGTATTGGCCGTTGATGAAGTCAAAGCTAGAACGGTGCCCCAGAACACAAGCTGAACCGGCTGTTGCAATAGGTTCATCAAACTGAACGCATTCCAATGCAGCCGTTCATCGGCTGTTCATGCCGACCCGAAGGAGTGCGCGCGTGCCCGATTTCGATACGGAAGGCCTGGTCAGCGCCTGGATCTTCGACGGCGCCGGCGGCGCGCGGCGCGCCGGCTGGGAGGAGATTCACCAGGGTCCGCCCCGCGCGCCGGCCTTCATCTGGATCAGCCTGCAGCAGCTCGATCACCGCCACGGCCAGAGCTGGCTGAACAATGCCGCCGGCATCGATCCCGGCATCGTTGAATCGCTGGTGGCGGCGGAAACGCGCCCGCGCTGCGCGCTCTACGAGCACGGCGCCTTCCTCAATCTGCGCGGCATCAACCTCATGCCCTATTCGCTGCCGGACGAGATGCATTCGGTGCGCTTCTGGGTGGAGCCGAACCGCATCGTCTCCGTGCGCAAGCGCCCGCTCTCGGCCATGGGCGATTTCGAGGACGCGATCCAGCGCGGCCGCGCCCCGCGCACGCCCGGCGAGTTCGTCGCCGACATCTCCATGCGCCTCGTCGACCGGATGGACACCGTCATCACCGCGCTCGCCGAGCAGGCGGACGAGCTGGAGGAGCAGGTGTTCAAGGCGACGCTGTCCAATCTCAGCATGAAGGTTTCGGAGGTACGGCGCGTCGCCATCATCCTGCGCCGCTACATCGCCCCGCAGCGCGAAGCGCTGAACCATTTCTCGCTGGAGGATGCCGAGTGGCTTTCCCCGCGCGACCGCAACCGGCTGCGCGAGGCGGCGGACCGGGTGACGCGCTTCGCCGAGGAACTCGACTCGGTGCGCGACCGCGCGGCGGTGATCTATGACCAGATGGTGGAACGCCGCGCCGAGCAGATGAACCATTCCATGCTGGTGCTGGCGGCGGTGACGGTGGTGTTCGCGCCGATGACGCTGATTACCGGGTTGATGGGCATGAATGTCGAAGGCATTCCCGGCGCACAGGATCCGAACGGCTTCTGGGCGGTGACCCTCATCGCCGGGCTGCTCGGGGCAGGGCTGGTGGCGCTGCTGCGGGCGGTGCGCTGGCTCTAGCCGCGCGTCGCCGGTCGCCAGCCCCGTGTGCCCCCGCTAAGATGGGGCATCCGGCAGGGAGGGCGTGTCATGCGGGCGATGATGGCGATGATCGTGGCGTGTGTGGCGCTCGCCGCCGGCGCGGCGCAGGCCTATGAATTCACCGGCGCGTTTCCCGGCGGCGACTGCAAGGTGATGGCGCAGAGCATTCCGCCCAACAAGCTCTGGTACGGCCATTTCACCGGCCAGCGCGAATGGGGGCTCTATCTCAACCGCCTGCAGACCCGTACCGTGGAAGGCTGCTTCCGCACCAAGGCGGAATGCGACAACTGGCTGTACCAGTGGCGCTCGACCTACCAGTACAATTTCTGGGCGGATTACTGCGTCATCAGTGACCAGCCGCGCCCGCGCCGGCCCTATGCCGGGTAGGGCGCAGCAAAAAGGCGCCGGCCCGTGGGGCCGACGCCTTGAAGATGCGGGTCGTCGCGGCGATCAGACGGCCTTGGAATAAAGCTCGGCCACGTAGTCCCAGTTCACCAGGTTCTCGACGAACGCCTTGAGGTAGTCGGGACGACGGTTGCGGTAGTCGATGTAGTAGGAGTGCTCCCACACGTCGACGCCGAGGATCGGGGTCGCGCCGGAGACCAGCGGGCTCTCGCCATTCGGGGTCTTGGCGATGACGAGCTTGCCGTCCTTGACCGCGAGCCAGGCCCAGCCGGAGCCGAACTGCGTCACGCCGGCCTGGATGAAGTCTTCCTTGAACTTCTCCACCGAGCCGAGATCCTCGACGATCTTCTTCTCGAGCTCGCCCGGGATGGCGCCGCCGCCATTCGGCTTCAGCCAGTTCCAGAAGTGCAGGTGGTTGTAGTGCTGGCCGGCATTGTTGAAGAGGCCGGCATTCTTGCCGTGGGAGCCCTTCACGATCTCTTCCAGCGACTGGCCTTCCCACTCGGTGCCCTTGAGCAGGTTGTTGCCGTTGGTGACATAGGCCTGATGGTGCTTGTCGTGGTGATACTCAAGCGTCTCGCGCGACATATAGGGGGCGAGGGCGTCGTAGGAGTAGGGAAGCTCGGGAAGCGTGAAGGACATCGAAACTGTCTCCGCGAAATGAAATCCGGCGCCGCTCCGGCATCGGTTGCGGGTGCGTCGGCACCACGCCCGGCGGCTCCGACTAGATAGGGCGGACCGTCGCGCCCGACAACCAAAAGCATCGCGTGCGCCGAAAATCTTCTCCGCCGAAGGTCGTAGGGGTGAAGGCGGTGGATAGACTGTCCACGAATTACCCGTGGAGGGGTGCATTTTCCTGTGCAGCTTTTGTAAAAGCAGGTCTGGACGTAAAGTCGACGTGAACAAGGCCGAGCGCGAATCGGTCGGGCGGAGTGAGTTGATGGGTGCAATTGTCATCGGCGTCGGCATGGCGGTAGCCGTTATCGGCGTCGTCTGCGGCGTGTTAGGCCTGAACAGCTCGGAAACGACTTCCGGCGCGGCGGTGCTCACATCCGGCAGCATCGTTTTCGTCGGCGGGTTGCTGCTGGTGGCGCTGGGCCTGGTGCATCGGGCGCTGGTGGAGGTTTCCAACCGGCTCGACGGCATCATCCAGTTCGAGGAGGAAGAGGCGACCCACCTGCATCACGAGTTGCAGGAGCACGCCCACGCGCATCCGTTGGGCCTCGACGCCGACGGTTTCGATCCCTTCGCCGCCGAGCCGGAGCCCGCCGTGCCGGCCCCGTCCCGCCCCGCGAAGCCGGCCCGGCCGGCGCCCGCCGCCGAGCTGGAACCCATCCCCGTGCCCAAGCCGGCGCCCCGCCCGGAGCCGAAGCCCGAGGCCCGGCCGGCTCCCAAGCCCGAGCCCAAGGTCGAGGCAAAGCCGGAACCGCAGCCCGAGCTGAAGCCGGAGCCGCGCCTTGAGCGTGCGCCGGACCTGGCGGCCGAGGCCGAGGGCCCGGTTGAGGCGGTCGAGGCCGAGGAGCGTCCGGCTCCCGCCGCCGGTGGCCTTCCGTCCTGGTTCCGCCGCAAGCGCGAGGCCGAGCCGGTGGTCGAGCCGGAGCCGCAGATCGAGCCGGAGGCGCCCGAGACGGCGCTGCCTTTCGAGCCGCTGCCGCCCCCGCGTTCCGCCTCCGAGATTGTGCGGGAGACCGAGCGTGAGGTTCCCGTGCGGCGCGACCCGCCGCCCTTCTTGCGCAGCAGCCTGCCCGAGCGCGCCCCGGCGCCGGAACGGCCCGCCGCGCCGGCCGAGCGCCCGTTCTTCCCCGGCCTGACGCCGGACAAGCTGGAGCCGCGTGCGGAGGTCCGGCGCGCCGCCCCCGAGCCGCGTGCCCCCGAGCCGCGTCTCGCCGAGCCGGCGTTGCGCGAGCCCGTGCTGCACGAACCGCTGGTGCGCGAGCCGTTCCCCCGCGCCGATCTCGGACCGGATCCGGGCGCCCCGCCCGCTTTCCTGCGCGAGGCGGACCTTCTGGGCGACGACGAGCCGGCGCCCGAGCCGGAGATCACCGTGCTCAAGTCCGGCGTCATCGGCGGCATGGCCTACAAGCTCTATTCCGACGGCTCGATCGAGGCGGACCTGCCAGATGGCACGCTGCGCTTCGCCTCGCTGCAGGATCTGCGCGACCATGTCTCCGGCGTCGCCCCGCGCGAAGGCTGAGACCGCCGGTCATCACCCACGAAAAAGGGGCGCCATTTGGCGCCCCTTTGCTTTTGAGAAGCTGCCGCGCGTCTACGCCTCGCCGGCGATCGTCAGGGCGAAGGCATAGACCTGCGCGGTCTCCTCCAGCCGGTCGAACCGCCCGGCGGCGCCGCCATGCCCGGCTTCCATATTGGTGCGCAGGAGCAGCGGCCGGTTGTCGGTCTTCGTCGCCCGCAGCCGTGCCACCCATTTTGCCGGCTCCCAATAGGTCACGCGCGGATCGGTCAGCCCCGCCAGAGCGAAGATCGCCGGATAATCCTGCGCGCTCACATTGTCATAGGGCGAATAGGACCGGATATGCGCGAAGGCCTCCGCGTCGCTGATCGGATTGCCCCATTCGGGCCATTCCGGCGGGGTCAGTGGCAGCGTGTCGTCGAGCATGGTGTTGAGCACGTCGACAAACGGCACTTCCGCGACGATGCCGGCGAAGAGGTCGGGGCGCAGATTGGCCACCGCCCCCATCAGCATGCCGCCCGCCGAGCCGCCATGGGCGACGATGCGGTCGGGCGCGACGATCTTCTCCCGCATCAGATGCTCGCCGGCGGCGATGAAGTCGTGGAACGTGTTGGTCTTCGCCGCCAGCTTGCCCTCGCGATACCAGCGCCAGCCCTTCTCCGTGCCGCCGCGAATATGGGCGATGGCATAGACGAAGCCGCGATCGACCAGCGACAGGCGCGAGGTCGAGAAGCTCGCGGGGATCGAGATGCCATAGGCGCCATAGCCATAGAGCAGGCAGGGCGCCGTGCCGTCGAGCGGCGTGTCCTTGGCATAGAGCAGCGATACCGGCACCAGCTCGCCATCGGCCGCCGGCGCCAGCAGGCGGCGGGTGACGTAGCGCGCCGGATCGTGACCGGAGGGCACCTCCTGGCGCTTGCGCAGCACGCGGGCGAGGCTCGCCACGTCATAGTCCCACACTTCGGTCGGCGTGGTCATCGAGGCGTAGGTGAAGCGGATCTCGGTCTTGTCGAAGCCATAGCCGGCATCGAAGCCGAGCGAATAGGCTTCCTCGGCGAAGGCGACCGCGTGTTCGCTGCCATCGGCGAGGGCGCGCACGACGAGGCGCGGCAGGCCGTCCTCGCGCTCCAGCCGCAGCAGATGACCGCGCAGCACGGCAACCGAGAGAATGAGCCGGCCCGGCTTATGCGGCACGATCTCCCGCCAGTTGCCCCGGCCGGGCGTGGCGAGCGGGGTGGCGACGATCTTGAAGTCTTCGGCGCCATCCGCATTGGTCTCGATGATCAGGCTTTCCGTGCCATTGAGATCGGGATGGTGCTCGACACCGTAGCGCAGGCCCGGCGCGCGCGGCTCGACCAGCGCCAGCGGCGCCAGCGGGTCATGTCGGTCGATCAGCCAGGTCTCGCTGGTGTCATGGTCGCCGCAGGAGATGAGGCCGAAGCGGCCGGACTGGGTCTGGCCGAGCGAGACGAAGAAGCCCTTGTCCGGCTCTTCATAGATCAGCATGTCATCGGCTGGGTCGCTGCCCAGAAGGTGTCGGTAGACAAAGCTCGGGCGATGTTCGGGATCGCGGCGGATATAGAACAGATACGCGCCGTCGGCACTCCACAGCACGTCGCCGGTGGTCTCGTCGATCACGTCCGGGAGGTCGGCGCCGCTGGCGATGTCGCGGACCCGCAGCGTGTAGTACTCCGAGCCCGCCTCGTCCGCCGTCCAGGCATAGAGCGCATGGTCGGGTGACTGGTGGGCGTCGCCGAACTGGAAATAGGCCTTGCCCTCCGCGAGCGCGTCGCCATCCAGCAGGATGGTCTCACCGGCAACCGCGCCAGCCGGCCGGCGGCAGATCAGCGGATGCTGACCGCCTTCGCGGAAGCGGGTGAAATAGGCGTAGGGCCCATCGGTGGCCGGCACCGAGGAATCGTCCTCCTTGATGCGCCCCCGCATTTCCTTCACGAGGTCGCGGCGCAGATCGGCGAGCGGGCCGAACCACGCCTCCGTCGCCGCGTTCTCCGCCTCCAGCCACTGGCGGATGTCTGGCGCCAGAAGCGAGGGATCGCGCATGACCTCGCGCCAGTTTTCGGCGCGCAGCCAGGCATGGGGATCGCTCAGGGTGACGCCATGGACGGTGCGCACCAGCGGGGGGTGGGCGAGGGCAGGGGTCGGCTCGCTCACGGCGTGGCGTCTCCGGCCCGGTCGGGCGTGAAGGTCATCGCCACGCCGTTCATGCAGTAGCGCAGGCCCGTGGGGCGCGGCCCGTCCGGAAATACATGGCCGAGATGAGCGTCGCAGGTGGCGCAGAGCACCTCGACCCGGTGCATGCCGTAGGAGAAATCGTGCTTTTCCGTAACAGCCTGGCCGTCGACCGGCTGCATGAAGCTCGGCCAGCCGGTGCCGGATTCGAACTTGGCGTCGGAGCGGAAGAGCGGCGCGTCGCAGCACACGCAGCGATAGAGACCCGGCTCCTTCTGGCTCAGATGCGGACCGCCAAAGGCGCATTCCGTGCCGTGCTCGCGGGTCACGCGATATTGTTCCGAAGTGAGCTGGGCGCGCCACTCGGCATCGCTTTTTATCACCTTGGGTCGACGAATAGCCTCGTTCATGGGATTTCTTCCTGATGATCTTCCATGAGATAATTGGGCAGGCCCTGTGTCGCAAGTGGGTGCGCCATTGCGCCATCGCTCCGGGGCCGATCTACGCCGCGCTGGCCTTGATAATTCGTCGTAGGCGGGCGAGCTTTGCATGGGGCGACATAAAACACGCGACGAAAAGATGCGAATTTAGGTCGAAATATCTTGCGTGGCGTGTTTTTGAATTTTATCTATCCATCCATGTATCCTGAACAAGTGGTTTAGGATTAAATGTCACGTATTGTTACGGATCTCGGCGCGAGCCTGCAGCTGCTGTGCGCCGGGTGGACCAAATTCCGTATGTCATCTAAAGAATGAGCCATGAGCGACACTCCGGACGTTGCCAATTATATAGAGCTAGCCGCCGATATCGTCTCCGCTTACGTGAGCAAAAATCCCGTTCCGGCGAATGATCTGGCCAATCTGCTGAGCGAGGTGCACAGCGCGCTGCAGCGTGTGACCAAGGTCGACGCCGAGCCGCCGGCGGAGCCGCTGCGCCCGGCCGTGCCGATCAAGAAGTCCATCGCGCCGGAATATCTGGTGTGCCTTGAGGACGGCAAGAAGTTCAAGTCGCTGAAGCGTCACCTGCGCACGCAGTACAATCTTACGCCCGAGCAGTACCGCGAGAAGTGGGGCCTGCCGGCCGACTATCCCATGGTCGCCCCCAACTACGCCGCCGCCCGTTCCGCGCTGGCGAAGGAAATGGGCCTCGGCCAGCAGCGCCGGCGCACCGCGCGCTGACCCTATCCGCGGCCAGCCCCGCCGCATCTGTCGCCTGAACAAACGGCCGTCGCGCTCATCCGCGGCGGCTGTTTTCGTGTGGCGCGGGGCTCCTCGCCCGGCACTCGGCCAGCAGGCGGCCCAGTGCCGCGTGGCGGCAGGCATCGTAGCCGGCGCCTTGCGCGGCCGCCCGGCGCTCCTGGCGCAGCAGCCGCGACAGGACGGCGACCTTCTCCACTTCCGTACGCCCGATGAACGGGCGCAGCGCCGCCGCCCGCGCAGCGATCTGCGCCGCCGGCTCCTCCACACGCATGGCCCGGATGAGCCGTGACCTGTTTCCCATGCGTCGCCCTTCCTTGCTCGTGAAGGCCCGAGGATACGGCGTGCGATGGCGATGAGGATAAAAATCCTAGATTTATGAGGCGTCTTCGATGCGGCATCGTCCATTGAATAGGCTGGACACACTCCTGTATGTTCGTGATTTGTTCTTGTCTCGCCTTCTCCACTGAAGTAGGCTTAAATTCCTAGATTGTGGAGGCTGTCATGTATCACACGTCACAGGGGCCCGGCCGTTCCTCCGAGCTTCCGCCCCCCGTCTTCGCCCTTCCCATGCCGCTCACCATCTGTGCCGAGGCTGCCGCCCGTGCTAGCGGCGTTGCGCTCGATGAGCTGCTGGCGGCCGGGCGCGGGCCGCGTCGTGTGTCCAGCGCACGGGCGCTGGCGCTCTATCTCGCCCATGTCGGGCTCGGCATTCCGCAGGCCGAGGTCGCCGCCGCCTTCGGGCGCCACCGCACCAGCGTCGACCATGCGTGCGGGCAGATTGAGGAGCGGCGCGAGGTTGCCGGCTGGGATTGCTGGGTCAGCCGGCTGGAGGATGAGGTGCGTGCCCGTTTGACGGGGGAGGGCGGCCATGGGGCGTGAGCGGGCGCTGGAGACGATCGAGGTCGTCGTGGATGGGGTGTGCGCGCGGGTCGAGATCGATCTCGACGAGTCGCCGCTCGGCTGGCTCGCTCGTCGTCGGGGGCGCGACGGCAAGGCTTTCATCGCGCCCGCCCAGCTTCTCGCGGGCGAGCGGCTGCGGGTCGATTTCACGCGCGCGCAGATGACGCCACGCCTCACCGCCGACTGGAACGCCCCCGCCCGGCGCGGGCGCGGCAGTTCGCCGGGGCTCACCTTCTCCGAGGCGGCGCTCGCGGCGCGCGAGCGGCTCGGCCGCGCCGTTGAGGCGGTCGGGCCGGAGTTTTCCGGCCTGCTGCTTGATGTGTGCTGCTTCCTCAAAGGTCTCGAAGAGGTCGAGCGTGAGCGCGCCTGGCCTGCGCGCACGGCCAAGGTCGTGCTGGCGCTCGGGCTCGACCGTCTCGCCCGCCATTACGGTCTCAGCGACGCGGCGCAGGGGCCATCCCGCACCCTCGTGCGCGGTTGGACCGCCCCGGAGGAGACCGGGCCGGCTTGATAGCGAGAAGTTTCAGGCGGCGGAGGTCGCCACCGCCTGCCGGGCATCGGCGCGGATGCGCTCGACCATGGAGCGCAGCCCGTTCGAGCGCTGCGGGGTGAGATGATCCTTGAGGCCGATCCGCTGGAACACGGCGGCCGGGTCGGCGGCGAGGATGTCCGGCGCCGGTCGGCCGGAATAGAGCGCCAGCAGGATGGCGATCAGCCCGCGCACGATATGCGCGTCGGAATCGCCGAGGAAGGCGAGCGCCGGTCCTTCGGGAGCGGTGGCCGTCTCGCTGACCAGCCATACCTGGCTGGCGCAGCCCTGCACCTTGGTGGCCTCGCTGCGCGCTTCCTCCGGGAAGGGCGGCAGCGCGCGCCCGAGCTCGATCAGGTAGCGGTAGCGGTCGTCCCAATTATCGAGGAGTTCAAAATCCTCGATGATGCTGTCGATCGTGCGTGTGCTCATCAGCGCCTCTCAAGGGGCGCATATAGGGGCGCGGCATGGCCCGGCGCAATGGCCGTCGGCGTCTCAGGCGGGCCTTTTCGGCGGCAGCGGCACGGATGAGCCGGGGGCGCCGGGCGTCGCCTCGACCGGAGACGGGGGCGGTGTGTTCGCGCCCGTGGCGCTGGGGGAGGCGGGCAGTCTCGGGCCCTGCCAGGCCGGGCTGAGATCATGAGTGGTCAGCGTGTCGCCCGCCGGGGCACCAGCCGCGCGGGAGGCGGCCTTGCGTTTTTCCTCGATGAGCTGCTCGCTGATATAGGCCAGGGCGAACTGCGCGCCCGCCTGTGCCCGCTCTCCGATCATCTCGATCAGACCGGCGCCGATGGCGCAGGCCTGCGGCTGGCGGGAGCAGAAGCCGCCGGCATCCGCCACGGCGGAGGAAGCGGCGGAGAGTGCCTCCATCGGGCTGACCTTCGGTTCGCCGGTCGGCGTATGGCTGGAGGAGCCGCCGGTAATGCCCGGCAGCAGCAGGAGCACGAGCCCCAACCAGAAACACATGCGCAACAGAAAGAACATGACGCATCCTGCGGCCGTCACCCACTACCTCAGTGGCGTATCCTAGCGGCAAGACCTTGCCCAACCGATGTTGCAAAGGCGCGAAATCGCTGGATTTTCGCAAGGGCTTGTTAAGCACGGCGGATGTTTTAGGGTTCGCTTAAGCCCCGCATGACACAGTGCGGGATCAACGCGCCAGGGGGGCGCGCCGGTTGGGTGGACATGCCGCGTTCCTACGCCAGCGACCTGCTCGTCGACGACATTGACCTGCCCGGAGAGCGCTTCGCCGGGCAGCCCTATCGCTCGGGCCGTCGCCGGTCCGATCTTTTCATGCTGTTCCTCGGGGCGGTGGCCAGCGCCGGCTTCCTGTTCAACGCGCTGTGGCTGCAGGGCGCGCGCCGGGATGTGCCCAAACCCGTCAGCGCCCCCAATGAGCTGCGCCATGTGCCGATCCCACCGGCGGCCCAGCCGGCGACGGCGCCCGAGGCCGCGCCGGTGCCGATGAATGCGGAGCCTGCCGCGCCGCCGGCCGCCGCTCCCATTGCCGCTCCTGCGACCCCGCTGCCGCCGGTAAAGCCCGCGGCCCCGCCCCGCCCGGCGGCTCCCGCGGCTTCGGCTGCCCCTGCCGCCGCCATCGCTCCCGCGCCCGCCACCGGCATCGTGCCGCCGGCCGATGTAGCGGTGTCTGCTCGGGTGATGGAGGTGCAGAAGGCGCTGGCGCGGCTCGGCTATGGCCCGATCCGCATCGACGGGCGCACCGGTGACGCGACCCGCGACGCCATTCAGCGCTTCGAGCGTGACCGGCGCCTGCCCGTCACCGGCGATATTTCCGACCGGCTGGTGCGCGAATTGAACGCCGTCGCCGGCTTCACCATCCAGTAGGAAAACGAGCAGATCGATGCGGCTCAAAAGTGCCATCTGGGTCTCGGCGCTGATCCGCCGGGCCAATGGCGCGGGGGCCTTCGCCGCTGTGCGCCGACGCGGGGCGGAGGAGGCGGGCGCCGTCTTCGTCAAGGCGACGCGGCTCGACGGCACGGCGACGCTGTACGGGCCGGCCATGCCCTCGCTCGAGGGAGACTATGAGCCCGGCGAGCGGCTCTTCGCCGCCATCGTTCCCGAAGGCTCGACCGAACTCGATTGCGAGGAGCGGATGCGCCGGGAGATCCGCTTCGACCCCGATTTGTGGTTCGTCGAGATCGAGGACCGCGAGGGCCGGCATTTCCTCGACACCGTCAGCCAGTAAACCTCAGCCGCGCTCGCGCTGGCCCTCGGTCTCGCCTGTGGCGAGGGGCGCGGGGCGCGCCACCGCATAGCTGCGGATCGGCGGAGCATCCTCCACGCGCTCGTTTCTCGCCCGGCGTGCGCCGCGCCACTGCGCGACGAGGTTCTGGGCGCTGCCAACCGGCAGGGAATCGAACATTTCCGCCAGCCGGGTCATCTCGCCGGCCGAGCGCCCGGTCGCCGGGTGCAGACGGAACAGCATGCGCGAGAGGATGGCGAGTGACAGGCCGAGCACGCGGGCGGCGACGGCCAGCGCCTGCCCGCTCTCATCCGCGACGATGCGCCGGCCGGTCGCCGGCGCGAGATCGAGCGCCTCGGCCAGCAAGCCGGCGAGCCGCGCCTTGTCGTCCGCCTTGGCGGCGTCCAGCAACGCCTCGGTCAGCGCATCGCCGCCCCCGCCTATGCGCTCGGCCAGCGGCAGCGGGGGGAGGGTCACCAGCCGTGCGAGCAGCGCCGTGCGTTCTTCCGGGCTGGCGTTGAAGAAGGTGAGGTCGGGCGAGGCTGCCGGCGTGCGTGGTGCGGGAAGCTCCGCGCGCGCCGACATCACCTCCTCCGGGGTCGGGGGGGCGGGACCGCGGGGGAATTCGGTGCGGCGGCAGCCGTCACCTCGACCGTGTCGACCTCGGCCGGGCTTGCTGCCGGATCAGCCGTGGTGGGTACGGGCGCGGAGCCTGCCTCCGGTGCCGTGTCAGCGGGCACCGCCAGCCATGTGTCGGCCGGAGCGGGTTCGGTGGGCCGGTCTTCAACGGCGCCGGTCTCGCCCGAGACGGTGTCACTCGGCACGGGCCCGGCAGCGGCCTGTGGCTCATCAAGCAGCGCGGCGAGCCGCTTGGCGAGGTCCGGCGAGACATCCCGCCGGGCACCGATAGCGGCGCGGTGATCCGGTGCGGCGGTGCGGGCGAGCTCGACCAGATCGTCATCCGTCAGCACCGGGGAGAGGCGCAGCACCGGCCCGGCCACCGCCAGCGGTCCACGCGCCAGATGCAGCATGAGCTGGCGGGGCAGATCGGTGCGCGCGGCGATCTCGCGCACATGCTTGGCCGCGACCGGGATGTCGACGGAATCGAACAGCCGCCGCGCCAGCGTGGCAAAGCGCGCCTGCTCGGCCGGGCCGTGATCGGGCGCCTGGATGTAGAGTTTCACCAGCGCGCGCAGCATCTCCGGCCGCGTGTCCTCGTGCCGGCGACGCGCATCGTCGATCAGGTCTTTGAGGCCGGAGCCGGGTGTGGAGGGCATGGGCAGGCTGGCTGGAGAATCGGGTGCGGCGGGCCACAACAGCCTCGCGAAACCAAGCTAGGGCTGGATCGTTAGCAAGCCGTTAACCATGACACTTTGTTATGGTGGCGTGCGGTTGACGTAACGCAGCGTCCCGGCCGGGACAGACCGGTCACGGGGCGACAGCTACGGAGGGCGAGATGGGCTCGATCGTGCCGTTCCCCACACGTCGCAACCCGGCGGACGGCCGTCCGCGCCGGGTGATCCTCGGTGATGCGGCGGAGGTCATTATTCTGCCGGTGGTGCAGATGGTGCGGACATCCCCCGCGCTGACCGCACCTCTTGTCGCGTCGGCCACCCCACGCGAGACGCTATGAGGCGCTGCTGCAGCGGGCCATGTCGAGCCGCGTGCGCACCTGCTCGCGGGCGCCGCGCTCGCGCACCAGCGCGCGGATGAGCACGACGCCTTCGAGGCTCGGTGATTCCACCACGAGCCGGTCCGCCGCCGTCACATCCGCATCCTCGGGCAGGGCGGCGCGCTGCTTGGCGGTCATCAGGTCGAGCACGATCAGGCTGCGGCTGGCCGAGCGGTCGTTGATCGCGTAAAAGGGCAGGCCATAGCGGGTGTAGAACGAGATCGAGGTATAGTCGTCGGTCGGCGGCACCTGGATTTTTACCGGCCCGTCCGCGAGATCGTAGAGGCAGACGGCGGTCACGAAGGCCGGGTCGCTGGCCGGCAGAACCGCCCCGTCGACGCCGGGATCGTCGATCCCGGTGACGGTGTTGAGCTCGCCGACCGCCGCGAGGCGGGCATAGGCGTCCTGGTCGGCGACATAGGGCATGAGCAGTACGCCCACGAGATGGACGATGCCGCCGAGCACCACGCCGGCGAGAATGGGCAGGATCAGCCGCTTCATGGACACCGCTCCGTCATGAGCTTCGGCATGGCCGGCGCATCGCTGGTGCGGCTGGCGAGGCCGACGGGGGTGTCGTAGAGGCGGAGTGTCAGGACGATATGTCCACGCGCGCCGGTCGGCAGCCAGTTGCCTGGCCGGGCGCGGGGGCCGAGCGCGACGTCGAGCGTGCCGTCGCGGTTCCAGACCACCTCCGGGCTGGTGAAGCCGCTGCGCTGGGCGGCGTTCTCGATCAGCCGGCCGCGTTCGTCGGTGACGGTCAGCGTCCAGAAGCGCGCCTGCGGCACGGTGCCGGAGAGGCGCAGGTCGCAGCGCCCGTCGAGCGGCTTGCCGGCATCGTCGGTGGTGGCGACGAAGGCGATGCCATCGGCCAGTTCCAGCGGCAATTCGCCGGCGCGGGCGAGCGCAGCGCGCGCATAGGGATCGGCATCCTCGGTTCCCGCCTTCGGCCAGGCTTCCCACGCGCCGGCGCGGATCGCCGTCGGGCCATAGCCGCGCACCGTGGTCACCCAGGTGAGGCCGAGGCCGATGACGGCGCCGATGGCCAGCGTCAGGAAGAAGAGCAGGGCGCGCAAGGGCGGATCAATCCGAGGCGGTGACGGGGCGCCCATGCATGGGCGCGCGGGTGGGGAAGGTCAATCCGGCCGATACGAACATCACCGCGAACATCACCGCCCTCAATTGCTGCCCGTCGCCACCGGGGCCGCGATATCGGCGGCGGCGGTCGGGCGCCGCAGCGGCTGGCTGGCGGCGTCGCGCATCCGGGCGGAGAGGCCCATCAGCCGCTCGGCGGCGGCGGGAGAGAGGGTAACCGGCCGGCGCACGCCCTCGATCTTTAGGGCGGAGGCTTCCGCGACGGCGCCGTCGAGCACGGGCGGGGGCTGGTTGCCGAGGCCGGGCGTCGGCTTGATCTCGATGCCCTGATGGGCGAAGGCCATCACCTTCTGCCAGGTCATCGCCGGCAGCGAGCCGCCGGTCATCTTGCGGGTCGAGGTGTAGTCGTCATTGCCGAACCAGATGGCGCCGACGTAATTGCCGGTGAAGCCGACGAACCACGCGTCGCGATAGGCATTGGTCGTGCCGGTCTTGCCGGAGACCTTGGTGCCCGGAATCATCGCGCGCCGGCCGGTGCCGTTCTCCACCACGCTGTTCAGCATGGGGTTGATCATGGCGATGATGTTGGGCGGGATGACCTGCTTCGACTTCGGCCCGTCCTGCGCGAAGTTCCACACCGGCTCGCCGGCGGGGGTGCGCATCTCGATCACCGCATGGGGCGAGACCGACATGCCGCCATTGGCGAAGACGGCGTAGCCGGTCGCTTGGTCGAGCACCGTCACTTCGGCGGCGCCGAGCGGCAAAGCGCGGGTGATCTTGAGCTCGCTTTTCACGCCCATTGCATGGGCGAGATCGACGATGCGGCCACGGCCGATATTCTCCGCCAGCTTCACCGCCACCGTGTTCAGCGAGCGGGTCAGCGCGGTGATGAGAGGGATCGAGCCGGCATAGGAGCGGCCATAATTCTGCGGGCACCAGTTGCCGATGCAGATCGGCCCGTCCACCACGATGGTCTGCGGGGTGTATTTCCCGGTCATCAGCGCGGCGGTATACACATACGGCTTGAAGGACGAGCCGGGCTGGCGCAACGCGTCGGTGGCGCGGTTGAACTGGCTCTCGCCATAGTCGCGCCCGCCGACCATGGCGCGCACCGCCCCGCTCGGCTCCATCACCACCATGGCCGACTGGCTGGCGCCATAGTCCTTGCCGAACTGGCGCAAGCTGTCGCGAATGGCGGTGTCGGCGGCCTTCTGGATGTTCGGGTCCAGCGCCGTGCGGACGATGAAGGAGCGCTCGGCGTAGCTCTTGGGCAGCGTGTCGACGATGCCCTTCACCTCGTTGAAGGCGTAGTCGAGATAATATTCCGGCACGTCGTCCTGCTTGCGGTCGACGGGGGTCGCTGGGTTGCGGCGGGCGCCGAACACCTGGCCCTCGGTCATGAAGCCGGCATCGACGAGATTGTCGAGCACCACCGAGGCGCGTCCTCGCGCCGCCGGCAGGTTCACATGCGGGGCGAATTTCGACGGCGCCTTGAACAGGCCCGCCAGCATGGCGGCCTCCGCGAGGTTCACGTCGCGGGCGGATTTGCCGAAGTAATACTGCGCCGCCGCGTCCACGCCAAAGGCGCCGCCGCCCATATAGGCGCGGTCCAGATAGAGCTTGAGGATCTGGTTCTTGGTGAGGTGGAATTCGAGCCAGAGCGCGAGGAAGGCTTCCTTGATCTTGCGTTCCAGTGTGCGCTCATTCGACAGGAACAGGTTCTTGGCGAGCTGCTGGGTGAGCGAGGAGCCGCCCTGCACCACGCCGCCGGCCCGCGCATTGGACAGAACGGCGCGGAACGTGCCGGGAATGTCGATGCCGAAATGCTCGTAGAAGCGCCGGTCTTCGGTCGCCAGCACCGCCTTGATGAGGTGATCCGGGAATTCTTCCAGCGGCACCGTGTCATTATGGCGGATGCCGCGCTCGCCGATGGTGTTTCCGTACCGATCGAGGAAGGTGACGGAAAGCTCGGCCCGCTTCAGCCAGTCGTCGGAGGTTTCCTTGAAGGCGGGGATGGCCAGCGCCAGCATGAGCACGGCGCCCACCGCGCCCCAGGTCATGCCCTCCGAGGCCAGCGCGATGGCCCAGCGGCCTGGCCCCTGCACGTTGAAGCGCTCGGTGAAGGCGACGAACCCGTCCCAGCCCGCGCGCAGATTGACGCCGCCGGAATAGATCGTGCTGTCGATCCAGGAATCGATGGCGAGCAGGAAATTGCGCAGGCGCCGTCCCCCGCGCGGGCGCGGTGCGTCCTGCCCGGCCGGGCTCTCCCCGGTCGCGTCCTCGTCCGGTCGACGCTCGCTCACGCCGTCGTCTCCATGCCACCCGCCCCCGCGCCCTTATAGCGAAGCCCGGCAGGGCAGGCGAGGGCTGTCGCGGATCGCCCGTCATGCCGGGGAGTTCTCGATATTTCACGTACGTGAAAATATGGCTTGCGAAGCTCTCCATGATTCCACATTTATGAAATTCAACACGGGCAAGCGCGAGGGACCGTCATGGAGGAGAGGAGAGAGCCCCGCGAGGACGCCGCCGGCGCGGCCGACCTCGGCACCCGGCTCGGGCAGATGATCCGCGCGCTGCGGCGGGACAGGAAGCTGACGCTGGCCGCGCTGTCGGAAGCGACGGGACTTTCCCTCGGCCTGCTCAGCCAGATCGAGCGCGGCCTCTCCGAACCCTCGGTGAAGGCGCTGCACCTGATCGCCGGGTCGCTCGGCGTCACGGTGGGCTGGTTCTTCCGCGAGGACGCCGCGCCGGCGACGCCCGCGCCCGATGAGGTGGTGGTGCGCCGGGGTGCCCGCCGCCAGATCACCTATGCCGGCGGCATCAGCGACGAGTTGCTGACCCCGCAGATGGGCGGCCAGCTCGAATTCCTGCTCTGCCGCATCGCTCCCGGCACGGGGATCGAGGAGGGCTATGCCCATGAGGGCGAGGAGGGCGGCTATGTCGTGGCCGGCACGCTCGAACTCACCGTCGAAACCCAGAGCTGGACATTGCAGGCCGGCGACAGCTTCGGCTTCGCCTCGCACCGGCCGCACCGCTACCGCAACCCCGGCACGCACGAGACCGTGGTGATCTGGGCCGTCACGCCCGCCTCCTTCTGATCCCTTCCACCCGCCAGCCAGAGGCTTCGCCATGTCTGCCCGCCCCGCCAGTGCCTCGCCCGCCTCCGCCGCCAGCGCAGCGCTTGCCGGCCGTGACTTCGATGCCGTCATCATCGGCGCCGGCCATAACGGGCTCGTCTGCGCCAATTATCTCGCCCGCGCCGGGCTGCGCGTGGCGGTGCTGGAGCGCCGCGACGTGGTGGGCGGGGCGGCGGTGACGGAGGAGTTCTCGCCCGGCTTCCGCGCCTCGATCTTCTCCTATCTGATGAGCCTGCTGCACCCGCGCATCATCCGCGACCTGCGCCTGCACGCGCATGGCCTCGAGGTGCTGCCCTGCTCCGACATGGTCTCGCCCATTGGCGATGACGACTACATCGCCTTCTCCGACGATGTGGCCAAGACGCAGGCCTCCTTCGCCCGCTTCTCCGCCCATGACGCGGCGATCTATCCCGCTTTCAACGACTATCTGGTGGAAGCCACGCAGATCGTGCGCCGGCTGCTGTGGGAGACGCCGATCGACCCGGCGCGGCGCGACTGGAAGACCTTCCGCGAAGGCGCGGCGCTGCTGTGGAAGTACCGCAAGGTCGGCCGCAAGATGTACCGCATCGTCGACATGCTCTCCATGTCGGCCTACGACTTCCTGCGCGAATGGTTCGAGGACGACCGCGTGATGGCGGTCCTCGCCTATTACGCCTCGATCGGCACCTTTGCGGGCCCGAAATCGCCCGGCTCGGCCTATGTCATCATGCACCATGTCATGGGCGAGCATGAGGGCGCCGGCGGCTGGGGCTTCATCAAGGGCGGCATGGGGGCGATCACCCAGGCGCTGGCCAGCGCCGCCCGGCAGTCGGGCGTGCAGATCGTCACCGGCGCGCCGGTCGCCGAGATCCGCATCGCCAATAACCGCGCCACCGAGGTCGTCACCGCCGCGGGCGACATCTACCGGGCGCGGGCGATCATCTCCAATGCCTCGGCGCCGCATCTCTACCGCGATCTGGTCGGCGAGCAGCATCTGCCGGCCGAGGTGGTGCGCGAAATCCGCGGCTACCGCACCTTCAGCACCGCCTTCAAGATGAACATCGCCTGCGAGCGCCCGCCGCAATACCGCATCCTCGACCGCGTGCGACGGGAGGGCGCCATCGGCTCCTTCAGCTACCCGACCTATATGCATATCGCGCCGGACATCGACTATCTCGAGCGCGCCTATGACGACGCCAAGCATGGCGGGTACTCGGCCGCGCCCTTCATCACCCCGGTGGTGCCGACCATGGTGGACGACACGCTCGCCCCGCCCGGCAAGCATGTGGTGAACCTGTTCGGCGGCCATGCGCCCCACACGCTGAAGGGCGGCGACTGGGCCGATGAGCGGGCGAATTTCGAGAAGAACGTGTTCGATGTGATCGAGCGCTTCGCCCCCGGCTTCCGCAATGACGTGATCGACGCCCAGCTTCTGCTGCCGCCGGACATCGAGCGGATCGTCAATCTGCCGCAGGGCCATATCTTCCAGGGCGAGCTGTCGGCGGACCAGCTTTTCTTCCAGCGGCCGGTGTCCGGCTATGCCGATTACCGCACGCCGATCGGCGCGCTATACATCTGCGGCGCCTCCATGCATCCGGGTGGCGGCGTCTCCGGCATTCCCGGCCACAATGCCGCTCGCGAAATCCTGAAAGACATGGGCCGCAAGATCGGCTAGCCACGCAGGTTCAAGCGGGCGGGCGCAGGCCCTCCGCCGCTCACTCCCAGCCTGATGGACCCGCAATGACCCCGGCCGACGAACCTTTCTGGCGCGCCAAGTCGCTCGAAGAGATGGACGCGGCCGAGTGGGAGAGCCTGTGCGATGGCTGCGGACGCTGCTGCCTGGTCAAGCTGCAGGACGAGGACAGCGAGGCGATCGCCTATACCGATATCGGCTGCAAGCTGCTGGACGACGATGGCTGTCGCTGCCGCGACTATCCCAACCGGCAGGCGCAGGTGCCGGACTGTGTGCGGCTGACGCCGGAGACGGTGCGCGCGCTCGGCTGGCTGCCGCCCTCCTGCGCCTACCGGCTGGTCGAGGAGGGGCGCGATCTCTACTGGTGGCACCACCTCGTCTCCGGCAACCGCGACACCGTCCATCAGGCCGGCGTTTCGGTGCGCGGCAAGGTGGCGGCGCTGGAGGACGACCTGCCGCTGGAAGATTTCATCGAGCATATGGTGCGCTGGCCGCTGCGCCTGCCGCGCGGCGCCGATACAAGGCTGCGGCCTGCGCCACGCCGCTGACGTTGCCCCGCCGAGTACCGGCTCAGAGCGCCAGCACGCTGCGGTCGACGGTCTCGATGTCCTTGACGCCGGTCAGCGCCATCGAGACGTCGAGCTCTTTGCGCATGATGTCGATGGCTTGGGCGACGCCCGCCTGTCCACCCGCCGCCAGCGACCAGAGGAAGGCCTTTCCCATCATGCAGCCGCGCGCGCCGAGCGCCCGCGCCTTCAGTATGTCCTGACCGGAGGTGACGCCGCCGTCGAACCAGATCTCCGTCCTGTCACCCACGGCTTCCACCACCTTGGGCAGCGCCGAGATGGAGGAGACGGCGCCGTCGAGCTGGCGTCCGCCATGGTTGGACACGACGATGGCGTCGGCGCCGGTGGCGGCGGCGATTTTCGCATCCTCGACATCCAGCACGCCCTTGAGGATCAGCTTGCCCGGCCAGATCGAGCGCACCCACTCGACATCTTTCCACGACAGGGACGGATCGAACTGACCGGCGATCCACTGCGAGAGGGTGGTGAGGCTGTCGGCCTCCTGGCGCACGGCGAGATTGCCGAAGGAATGGCGCTTGCCCATCAGCACGCTCATCGCCCAGCGCGGCTTGGTGGCGATGTCGAGCGCATTGGCCAGCGTCAGCTTGGGCGGTACGGCAAGACCGTTCTTGATGTCCATGTGGCGCTGGCCCTGGATCTGCAGGTCGAGCGTCAGCACCAGCGCCGAGCACTTCGCCGCCTTGGCGCGCTCGATCAGCGATTCCGAGAATTTACGGTCGCGCATCACATAGAGCTGGAACCAGAACGGCTTGTCGACGGCAGCCGCCACGTCCTCGATGGAGCAGATGGACATGGTGGAGAGGGTGAAGGGAATGCCCGCCGCATGGGCGGCGCGGCAGCCATGGATCTCGCCGTCGCCGTGGAACAGGCCGGTGAGGCCGGTGGGGGCGATGGCGAGCGGCAGCGCGACCTTCTCGCCGATCATCGTTGTCGCGGTGGAGCGCTCGGACACGTCGATCATCACCCGCTGGCGCAGCGGGATGGCGGCGAGGTCCGCCTTGTTGGCCTTGAGCGTCACCTCGTCATAGGAGCCGCGGTCGGCGTAGTGGAAAATGGCCCGCGGCACCCGGCGCTTGGCGATGGCGCGCAGATCCTGAATGTTGGTGACGGTGCTCATATCGGGCCTTTCTCTGCGCCTGCTGCGTGACCGGGCGCCGCTCAAGGGTGAAGGAAGGCGCCCGGCCTCCCCCTGATCCTGCGGAACGTCGTGTTCCCCGCTGTTCTGACATCCCGCCGCGAGGGACGCCACCACCTTGGACGGGGCACCCATCCTCCCCGCATGGCTCTGCCCCGCCGGGGAGTGGATGCTGTTCTGGTAAAATTATTTGACCATTCCTGTCAATCGGCCAAGATCCCAATCCTTGGTTGAACGCACCGGCCCGCTGTCGCATACATCGGGAACCACCGACCCGAGCCCTTCCGGAGCCGCCATGATCGAGCCGCTGCGCACGCGAAAGCTCGCTGAGACCATCGCCGAGCATATCGAGCGCATGATCCTCGAAGGCGTGTTGCGGCCGGGCGAGAAGCTGGCGAGCGAGCGCGACCTCGCCGAGCGGCTGGAGGTCTCACGCCCCTCGCTGCGCGACGCGCTGCAATTGCTGGAGGCGCGCGGCCTGCTCGCCACCAGCCGCGACGGCACGCGCGTCGCCCAGTTCCTGGCGCCACTGACCGAGCCGCTGGTCGCGCTGCTGCAATCCAGCGAGCAGGTAACCGGCGACTACTTCGAGTACCGCGCGGCGGTGGAGGCCAAGGCGGCGGCGCTCGCGGCGGTGCGCGCCACCGATCCCGAGCGTGCCGCCCTTGCCGCCTGCATCGAGGCGATGGAGGCGGCCCATGTCGCCGAGGACGCGACGCTGGAGGCGGAGGCCGACATCGAACTGCACCGCCTCGTCTACGAGGCCTCGCATAACCTCGTCATCCTGCACGTCATGCGGGCCTTCTCCGACATGCTGCGGCGGGACATTTTCTTCAATCGCGAGAAGCTCTTCGCCCAGCCGGACTTCCGCGTGGCGCTGCTCGCCCAGCACAAGGCTTTCGCCGGCGCCATCATTGCCGGCCAGCCGGACGCGGCGGAGCGGGCGATTGTCGATCACCTGAACTATACCGGCGCGGCGGTCGAGGCGTTCCGGCGCGACGAGGCGCGGGCCGGGCTGGCGCTGCGCCGCCTCAACCGTTCGACGCTGCTGGCGGGGTAACCTCCGCCGGCCTCTTGCCGCGCGGCAGGCGGATGAGGCCGAGCACCAGCGCGCAGCCGAGCCCGATCACCACCGCTCCGGCGATCTGCGGCACCGAGAGCGGTTCTCCAAGTAATATAGTACCGACAAGCACGGCAACGCCGGTGACGGCGAATTCGACGCTGATCGCCCGCGTCGGGCCGATGCTGTTGATGAGCCCGAAATACAGCACATAGGTCGCCGCGCTCATCACCACGCCGAGCGTCACCAGCGCGGCGATGTCGGCAAGGCCCGGCACGCCCGGCACGGGGGCGAGGATGAGCAGGGGCAGGGCGATCAGGCCGCCGGAAATGAACGCGCCGATGGTGGCTTCGCTGGTGCCGACGCCCTTCAGCCGGCGCCCGGCATAGACGCTGCCGAAGGCGGCGGAGAAGGTCGCCACCAGCGTCGCCGCGCAGCCGATGAGAAAATCGGCCGTGACCGGCACGGCGGGGAAACCCACCAGCAGCAGGATACCGAGCGCGCCCAGCGCAATGCCCGCCACCGCCCCGCCATTCAGCCGCTCGACGCCCCAGACCCTGGCGATCAGCATGGAGAAGACCGGGATGGTGGCGACGAGGATCGCCGACATGGCCGTGCCGATGAGCGGCATGCCATAGGACAGGAACACCAGCTGACCCGCCACGGTGGTCGCCCCCACGATCATCAGCGGCTTGATCCCGCAGGAGAAATCCAGCCGCTTGCGGCGCAGCCGTGCAATCAGCAGCAGCGTGCCGGCGGCGATGAAGGCGCGGAACGCCACCGCGCCCGCCCAGCCGAAGCCGTGCACCGCCTGCACCACGCACATGAAGGACAGGCCCCAGGCGATGGCCAGGAACAGATAGGCGGAGACGTCTCTCGGTGTCATGGTACGGCCACGCGCGCCCGGCCCACCCGGCGGAATCGCCCGAGCGGCGGCAAGGCGCTCTCCCTTCCAGAAGATGGCGGGTTTTGAAACCGGGCGCGGCGATCAAATTTCGCGTCGCCCTGTGGCGCTGCCTCAAATCGGCGGGCAACACCAGCAAAATCGCCTGCCCCGGCTGTTAATCCGGCCGTTCTGGGGTTAAAGAACGCGCATGAAAACGATCGACTCTTTCCACGACCGCCAGAAGAACGCCGCTGCCGCCAAGGCCCGCCTGCTGGAACAACTCGCCAAGCGCCCCGCCGCCGATGACCCGGCCGTGCTTGCCCGCGCCGCCGAGCGCAAGGCGCAGGCCGAGGCCCGCGCCGCGGCCGCCGAGGCCAAGCGCATCGCCAAGGAAGCCCGCCTCGCCGAGGAAGCCGCCGCGCGCGAAGCCGCTGTCGCCGCTGAAATCGCCGCGCGCACCGCGGCGCTGGACGAGGCCAAGGCTGCCGTCGCCGCTGCCAAGGCCAAGCGCGACGAGCGTTATGCCGCCCGCAAGGCGCGCACCGGCAAGCGGTAATATAATCCGGTCAGCTTTCGGGCCGGATCAGCCGGCCGCCCGCTGGCCGGCGAACTGCCCGCCATAGCTGCGCTGGGGCACGCCCAGCGTCTGCTCCAGGATCAGCTGGCACACCTTCATACCGCTGCGCAGGCGGATCGGGCGCGGGCCGAGATTGATGATCTCGAGCTGGATGCGGCCGGTCGATCCGGCGTGGATGGTCGGTGCAGTCAGGTGGACGATCAGGCCGATCCGTGCGAGTGAACTCTTGCCCTCGACGCGCGCGGCGAGCCGCGCCCCGGCGCCGAAATCGACCCGCTCCAGCGTCCAGCCCAGCACCAGCCGGCCGGGGTCGAGCACGAAGCCCTCCTCGCCGATCTCGATGTCATCGGCCATCCGGGTGATCGCCTCGCGAAAACTGTAGCCCGGCCCCGCCGGGTCGATCACCGGATCTTCCTCCGGCCCCGGCGCGCGGTAGAGGGTGAGCCGGCTGTCGAGCCGGAGGTCCACGCCGTTCGGCGCGTAGAACTCCGCCGGGGGCGGCGGCTCGATGCTGAGCGTGCCGGCGGCGAGGGCGTCGAGAATGTCGCGGTCGGTCAGAATCACAAGCGGGCCTTCCTGCTGCGCAACTCCCGCGAATCGGTAGCACGCTTCGCGGAGCGGGCAAACGCGCGCCCCCGCCGCAGGTTCCCGCCGCGCGCCGCGCCCCTGGCGGGCGCCTGACGGTCGTTGCCGCTAGGTCATTGCCGCAAGGTCATGCGTTCCGCGCAAGCTTTTGTGTGCGGATCTGCAAATCTGCCCCCTTGAGTTCCGCTGGCGCGGCCGTGATCTTGCACGCGATCCGCGTTCCCATACCGGCGGCGCGCCGCCCAAGGAGTAGAGCTTTCATGACCGACCGCCCGAAGATCCTCGGCATTTCCGGCAGCCTGCGCGCCGGCTCCTTCTCCACCGCCGTCCTCGAGGCGCTGAAGGTCGCGCTGGCCGACACGGCGGACCTCACCGTGTTCCGCCTGAACGGCGTCGAGATGTACAACCAGGACGAGGACACCGAGACCCCGCCGGCCCATGCGGCGGCGCTGCGCGCGGCGATCGCGGCGGCGGACGGCGTCATCCTCGCCTCGCCGGAATATAATTACGGCACCTCCGGCGCGCTGAAGAACGCCATCGACTGGGGCTCGCGCCCCTATGGCAAGGGCGCGCTGCGCGGCAAGCCGGCGCTCGTGCTCACCTCCTCGCCCGGCTCCACCGGCGGCATCCGCGCCCAGGCGCAGGTCCGCGAGACGCTGAGCGCCGCCGGCTCGCGCGTCATCGACTACCCGCACCTCGCCATCCCCTCGGTCGCCGAGAAGGTGAAGGACGGGGTGTTCACTGATGACAAGACCAAGAGCTTCGTGCTCGGCGGCGTCGAGGCGCTGCTGAAGGAGATCAAGCTCCTCGCCCACGCCAAGTCGCACGGGCTCTGAGAGGCAGGCCGCCGGTCTCCAGACGGGTCCGGCTGCCCCGCCTGAAAGCCGGCGGTTCTTCACCTCTCCCCGTGGGGGAGAGGTCGGCGCGATCAGCCGGGTGAGGGCGCGCGCGGTTTCTTTCCTGAAGCGTCCCGGCCCCTCACCCCAGCCCTCTCCCCGACGGGGAGAGGGAGCCGGGCGCGCCCCGTGGAGGCGGCGCACTCGATGAAGGGGCGTGGTCCCGGCGTCAGAGCGTCATCCCGAAGTGCGCCATCCCGAGCATCCGAGCGTCATCCCGAGCATCAGAGCGTCATCCCGGACATCGCCGTAGGCGATGAGCCGGGATCGTGCTCCGTCTTCGTCAGCTCCTCCATGTGAACGGCCGCCCTTCACCTCTCCCCGTGGGGGAGAGGTCGGCGCGGAGCGCCGGGTGAGGGGGAGGGAGGGCGGGTTCCGTGCTAGCAAAGGGATGCCCGCCGTAGCCGGCTTAAAGACCGCTCCCAAAGGAAATTTGCGTAGAGTAGCTGTAGAAGGGCGGGGGATGACGGGGGTGGCGGGGATGGCGGGGAACAAACCCCGAACTGACTCCACCTCTACTGCTCGCGCTGGTACCTTGTGATTCGCAGACAATGTGGTCCTGATTCGATGCGCCTTTAGGCAGGGGCGTATTCGGCGCTTCAGGGGGGCGAGCCCAGCTCGCCGGCCACAGCAAAGGAGGACGCCATGCGCCCTGCTTCTTGTCCTGTCTGCATGCCGGTGCCGGTTACGGACTATGTCCGCATTCGGTTCGGCAAGAAAGAGTACGTGAGGCCGCACTGTCGGCATTGGCCGAAGCGCTAAGCCCCACGTGACTTCTTCTAGCGACGCTCCTTAACGGGGCGGTTTGGGGGAGTTCCGGGTCCGCATCTGGGCTCCCCCCTTCTCCCCTTTCGGGAAGATTCTGAATATATCAAATTGTACAACGCTCGTGCTCCTAGGAGCACAGAGCCGATGCCCAAGTCCACGTTCTGTGAACCTTTGTTCACAGATTGCGGCGTCATAAGTTCGAGGTCGGATCAGGCAGACTCATTGAAGAGTTTGCTTGGTATGTTGGAGATATTCACAACACGTGAAATCAGGGTTGGCAAGGTCGGTGAGCGGTGGGGGCCAGCGGTTTTTTTTATGGGTTGTGGTTCAGCCATGCTCGCAATGACGCTAGCCTATTGAGATCATTCCTCAATCGCCAAGTACGCACCGCATAAATAATAATAGGAAAATAGTCCTTGACAGCGTGACGCTGGTCGGGTAGATTTCGAGCATGCTCCACAGTTGCGTCGAAGGGCCGGGTGCTTCCGCCCGGTTGATGCGGCGAACGCGACGGTCGCCATCCTCCCGCCGGCCCTCGGGCCGGCTTTTTCATGCCCGACCGTTCCCGCCGCCCCTGTGGTGGCCCCGTCCTCACCCCACCCTCAGGAGGCGCCATGTCGGTTCCTGCTCATGTCATCACGCCGGAGGCGCTCGATGAGGCGCGCCGGCTTTATGAGCGCAGCAATGTGCCGGTGCAGCAGATCGCCGACATGCTCGGCATCTCGAAATCGACCTTAAACACACGCATTCCCCGCTGGGGCTGGACCCGGCGGGCCGGGCGCATTCCCCCGCCCGACGCCGACCCCGCTCCCGCGCTCGCCCCGGCGCCCACCGCGGCGGCACCGCCCCTGGTGCCCGCCCTTCCCACGGCGGGCGGGGCGCTGCGCGGGGATCTCATCACCCGGCTGGTCGCCCGCATCGAGGCTGAGATCGGCGCGGTCGAGCGCATCGTCGCGCGGGCCGGGCTCGCCGCAAACGGCGTCACCCAGGCCGAGCGGGCCGCGCGCACGCTGGCCATTCTCGTGCGCTCGCTGCGCGAACTCGCCGCGCTCGCCCGCCAGGAGCCGGAAGAGGAGGACGAGGATGCCGGACGCGATGCCGACGCCTTCCGACGCGAGCTTGGCGCGACGCTTGAGCGCGTGCTGGCAGGCGGGAAGGCTCCCTGAGGCGCTGGCCGCGCTCGATCCCGCCGCCTGCCGCTGGCTGCTGCACCACTGGCCGCTGATCGGCCGGCCGGCGCAGCACCCGCCTGCCTGCGCGCAGGGCGGGGGCGACTGGCTGACCTGGCTGGTGCTGGGCGGGCGCGGCGCCGGCAAGACGCGGGCGGGCGCCGAATGGGTGCGCGCCCTCATTCACGGCCGGGCCGGGCCGAAGGCCGGGCGCATCGCCCTTGTTGCCGAGACCTTCAACGATGTGCGCGAGGTGATGGTGGAGGGCGTCTCCGGCCTTCTCGCCATTCACCCGCGCGGTGAGCGCCCGCGCTGGGAGCCGACGCGCCGGCGCCTCGAATGGCCGAATGGCGCGGTGGCGCAGGGCTTTTCCGCCGAAGACCCGGAGGCGCTGCGCGGCCCGCAATTCGACGCCGCCTGGTGCGATGAACTCGCCAAATGGCGGCACGCGCAAGCCGCCTTCGACATGCTGCAATTCGGCCTGCGCCTCGGCGCCCGGCCGCGCCAGATGGTGACCACGACCCCACGCCCGACCGCGCTGATCCGCGCGCTGCTGGCCGATCCGCGCACCGCCATCACCCGCATGGGCACGGCGGAGAACGCCGCCCATCTCGCCCCGAGCTTCCTCGACACGGTGGTCGGGCGCTATGCCGGCACGCGGCTCGGCCGGCAGGAACTCGCCGGCGAGCTGATCGAGGACCGGCCGGACGCGCTGTGGAACCGGGCGGCGCTGGAAGCCGCGCGGGAAGACGCGGCGCCCGAGATGACCCGCGAAAAGCTGGTGCGCATCGTCGTGGCGGTCGATCCGCCGGCGTCCTCGCGCCGCACGGCCGATGCCTGCGGGCTGGTCGCGGCGGGGATCGACCGCGACGGCATCGTCCATGTGCTGGCCGATGAGAGCGCGCAGGGCCTGACGCCGACCGCCTGGGGCGCGCGGGCGATCGGGCTGTTTCATCGCCTCAAGGCCGATCGGGTCGTGGTGGAGATCAACCAGGGCGGGGAGATGGTGCGCACCATCCTCGCCGGCATCGACCCCGCCGTGCCGGTGCGCGAGGTGCGGGCGACGCGCGGAAAATGGCTGCGCGCCGAGCCCGTCGCCGCGCTCTACGAGCAGTGCCGCGTGCGTCATGCCGGGGTGTTCCCGGCGCTGGAGGACGAGATGTGCGACTTCGCCCCCGAAGGCCTCTCCAATGGCCGTTCCCCGGACCGGCTCGACGCGCTGGTCTGGGCGGTGACGGCGCTCGCCCTCGGCCCCCAGTCCGCGCCCCGCGTGCGGCGGGTGTGAGGGGGTGAGGGGGCGCGTGTCCCGCCCCACGCGCCGTCATCCCCGTGCCCGGACTTGATCCGAGGATCAGCCCGGGGATCCACGACTTCTTTCTGGCACGCTCGGCCCAAGTCGTGGATGGCCGGCCCAAGCCCGGCCATGACCGCCTGATGGCGGGGCGCTCCAGCGGCCGTTAGCCCCCCATTTACTGCCGCCCCCCTTTGCAACCGGAGCCCCCGATGAAGCTCTTTCCCTTCACCCGCCATCGCCCGGCGGCGCCCGGCGCGCCGGAGGCCAAGGCCTCGCGGACCCACCCGCTGGTGGCGTTCCTCGCCGGGAGCCGGCCGCAATGGACGCCGCGCGATTATGGCGCGCTGGCCCGCGAGGGCTATCAGCGTAACGCCGTCGCGCATCGCTGCGTGCGGCTGATCGCGCAAGGGGTGGCCGAGACGCGCTTCATCCTCAGCGAAAGCGGGCGCGAGATCGACGATCACCCGCTGATCGCCCTCATGGCCCGGCCGGGCGGAAAACTCTCCGGGCCGGAACTGCTGGAGGCGGTGGCGGCGCATCTGCTGATCGCCGGCAATGCCTATGTCGAGGCGGTCAGCCTTTCCGGCACGCCGCGCGAACTCCATGTGCTGCGCCCGGACCGGATGCGCGTCGTGCCCGGCGCGGATGGCTGGCCGGAGGCTTATGAATACAGCGCCGGCGGGCGCAGCGTGCGCTTCGCGCAGAGCGGCGAGGTGCCGCCGATCCGCCATATCGCGCTGTTCAACCCGCTGGACGATCATTACGGCGCCCCGCCGCTGGAAGCCGCGCTCACCGCGCTCGATCTGCACAACGCCGCCGGCGCCTGGAACAAGGCGCTGCTCGACAATGCCGCCCGGCCCTCCGGCGCGCTGGTCTATGCCGGGGCGGGCAATCTGTCGGACGAGCAGTTCGACCGGCTGAAGGAGGAGCTGGAGGCGAATTTCTCCGGCACCGCCAATGCCGGGCGCCCGCTGCTCTTGGAGGGCGGGCTCGACTGGCGGCCCTTGTCGCTCTCGCCGAAGGACATGGATTTTCTGGAAGCGAAGAACGCCGCGGCGCGCGAGATCGCGCTCGCCTTCGGCGTGCCGCCCATGCTGCTCGGTATTCCCGGCGACGCGACCTATGCCAATTACGCGGAAGCCAGCCGGGTGCTGTGGCGCCAGGCCATCCTGCCGCTCGCCCGCCGCATCGGCCATGATCTCTGCGGCTGGCTCGCCCCCGCCTTCGGCGGCAGCGGCCTGACGCTGGAGCCCGACCTCGACGCCGTCTCCGCGCTCCACGGCGAGCGCGAGGCGCTGTGGCGGCAGGTGAACGAGGCGAGCTTCCTCACCGAGGACGAAAAACGCCAGGCGGTGGGCTACGGGGTGCGGGGGTAGAGCTATGCACATCGAAGTTATCGGGAACGCTACCCTCTATTATGGGGATGCCCTCGACTTGCTGGCCAATGTCCCCGATCTGTCTGGTGGGGCAATCCTAACCGATCCCCCTTACTCCAGTGGAAATTCTCAGCGATCCAATCGCGATATTTCAACAAGTCGGAAATATTCATTTCAGAAGGTTAAGTATCCGGAATTCGATGGCGACAGCCGAGATCAACGCTCTTATTTTGCTTGGTCAAGCCAGTGGCTACGACAAGCGCGACGAAAAGTACCCCCATCGGCGCTATGTTGCGTTTTTTCAGATTGGCGCCAATTACCCACGACAACCGATGCTATACAATCTGCAGGATGGGTTTGGCGCGGTATCGTTCCTTGGGACAAGACTGAATGTGCCCGACCACAGCGCGGAAGATATCGCAACCAAGCCGAATATGCGGTGTGGGCGACCAATGGCCCACGAGCATTAGCAGGATCTAGTGCACCTGGTGTCATTAGATGCCGGCCACCTAGTCCCAGACTTCATATGGCAGGTAAGCCGGTGGAACTCATGTCTGACCTACTCCAAGTCATGGAAGGGCCAATCCTCGATCCTTTCATGGGCTCGGGAACCATCGGTGTCGCCTGTTTACGGGCCAGTTTGACATACATCGGCATTGAGTCCAGCAGAGAATATTTCGAAATTGCTTGCCAGCGCATTCACCTGGAACATGCAATTCTGTGAGCTGATGAGCGTATCGCGTCGTCCGGCTGGCTTTTTCCTTGGACGATGACGACAAAGCACGGTGCCCATGCTGCTCGGCATTCCCGGCGACGCGACCTATGCCAATTACGCCGAGGCCAGCCGCGTGCTGTGGCGCCAGGCCATCCTGCCGCTCGCCCGCCGCATCGGCCATGATCTCTGCGGCTGGCTCGCCCCCGCCTTCGGCGGCAGCGGCCTGACGCTGGAGCCCGACCTCGACGCCGTCTCCGCGCTCCACGGCGAGCGCGAGGCGCTGTGGCGGCAGGTGACGAGGCGAGCTTCCTCACCGAGGACGAAAAACGCCAGGCGGTGGGCTACGGGGTGCGACCTTAGCGGTTATCCTTGCTGGGCAATAGTTTCAGTAAATGCTGTTCTTGCTTATCTGTAAGCTGCTGTTTTGACTCAATTTTCAATTTAACATCTTCAAGAAATCCAATTTCCCAACCATTTAAATCCGATTTGTTGAGGCGTTCAACGATTCGGTCACAGTAGTCCCTGATCGCCTCATCGTTGAGCTTCGGCATCATGGCATCCCTCCTGACTTATAGGTGCAACTTAAGGTGGCGAGAGGGTGTGGGCAAGCTTATTGCCGACTTCGCCGACAATGCTGAGATCGCCCATCTAAGCTGCTGACGCGGCGACAGAGTGCTTCGAGGCTAGCGCGGACGCCGGCACCTAAGCATGGCGGTGTGCCAAGACGCTCCCTCATGCTCGGGTCAAGCCCGGCCATGACGACCGGAAAGGTGCGGCCCCGAGGAAACGCCCCCCAAGCTCAAGCCCCAAGAAGACGCCCCCGGAAACGCCCCCGAGGAGACCCCCATGGAGACGCTCATCACCGCCTTCGCGGCCAGGGCGGACCTCGCCCATCTCGCGCTCTTGATGTGGGCGCTGGGCGCCTCGGCGCTGGCGGCGGGGGCGGTGCGCGAGCTTGCCCGCGCGGTGCGCCGCTTTGACGACTTCGTGCGCGAGATCGCGCGCTTCAACGCCCAGTTCGGAGACGAACCATGACCTCCACCCCGCGAATCCGGGCCTTCCTGCCCGGCCGCGTGCGCTTGCCTGTCTCCCTGCCGACCTCCAGCCGCGCCGGGCAGGCGCCGCAGGTGTTTCGCGAATTCGGCCAGACGCTCGGCCGGCTGGAGCGCGCCGCCGCCACCCGCCGCCCGCGCGGAGACGGCGCATGAGCGCGCCGGCATCCGCAGGCACGCCCCTGGAGATCAAGGCGGCCGGCCGGCTGGCCACCATCGCTGAGGACGGCACCTTCGAGGGCTATGCCGCGCTGTTCGGCCGGGTCGATCTCGGTCGCGATCTCATCCTGCCCGGCGCCTTCGCCGCCTCGCTGAATGAGCGCGGCACCGGCGGCGTGCGCCTGCTGTTCCAGCACGACCCGGCCGAGCCGATCGGCATCTGGGAGGAGCTGCGCGAGGATGCGCTGGGGCTCAAGGTGCGCGGCCGGCTGACGCTGGAAGTCGCCCGCGCCCGCGAGGTGCTGGCGCTGATGCGCGCCGGGGCGATTGACGGCCTGTCCATCGGCTTTCGCACTGTCGAAGGCCGCAGCGAGCCGCGCACGCGCATCCGCCGGCTCTCCCGCATCGATCTGTGGGAGATTTCCATCGTCACCTTCCCCATGCAGCCCGAAGCCCGCATCGCCGCAGTGAAGGGCGGCTGGAGCGCCGGCCGCCTCGCCGCCACCATCCGCCGCGGCGCCCGCCGCCTGCGCGCGCTGCCGGCGCTATCGCCGGCGGGGTAGGTGCCCCGTGTCCCGGACGCCTGAAGCGCGGGCGGAAGGCGAGCCGGGATCCAGCGGACGAGTCTTTTGCCGAAGAGTTTCTCCTCGGCCCCGGCTCTGCGCCACGCTGCGCGTGGCTTGTCCGGGGAGCGGGTTTCCGCAGTCACACCGCCAACCCCGTCACGCCGTCATCCCCTCACACCGTCATCCCGGACGGCCGCAGGCCGATCCGGGATCGCGTGCCGCTCCTCCCTCCTCACGTGCCGGACGAGCGCGGCGGACGATCCCGGCTCTCCGCTTCGCGGAGCCTGCCCTTGGGCTTGCCGAAGGCAAGACCCGAGGGGCCGGGATGACGGCGGGGAGGTCTCCACACCCCATCCCCTCAACAGGACACACCCATGACCGCCATGTCCCTGCCCGCCACGTCCCAGACTGCGCCCGAAACCAAGTCCGCCGGCCCGGAGGTCTCCGCCGCCTTCGAGGAGTTCATGAGCGCCTTCGAGGCGTTCAAGGATGCCAATGACCAGCGCCTCGGCGAGCTGGAGCGGCGCGGCGGCGACCCGATCACCGCCGACAAGGTGGAGCGCATCAACGCCGTGCTCGACACGCAGAAGGCGCTGATCGACGAGCTGGTGCTCAAAGCCCGCCGCCCGGCGCTGGGTGGGGGCGACGCTTTCACCGACCTCGCCGCCCGCGAGCACAAGGCGGCGTTCGACACCTATGTGCGCACCGGCGAGGCGGCCGGGCTGAAGCGGCTGGAGGCCAAGGCGCTCTCCGCCGGCATCGGCGCCGATGGCGGCTATACCGTGCCGGTGGAGACCGAGCGCGAGATCGGCAAGCGCCTCGCCGCGCTCTCGCCGATCCGCGCGCTGGCCGATGTGCGCACCATCTCGCAGGGCACCTACAAGAAGCCCTTCATGACCTCCGGCCCGGCGGTCGGCTGGGTGGCGGAGACCGCCGCGCGCGCCCAGACCACCAGCCCGGTGCTGGACGAGCTCGCCTTCCCGGCGATGGAGCTCTACGCCATGCCGGCGGCGACGCAGACGCTACTGGACGATTCCGCCGTGAACATCGACGAGTGGCTGGCCATCGAGGTGGAGGCCGCCTTCGCCAGCCAGGAGGGCACGGCCTTCGTCACCGGCGACGGCGTCGGCAAGCCCAAGGGGTTCCTCGCCTATGACACGGTGGCGGAGAGCGCGTGGGTGTGGGGCAAGCTCGGCTTCACTGCCACCGGCGCGGCCGGCGACTTCCCCGCCGCCAACCCTTCCGATCCGCTGGTCGATCTGGTCTATGCGCTGAAGGCCGGCTACCGCCAGAATGGCAGCTTCCTGATGAGCCGGCGCACGCAGGGCGCGGTGCGCAAGCTGAAGGACGAGAACGGCCAGTATCTGTGGGCCGCGCCGACCGCGCCGGGCGCCCAGCCGAGCCTGCTCGGCTTCCCGGTGTTCGAGGCGGAGGACATGCCGAACCCGGCGGCCAACGCGCTCGCCATCGCCTTCGGCGATTTCCGCCGGGGCTATCTGGTGGTCGACCGCGCCGGCGTGCGGGTGCTGCGCGACCCCTATTCGGCCAAGCCCTATGTGCTGTTCTACACCACCAAGCGCGTCGGCGGCGGCGTGCAGGATTTCGACGCCATCAAGCTGCTGAAGTTCGCGGCGTGAGCGGTGCTCGCCCCCTCTCCCCGTCGGGGCGAGGGGTGAGGGGCGCCTACGCAGCGGTGGAGAGACAGCCGAAGAGTCTCTCCTGGGCCCCGGATCATCGTTGCGCTGCGCGCAACGTGTCCGGGGAACGGGCCCCCAATCCCCCGTCATCCCGTCACACCGTCATCCCCGGGCTTGACCCGGGGATCCACGTCTTCCTCGCGCGCCCCGCCAAGTCGTGGATGGCCGGGCTGATCCCCGGATCAAGTCCGGGGACGGCCATGACGGCCTGCTAACTCAGGTCGCCGCCTACCGCCCCATCGCCCGCGCCGTCGCGTCGATCCAGGCGCGTTGCGGGCCGATCAGCGTCGCGCCGGTGACGCCGCCGCAGCCGCGGGCGCCGCCGGCGGCGGTCGACCAGCCGAGCCTGCTCGGCTTCCCGGTGTTCGAGGCGGAGGACATGCCGAACCCGGCGGCCAACGCGCTCGCCATCGCCTTCGGCGATTTCCGCCGGGGCTATCTGGTGGTCGACCGCGCCGGCGTGCGGGTGCTGCGCGACCCCTATTCGGCCAAGCCCTATGTGCTGTTCTACACCACCAAGCGCGTCGGCGGCGGCGTGCAGGATTTCGACGCCATCAAGCTGCTGAAGTTCGCGGCGTGAGCGGTGCTCGCCCCCTCTCCCCGTCGGGGCGAGGGGTGAGGGGCGCCTACGCAGCGGTGGAGAGACAGCCGAAGAGTCTCTCCTGGGCCCCGGATCATCGTTGCGCTGCGCGCAACGTGTCCGGGGAACGGGCCCCCAATCCCCCGTCATCCCGTCACACCGTCATCCCCGGGCTTGACCCGGGGATCCACGTCTTCCTCGCGCGCCCCGCCAAGTCGTGGATGGCCGGGCTGATCCCCGGATCAAGTCCGGGGACGGCCATGACGGCCTGCTAACTCAGGTCGCCGCCTACCGCCCCATCGCCCGCGCCGTCGCGTCGATCCAGGCGCGTTGCGGGCCGATCAGCGTCGCGCCGGTGACGCCGCCGCAGCCGCGCGCGCCGCCGGCGGCGGTCGACCAGCCGATGATGCCGGCGACCGTGCCGTCGAGCAGAACCGGCCCGCCGCTGTCGCCGGTGCAGCCGCCCTTGGCGGCGCCCTCCGACAGGCGGACCATGATGCCGCCCGTGGTGCCGATGCTCGGCAGGCTCGCCATGCGCAGCGTGCCGGCGGATTTGCCGTCGCCGTCCTTCGTTACCCCGAAGCCGGCGATGACGAAGCCGGTGCGCTGGGCCGGCAGCGCGACCTCCGCCGTCAGCGTCGCCGGGCGGAAGCTCGCCGGCAGAGGCTCAGACAGCCGCACCAGAGCGAGGTCCGGTGTCGGCCTGCGGGTCGCGAAGGAGTTCGGGTCGAAGCTCGGATGCACGGCGATGCGGCTCGCCGGGATGAGGCGCGGGCCGCTCGCCTCGAACACCGCCACCGCGTAATCCGCCGCCGGCTGCACGCAATGCGCCGCCGTCAGCAGCACCGTCGGCGCCAGCACCACGCCGGTGCAGGCGGCGCCGCGCGTCGAGACGATCATCGCCGTTTCCGCCTTCAGATCGGCATCCGCCGGCACGCCGCCGACAATGGCGCGCGCGGGCAGGCTGAGGCAGGCGAGGGCGGCGAGGGAGAGGACGAGGCGGCGCATCGGCTTGTTCCGGCGAGAGGCGGGGGAGCGGGGCAGGGGGCACGCAAGCAGCGCCCTTGTCGCCGCGCTGGCCGGCGCCGTCAATCGGCCGGGCCGCTCCGCCCGCGTTGCGCCCGCAGTCACGGTGTCATCCCCCGGCACACCGTCATCCCCGGGCTTGGCCCGGGGATCCACGACTTCCTTCTGGCGCGCCCGGCCAAGTCGTGGATGGCCGGGCCTGATCCCCGGATCAAGTCCGGGGACGGCCATGACGTCGCGAGGCGGATCCTCTTTGCGCTGCGGGAAGCTCATTCGCGGCGCACCCCCGCACACCCCCAACCACGAGGCACCCATGCCCGCTGTTCTTCTCGCCGGGCCGCCGGCGGAGCCGCTGACGCTTGCCGAGGCCAAGGCCTATCTGCGCGTCGACCATGAGGCGGAGGATGGGCTGATCGCCTCCCTCCTCACCAGCGCCCGCGCCACCGTGGAGGCGCTGACGCGGCGCGTGCTGATCGACCAGACATGGCGCCTCACCCGCGATGCCTGGCCGGTCTCCGGCCTGATACCGGTGCCGGTGAACCCGCTGCGGGCCTTGCTCGCGGTGAAGCTGATCGACGCGGCCGGCGGAGAGACGGCGCTGCCGCTGGGTGCCTTCACGCTCGACACCGCGCGCCTGCCCGGCCTGATCCGGGTGGACCGCGCCGCCGTGCCGCCGCCGGGGCGGGCGCTCGCCGGCATCGTGTTGGACATCACCGCCGGGCATGGCCCGAGCGCCGACCATGTGCCCTCGCCGCTCATTGAGGCGGTGCGGGTGGTGCTGGCGCATTTCTACGAGCATCGCGACGTGCCGGGCGCCGGCGCGGCCTTTCCCGCCCGGCTCGATGCGCTCGTCGCCCCCTTCCGGGTGACGCGGCTATGAGCGCGCTCCCTGTTTCGGCGCTGCGCCACCGGCTGGTGCATGAGACGCCGCTCGAGACGCCGGACGGGCAGGGCGGCGTGACCCGCACGTTTCTCGCGGTCGATGCGCTGTGGGGCGCGGTCGAGACCGTGGCGAACCCCGCCGAGATCGCCGACCGGCCGGGCGCCGTGCTCGCCCATCGCGTGACGATCCGCGCCCCCGCCACGGTGCAGCCCGGCGACCGGCTGCGGCTCGGCGTGCGGCGCTTCACCGTCGAGGCGGTGAGCGATCCCGAGGGGCGCGGGCGCCGCCTCGTCTGCGAGTGTCGAGAAGAGACCCCGTGAGGAGAACGCCATGAAGTTCGAGGTGCGAATGAAGGGCCTCGCGGCGCTGGCCCGCCGGCTGGCGCAACTCGCGCAGCGGGGGCGCCGATGAGCGCGAGTTCCCCGGTGAGCCCCGCCAATGCGCTGCGCGCCGCTGTCCATGCCGCGCTCGCCGCCGACCCGGCGCTCACCGCCGCGCTCGGCGGGGCGCGCATCCATGACGTGCCTCCGCCCACGCCGGAATTTCCCTATGTCACGCTCGGCGAGGCGCAGGTGATCGACTGGTCGACCGCGACCGAGACCGGCCATGAGCATCGGCTGACGCTCAACGTGTGGTCGCGCCAGGGCGGGCATGGGGAGGCGCATCATCTCGCCCATCTCGTGCAGGCGGTGCTGCATGATGCGCCGCTCACGCTCGACGGGCACCGGCTGGTCAATCTGCGTGCGACCAGCGCCGAGATTCGCCGCGAGGCGGGCGGGCGCACCTATCGCGCGCTGCTGCGGCTGCGGGCGGTGACGGAAACCGGTTGAGGTTTTCCGGAGCTGTCAGGAAACCGCGCCAAGCGATTCCGCCGACTCATGAATCCGCGTGAAGCTGAATCAGAAGATGAGCTCACTTGCGGCGATTTGTTGAATCAAGCCGCGAAGCTGTGCGGCGGCGTCTCAGTGCCGTCACGCTCTTAAACTGCCACATCAGGGTTAACGCTCCCTGAATACACGCCATTACCATCATACGCCAGACAAGGAGACCCGCCATGGCGGCGCAGAAGGGCAAGGATCTGTTGCTCAAGCTCTCGGACGGCAGCGCCCTCGTCACCGTCGCAGGGTTGCGCTCGCGGCAGATCGCTTTCAACACCGAGCCGGTCGACATCACCCATGCCGAGAGCGCCGGGCGCTGGCGCGAGCTGCTCGCGGGGGCGGGCGTGAAGCGCGCCTCGATCGCCGGCTCCGGCCTGTTCAAGGACGCGGCATCCGACGCGCTGATCCGCCAGAGCTTCTTCGACGGCGAGATCCGGCAGGGCCAGGTGGTGGTGCCGGATTTCGGCACGCTGACCGGCTCGTTCCAGATCACCAGCCTGGAAATCGCCGCCGAGCATGACCGCGAGGTGACCTTCGACATCACGCTGGAAAGCGCCGGCGAAATCGTCTTCGCGGCGCTGTGAGGTACGCCATGGCCAACCGACATCGCGGCGAGATCGCCGCCGACCTCGACGGGCGCACCCGCACCCTCGTGCTGACGCTGGGCGCGCTGGCGGAACTGGAGGAGGCGTTCGGGGTGGACGACCTCGTGGCGCTGACCGAACGCTTCGGCCAGGGCCGGCTCGCCGCGCGCGACGCCATCCGCTTCATTGCGGCGGGCCTGCGCGGGGCGGGGGAGGCGGTGACCGAGGAGGAGGTGGCGCGCATGACCACGCCGGGCGGTGCCGCCGGCTTCGCGCGCCTCGTCGGCGACCTCATCGCCGCGACCTTTGGCGGGGACACGGCCCCGCCGGCGCCCGCGCCGGGAGACCCCGCCCGCCCTTTCTGAGCCTGCGCCCTACGCCGTTCCAGTCCTCCAAGCCGTTTCCCTGGGGCGCGGCGATGGGGTTCGGGCTCGGGCGCCTTGCTCTTTCGTCCGAGGCTTTCTGGCGCATGACGCCCCGCGAACTCGCCCGCGCCATGGAGGCCGTGCTCGGCCCCACCCGCACCCCGCTCGACCGCGCGCGCCTCACGGCGCTGATGGCGCGGTTCCCCGATTGAGCCCCGTGTCCCGGACGCCTGAAGCGTGAGCGAAAGGCGAGCCGGGATCCAGCGGGGAGTCTTTGGCCAAAGAGTTTTCCCTGGGCCCCGGATCATCGCCGCGCTCCACGCAACTCGTCCGGGGAACGGGGCTCACGCATGAAGCACCGTCATCCCCGGGGCTTGACCCGGGGATCCACGACTTGCCTGCCGCGCGCCGGCGCTCCGAAGACGTGGATGGCCGGGTCAAGCCCGGCCATGACGGCCCACTGGCGGCGCAGGCGGGCCACGAATTCAGCTGAAGACTCTCCCCTGGGCCCCGGCTCTGCGCCGCGCGGCGCGCGGCTTGTCCGGGGTACGGGTGGTTCCTGCCGTCCGGCACCCCATCCTCACCTAACCCCGGAGACCCCCATGGCCGAGGACAGCTTTGAGGCCGAGACCGTCACCGTCGCCATTGCCGCCGATACCAGTGCCTTTCGCCGCGAGCTGTCGGAGGCCGAGCGGCTGGCGCGGGGGTTCGGGCGGGTGGTGGGCGATGCGCTCACCGGCGCGGCGGTGAAGGGGCGCGAGACGGACGATGTGTTCCGCTCGCTGGTCACGCGCCTCTCCAGCCTCGCCATCAACGCCGCCTTCCGCCCGCTCGAGCAGGGCGTTTCCGGGCTGTTCCAGAATCTGGGCGGCGCGCTCGGCTTCGCGCAGGGCGGGGCGTTCCAGAGCGGGCGCGTCGTGCCCTTCGCCAGCGGCGGGGTGGTGGCGGCGCCGACCTATTTCCCGCTCGCCAATGGCCGCACCGGGCTGATGGGCGAAGCCGGCGCCGAAGCCATCCTGCCGCTGCGCCGCGGGCCGGACGGCACGCTGGGCGTAGCCTCCGGGGCCGGCGGGCGGGCGGTGAGCGTGACGGTGAATGTCGCGACGCCTGACGCCTCCTCCTTCCGCCGCTCCGACGCCTATCTCTCCGGCCTCGTCGCCCGCGCCGTGGCGCGCGGGGAAAGGAGCCTCTAGATGCCTGCCTTTCACGAGACGCTGTTCCCGCTCGACATCGCGCTCGGCGCGGCGGGCGGGCCGGAGCGGGCGACGGAGATTGTCACCACGCTCACCGGCCGCGAGGAGCGCAACACGCGGCTGAAGCATTCCCGCCGGCGCTGGGACGCGGGCTATGGCGTGACCTCGCTGGCGCAGTTGCAGGCCGTCGTCGCCTTCTTCGAGGAGCGGCGCGGCCGGCTCTATGGCTTCCGCTGGCGCGACCGGCTGGACCACGCCTCCGCCGCGCCGGGCGCCAGCGTGACGCCGTTCGACCAGGCGCTCGGCACCGGCGACGGGGTGCGGACGAGCTTCCCGCTGATCAAGACCTATGGCGGGGCGCACGCGCCCTATGCCCGGCCCATCGTGAAGCCGGTCGCCGGCTCGGTGCGGGTGGCGGTGAACGGGGTGGAGAAGACCGCCGGCACGCATTTCGCGGTCGATACGTCCACGGGCCTCGTCGGCTTCCTCGCCGGCCATGTGCCCCCTGCCGGGGCGAGCGTCAGCGCCGGCTTCCTGTTCGACGTGCCGGTGCGCTTCGACACGGATTTCCTCGAAGTGAACCTCTCCGCCTTCGAGGCGGGGGCTATTCCGCGCATTCCGGTGGTGGAGATCCGGCCATGAGGAGCATGTCATGAGGGACATTCCGGCCGGGCTCGCCGCCGCGCTGGCGGGCAGTGCGACGACGCTGGCGCGCGGCTGGCGGATCACACGGCGCGACGGCGCGGTGATCGGCTTCACGGAGCATGATGACGACCTGTTCGCGGACGGCACGACGTTCCGCGCCGCCGGCGGCGTCACCGGCTCGGAGGAGGCGTCCGCGCTCGGCTTCGCGGTGGGCGGGGGCGAGATGGCGGCGGCGCTGTCCTCCGATCTCATCGACGAGGCCGACCTCCTCGCCGGGCTTTATGACGGGGCGAGCGTCGAGCTTCTGCTGATCGACTGGGCGGCGCCGACGAACTTCCTGCGGCTGCGGCGCGGCACGATCGGCGAGGTGCGCCGCGAGGGTGGCGCCTTCACCGCCGAGCTGCGAGGGCTCGCCAGCGCGCTGAATGTGGTGCGCGGGCGGCTGTTCACCCGCGCCTGCGACGCCGATCTCGGCGATGCCCGCTGCGGCGTCGCGCTCACCGGCGCCTTTCGCGCGGAGGGCACGGTGGCGGCGGTGGAAGGCACGAGCCTGTTCGTCGCCGGTGGTCTCGGCGCTTATGCGGCCGGCTGGTTCACGCAAGGGCGGCTGGTGATGGGCAGCGGCGCCAATGCGGGCTTTGCCAGCGAGGTGAAGACCCATGCGGCGGCGGGCGGCGTGGTGCGGCTGGAACTGTGGCAGCGCCCGCCCGCGCCGCTCGCGCCGGGCGATGCCTTCACCGTCACCGCCGGCTGCGACAAGCGGCTCGCCACCTGCCGCGACCGCTTCGCCAACGCGCTGAATTTTCGCGGCTTCCCGCACATGCCCGGCAATGACGCCGTGCTGCGCGTCGCCACGCCGGGAGGGTGAGATGGCGAGCGAGGATGTGCGCGCCCGCCTCGTCACCGAGGCGCGGGACTGGATCGGCACGCCCTATCTGCACCGCGCCTCCTGCAAGGGGGAGGGGGCGGACTGCCTCGGCCTCATCCGCGGGGTGTGGCGGGGGGTGATCGGCGCCGAGCCGGAGGGCCTGCCGGCCTATACGCCGGATTGGGCGGAGGCGCTCAAGGCCGAGACGCTGGCCGGGGCGGCGGGCCGGCATATGCGCGCCGTCCCCCTCGAGGCCATCGCGCCGGGCGATGTGCTGCTGTTCCGCTGGCGCGCGCACCTGCCGGCCAAGCACGCGGCGATCCTGGTGGCGGGAGGGGAAGCCGCGCGCATGGTCCACGCCCATGACGGCGCGGCGGTGGCCGAAGTGTTCCTCGCCCCCTGGTGGCGCCGGCATCTGGCTTACGCCTTCGCCTTTCCGGGGGCGTGACGTTTCCCGGACGCCTGTAGCGCGAGCGGAAGGCGAGCCGGGACCCAGCGCAAAACACTTTGGCGATGTCTCTTCTGGGCGACTCACGAGTGGCGGCCAAAGACTCTCCCCTGGGCCCCGGATCATCGCTGCGCCTTGCGCAGCTCGTCCGGGGAACGGGGCTCCCGCCTTCACGCCGTCATCCCCGGGCTTGACCCGGGGATCCACGACTTCCTTTCCGCTCGTCCCGCGCAAGACGTGGATGGCCGGGTCACGCCCGGCCATGACGGTCATCAGAGCGGAAGACGCCCCAGCCCCATCAACCGACACGGAGCTTCCATGGCCACTCTCATTCTCGGTGCGGCGGGCGGGGCGTTGGGCGGGGGGCTGCTCGGGCCGGTGGGCGCGCTGGCCGGGCGGGCGCTGGGCGCGCTCGGTGGCTCGGCGCTCGACAATATGCTGGTGGGCGGCAAGCGGGTGGAAGGCCCGCGCCTCACCGATCTCGGCACCATGACCTCGACCGAGGGCGCGCCGCTGCCCCGCCTCTATGGCCGCGCGCGGCTCGCCGGTCAGGTGATCTGGGCGGCGCCGGTGGAGGAGGTGATCTCCACCCAGACGCAGTCCTCCGGCGGCAAGGGCGGCATTGGCAGCGCGCTCGGCGGGGGCTCCACCACCACGACGACCTACAGCTATTTCGGCAGCTTCGCCGTCGGGCTCTGCGAGGGGCCGGTGAGCCGGATCGGCCGCATCTGGGTCGATGGCGAAGTGCTCGACGAGCCCGGCCTTGCCATCCGCCGGCATCTGGGCGGCGAGGGGCAGCTGCCCGATCCGCTGATCGAGGCGCGCGAGGGCGCGGTGCCGGCCTATCGAGGCCTCGCCTATCTCGTCTTCGAGCGCCTGCCGCTGGCGCCTTACGGCAACCGCCTGCCGCAGGTGACGGTCGAGATCGTCCGCGCCGTCGGCGCATTAGAGAGCCGGCTGAAGGCGGTGACGCTGATCCCCGGCGCCAGCGAGTTCGGCTATGACCCCCTGGAGGTGCGCCGCGTCGACCGGCCGGGCGTCTACCAGCCGGAAAACCGCCATGTGACGACCGCCGACAGCGACATCGACGCGGCGCTCGACGACCTGATGGCGGTCTGCCCGAACCTCGAACGCGTCGCGCTGGTGGTGAGCTGGTTCGGCACCGATCTGCGCGCCGGGAACTGCCGGAGCGAGCCGGCGGTGGAGCGGCGGGACAAGGTCACCGAGGTCGCCGGCATGCGCGCCCCGCTGGCCTGGCGGGTGGCGGGGCGCACCCGCGCCTCCGCCCGGCTGGTGACGCAGCACGCGGGCAAGCCCGCCTATGGCGGCACGCCGTCGGATGCGAGCGTGATCCGTACTATTGCGGCGCTGAAGGCGCGCGGTCTCAAGGTCACGCTCTATCCCTTCGTGATGATGGACATCGCCGCCGGCAACGCCCTGCCAGACCCGTGGGGCGGGGCGGAGCAGGCGGCCTATCCCTGGCGCGGGCGCATCACCTGCCATCCCGCGCCGGACCGGCCGGGCTCGCCGGACGGCACGGCGGCCGCGGGCACGCAGGTGGCCGCGCTGTTCGGCACGGCGAGCGCCGCTCATTACGCGGTGAGCGGCGCAGAGGTCGTCTATTCCGGGCCGGACGAGTGGACGCTGCGCCGCATGGTGCTGCATTGCGCGGCGCTGGCCGAGGCGGCGGGCGGGGTGGAAGCCTTCCTCATTGGCTCGGAAATGGCCGCGCTCACCCGCGCGCGCTCTGCTTCCGGCGTCTATCCGGCGGTGCAGGCTTTCGCCGGGCTGGCGGGCGAGGCGCGGGCGCTGCTGCGCGCGGGCACGCGGATCGGCTATGCCGCCGACTGGACGGAATATGGCGCGCATGTGCGGGAGAGCGGGGCGGAGCTGCGCTTTCCACTCGATCCGCTCTGGGCCGCGCCGGCGATCGATTTTCTCGGCATTGACTGGTACGCGCCGCTTGCCGACTGGCGCGAGGGCGACACCCATGCCGACGCGGCGCTGACCACCAGCCCCTATGACCGCGCCTATCTCGCCGGCAATGTCACCGGCGGCGAGGGCTTCGACTGGTACTATGCCGATGAGGCCGGGCGCCTCGCGCAGGCGCGCCTGCCGATCACCGACGGCGCCTTTGGTGAGCCCTGGCTGTTCCGCCAGAAGGCGATTGCCCAATGGTGGGGTAGCGCCCATCACGAGCGTATCGACGGCGTGCGGCAGGCGAGCCCGACCGCCTATGTGCCGGGCGTGAAGCCGATCCGCCTCACCGAGATCGGCTGCGCGGCGGTGGACAAGGGGGCGAACCGGCCGAGCGTCTTTCCCGATCCGAAATCGGCGGAGAATGGGTTGCCGCCCTTCTCCAACGGCCAGCGCGACGACCTGATGCAGCGCCGCCACCTTGAGGCGACGCTGGACGCCTTTGCCGGCCTGCCCGCCAACCCGCTCGCGCCCGCGCTGCCCGGCGGGCGGATGATCGACACGGCGGCGATCTATGCCTGGACGTGGGACGCGCGGCCCTTCCCGGTGTTCCCGCTCGCCACCGATGTGTGGGCCGATGGCGCGAATTGGGCGAGCGGCCATTGGCTGAACGGCCGGCTCGGCGGCGCGCCGCTGGCGGAGCTGTGCGAACGGCTCGCCACGGACGCCGGGGTGACGCTGGAGGCGGGGGCGCTCACCGGCGTGATCGACGGCTATGTCGTCGACCGGCCGATGACCGTGCGCGCCGCGCTGGAGCCGCTCGCCCGCGCCTTCGGCTTCGATCTCGTCGAGCGCGCCGCTGGCCTCACTTTGCACCCGCGCGGCGGGGCGGTGGTGGCGCGCCTCACCGACGAGGATCTGCTGGCGGGCGAGGACGTACCCGCCCCGAGCTTCACCCGCGCCGACGAGGCCGAATTGCCGCTGAGCCTGACGCTCGGCTTCACCGATGGCACCAGCGACTACCGCCGCGCCACCGCCGCCTCGCGCCGTCTCGCTGGCGCAGCGCGGGCGCAGACCGGCGAGGAAGTGGCGATGGTGGCCGATCCCGCCCTCGCCGCCGCGCTGGCCGAACGCGCCTTGCAGGATGCCTGGGCGACGCGCGAGAGCGGGCGCCTTGCGGTGCCGTTGTCGCGGCTCGCCCTGGAGCCGGGCGATGTGGTCGAGCTCGACCGCGACGGCCGGGTGCGGCTGTTCGAGATCACCGCGACGGAAGACCGCGAGGCGCGCATTCTCTCCCTGCGCAGCATCGACCCGTCGGTCTTCGCGCTCGCCGTGCGCACGGGCGAGGCCGCGATGCCCGTCCTGCCGCCGAGCTACGGCCCGCCCGAACTGATGCTGCTCGACCTGCCGCTGCTCACCGCGAGCGAGCCGCCGGTGCTGGCCTGGCTGGCGGCGGTGGCGGACCCGTGGCCCGGCGCGCTCGCCGTGTGGCGGGCGGTGGACGGGGCGAGCTTCGAGCGGATCGGCACGATTGCCGCGCCCTCTGTCACGGGCACCACGCTGACCGCTCTGCCACCGGGCGCGCTCTTGCGTTTCAACCGAGCGGGCTCGCTGGAGGTGGAGCTTGATGGCGGGCTCCTCGCCGGCGCCAGCGAGGACGCGGTGCTGGGCGGGGCAAACGCGCTGGCGCTGATCGGCGAAGGCGCGGTGGAGGTGCTGCAATTCACCGAGGCCGCGTTGATCGGGACGCGGCGCTGGCGCCTCTCGGGCCTCCTGCGCGGCCAGCTCGGCACGGAGGCGCGCTCGGGAACGATCTGGCCCGCCGGCACGCGGCTGGTGCGGCTCGACCGCAACCTGTTCCCGGCCGCCAGCGGCCTCGATCTTGTCGGCCGCGCGGTCACCTACCGCGTCGGCCGGGCCGACCGCGACCATGGCGATGCCGGGGTGGCGGAGATCCCCGGGACCGTGGGGAGCACCGCGCTGCGCCCGCTCGCCCCGGTTCATGCGCGGGCGCGGCGGACAGGGGCCGGTATCGCTATGAGTTGGACCCGGCGCACGCGGCGCGACGGCGATTCCTGGGATCTCGCCGAGGTGCCGCTGGCCGAGGAGGCGGAAGCCTACCGGGTGGAGGTGCTGGCCGGTTCCACGGTTCGGCGCACGCTGACCGCGTCCACCCCGTCGGTTCTCTACCCGGCGGCCGACGAGATCGCCGATTTCGGCGCGCCGCAGGTGACGCTGTCCGTCCGCATCGTCCAGCTCTCCGCCGCCATCGGCGCCGGGCAGCCGCTGACCGTGACCCTCACAATCTGACCGGGAACCATCATGAGCGAGACCACGCCGCTGCTCGCCCTGCCGCTGCTCGCGGCGGCGCAGGCGCAGAAGCATGTCACCCACAACGAGGCGCTGGAGAAACTCGACGCGCTGACCCAGCTCGCCGTGCTCGACCGCACCCGCGTGAGCCCGCCCGCCGCGCCCGTGGCGGGAGACCGTCATCTCGTCGCGGCGGGGGCGGGCGGCGACTGGGCGGGGCGGGACGGCGCCATCGCGGTTTATGGCAGCGATGGCTGGAGTTTCCTCACCCCCCAGGCCGGCTGGCGCGCCTATGTCGCCGCCGAGCGCCTGACGCTGCTCCATACCGGCGCCGGCTGGGCGGACCTGATCGCCGGCACGCCGTCCGGCGGCGCGGTGAGCCTGCGCGCGGCCGAGGTGGAGGCGGTGCTGAGCGGGGCCTCGGTCACCACCACCCTTGTCATCCCGGCCCGGACCATCTGCCTGGCGGTTGCGAGCCGCACCGTCACCGCCATCACCGGCGCCAGCGCCTATGAGGTCGGAATATCCGGGGAGACATCGAAGTTCGGCGGCTCGCTCGGCATCGCCGCCGGCAGCAGCAATATCGGGGTGATCGGCCCGCAGGCCTTCTATGCCGACACGCCGCTGCGCCTCACCGCGCTGGGCGGCGCCTTCACCGGCGGGCGCGTGCGGCTCGCCCTTTTCACCCTCGCCTTCGTCCTCTGACCCTTCGGGAGACACCCATGCCCTATGATTCCGCTAAGGATCCCTGGCGCGGCAGCGCCGTCGGCCCGACCGGCCTCGGCCGCGCGGGCGCTGTCGTGACGCCGAGCGACACGGTGGACCTGCCACGCTATGCCCGTATCCGCGTCTTCGCCCCGGCGAGCCTGTCGAGCGCACAGCTGCGCATCCTGCCGGTCGATCAGGCGGATGATGCCCCGCTCACCCTGCAGGTGACGCCGGGCCAGCCGAGCGTGCTGGAATTCCTCGTGCGCCGGGTGCTCGCCACCGGCACCACCGCCGGCCTCGACATCCATGCGGTGAACTGAGATGGCGGTGCGCCTCGGCCCGTCTCTCGATCTTGCGGCCTGCCGGCGGCGCGCCGGCGCGCGCCGGGCGCCGCTCGACGGCCTCGCGGCCTATGCCGCGCATGGGCTGCGGCGGCTGCTCTCGACCTATCGCGGGCCGCTGCTGCGGGCGCGGCGCGGCTCGGACAACGCGCAGGCGGATTTCTACCCGCGCGGCGATGGCTGGCTGGATCTTGCCGCCCTCACCGCCTGGGCAGGGAGTTCCAGTGCCTTTCTGGTCACGCTCTACGACCAGACCGGCAATGCCCGCCATGCCGGGCAGGCGACGCCCGGCGCGCAGCCGCGCCTCGTCCTCACCGGCACGCCCGAGCTCGGTCCGAACGGGCGGCTGGTCGCGACCTTCGACGGCGTGGATGACTGGCTGGGGGTTGCGGACAGCCTCGCCTTCTCGGCGTCGCAAGCCGCCCTGACCCTCGCGGTGGTGGGGATGCGCAGCGGGGCGAACGCGGCCGGCGCCAACCAGCAGGTTCTTTTCGCGCCCACGGGGGTGGCGACCAGCGTCACCCGCGTCAATCTCAGCTTCTTCGCCAGCGAGAGCTACCGCGTGGCGGCGGGCGGTCGGCGGCTCGACACCGACACCTTCGCCCGCGTGTCGAACACCGCCACTGTCGCGACCGGCGCGTGGACGCGACTCATCGCCCGGCTGCGCTATGGCGCCGGCCAGGTGGACATCGCGGTGAACGGCGCGACCGCCAGCGGTGCCTTTCAGGCCGCCGGCGCCAGCGCCGCCACCGCGCAGTCGGCGCTGGTGTCCATCGGCGCGAACCACATTGGCGCCGAGCCGTTCGCCGGCGGGATCAGCGCGGCGGTGATCGCGCAGAGCGCGCTCGATATCGCCACGCTCGATGCGGCGCTGGCGCAGCTTCTGCCCTGACCCTTTCACAGCGGAGAGACACCATGACCGCGTCGAGCTTCGACGGGGCGCTGGCGCGCGTCCTCGTGCATGAAGGCGGCTATGCCGACCATCCCGCCGATCCCGGCGGGGCGACGATGAAAGGCGTGACCCAGCGGGTCTATGATGGCTGGCGCCGCCGCAACGGCCTCGCGCTCCGTCCGGTCCGGCGCATCGCGCAGGCCGAGATAGCCGCCATCTACCGCGCGCAGTACTGGGACGCGCTGCGGGCCGACGACCTGCCCGCCGGGCTGGATTATTGCCTGTTCGACGCCGGGGTGAATTCCGGCCCGGCACAGGCGGCGAAATGGCTCCAGCGCGCGCTGGGCGTCGCGGCCGACGGGCAGATCGGCGAGGCGACGCTGGCGGCGCTGGAGGGGCGCGACCTTGCCGGCCTGATCGACGCCGTGTGCGAGCGGCGCCTCGCCATGCTGCGCAGCCTCAAGACCTTCCGCACCTTTGGCGCCGGCTGGACCCGCCGTGTCGCCGAGGTCCGGGCGGCGGCGATGGCGATGGTCGAGGGCGTCTCTGCCGCCGCACCCGAGGGGCCGGCGAGTGGGCGCGCGCGGCCGATGGATACCCGCCTGTCGCGCACGCCGGAAGGAGCGGGAAGCCTGATCGCCGGTGTCGGCGGCCTCGGCGCCGTGGTGGCCGAGCAGGCGGACCGTCTCGCCCCGCTCGCCGCCTATGGCGGGCCGCTGAAATGGCTGTTCGCCGCGCTGATGGTGGCGGGTGTCGCGCTGACGCTGAAGGCGGCGCTCGCCCGGCTGCGCGCCGGGGAGGGCGCATGAGCCTGATTCTCACGCTGCTCGCCTCGCCCGCCGGGCGGCTGGCGGGTCTCGTGCTGCTCGCCGTGCTTGCGGGCGGCGGGCTTTATCTCAAGGGACGCCATGAGGGGCGGGCGGCGTGTCTGGCTGAAGGAGAACGCGATGTTGTCGAGACGATCGCGCGGGCGAACCGCGCGCGGGCTGATGCTGATGAGCGCCTTGCCGATCCTCGCCGGCTGCGCGAGCCTGACGCCTTCCGCCGCGAGTAGAGGCGCGTGCGGCGCCTTCCGGCCGATCAGCTGGGCCGACGCCGACACCGATCCGACGATCCGGCAGGTGAAGGCGCACAACGCCGTCGGCCGCGCGCTGTGCGGCTGGCGCGGGATGGGTGGCGCTGGTTGATCGGATGGCGGTTTCCCGAACGCCTGCAGCGTGAGCAGAACGAGGCTCCCCCCTGTCACACGTCTTCCCCGGGCTTGATCCGGGGATCCACGTCTTTCTCGCCTATCCAAGTCGTGGATGGCCGGGCCAAGCCCGGCCATGACGGCTCAGGGCTGGAGGGCGCGCGGCGCGCCACCGTGCCGACCTGACATCGCCCTTTTGTGGTGGCATTCTCCGGCCGCCGCGCGAACCCTGCGCGGTGTGCCGAGGAAAAGCCGTGCGCCTGCTCGTAGTCGAGGACGATCCCGATCTCAACCGCCAGATGCATGAGGCGCTGGTCGATGCCGGCTATGCCGTCGACCGGGCTTTTGACGGTGAGGAAGGCCATTATCTCGGCGAGACCGAGCCCTATGACGCGGTGGTGCTCGATATCGGCTTGCCAAAGATGGACGGGCTCTCCGTGCTCGAATCCTGGCGGCGGGCCGGCAAGAAGATGCCGGTGCTGATCCTTACCGCGCGCGACCGCTGGAGCGACAAGGTGCAGGGCTTCGATGCCGGCGCCGATGACTATGTCGCCAAGCCCTTCCACATGGAGGAGGTGCTGGCGCGCATCCGCGCGCTGTTGCGCCGTTCCGCCGGCCATGCGGCGAGCGAATTGACCTGCGGGCCGGTGATGCTCGACACGCGCTCGGGCCGCGTCACCGTCAACGGCAACCCGGTGAAGCTCACCTCGCATGAGCATCGCCTGCTGGCCTATCTGCTGCACCATGCGGGCCGCGTGGTCTCGCGCACCGAGCTGGTCGAGCATCTCTACGATCAGGATTTCGACCGCGATTCCAACACGATCGAGGTTTTTGTCGGCCGCCTGCGCAAGAAGCTGGATGTCGACGTCATCCAGACCGTGCGCGGGCTCGGCTACCTGCTGGTGCCGCCGGAAGCCCCGCGTTGATCCGCGCCCGCTCCATCGCGCTTCGCCTCTTCCTCTCCGCGACGGTGGTGATGGTGGCGGTGCTGGTGCTGACCGGCATCACGCTCTCCTCGCTCTACCGCGCGGCGGTGGAGCGCGCCTTCGACCAGCGGCTCGACGTCTACCTCAAGACCATCGTTGCCGATGTCGCCAACGCGCCGGCGGGCGACATGCCCGAGCCGACGACGCTGGGCGATCCGCTGTTCAACTTCCCCATCTCCGGCTGGTACTGGCAGATCACCCGGCTCGACGGCGCCGCGCAGCAGGTGAAGACCTCGCGCTCGCTGCCCGAGGGCAAGCTGCCGCTTTTGGTGGAGAGCGAGGGCAAGGCCGAGCTGTCCGGCCTGCGCGAGGCCTATGCGCCCGGCCCCTCCCACCAGAATTTGCGCGTCGTCGAGCGCATCGTCGATCTCGGCGATGACGGGCGCTATGCCGTGGCGGTGGCGGCGGATGCCGGCGAGATCGAGGATGAGGTGGAGGGCTTCAACCGCTCGCTCGCCGTCACCCTCGCCGTGCTGGGCGGCGCCTTCCTGCTGACGCTGGCCTTTCAGGTGCTGTTCGGCCTGCGCCCGCTCAAGCGGATGCTCGCCGCGCTGTCCGCCGTGCGCGCCGGCAAGGCGGACCGGATCGAGGGCGATTATCCCATTGAGATCGCCCCGCTGGCGGCGGAGGTGAACGCGCTGATCGAGACCAATCGGGAGATTGTCGAGCGCGCCCGCACCCATGTCGGCAATCTCGCTCATGCGCTGAAGACGCCGATCAGCGTGCTGCAGAACGAAGCCAGCCGCGCTGCCGCGCTCGCGCCGGGCGACGGCCTCGCCGCCAAGGTGGGCGAGCAGGCGGAGATCATGAAGGGACAGGTGGCGCATCATCTGGAGCGCGCCCGCATGGCCGCGCGTGCTTCGGTCGTGACCTCGGTGGAGGAGGTCGGGCCCATCGTCGAGAAGCTCGCCGGCACGCTCGCCAAGGTTTATCGCGGGCGCGGAATCGAGGTGGAGACCGCCCCCCTGCCGGCGCTGCGCTTTCGCGGCGAACGGCAGGATCTGGAGGAGATCCTCGGCAACCTCATCGACAATGGCTGCAAATGGGCCGAGCGCCGCGTGGAGGTGTCGGTCGCCGCTTTGCCCGGCAGCGGCGGGCAGCGCGACTTCTTCGAGATCGTCATCGAGGATGACGGGCCGGGGCTTACCGAGGCGCAGCAGGCGCAGGCGCTCCAGCGCGGGCGCCGGCTCGACGAGACCAAGCCGGGCTCGGGGCTGGGGCTTTCCATCGTCACCGAGCTTGCCGCGCTCTATGGCGGCGGGCTGACGCTGGAGCGCGCGACGCTCGGCGGATTGCGCTGCCGGGTGCGGCTGCCCTCCGCTTGAAACGGTTCGCAAGTACGGGTGACCGGGCCGTGGTTTCGCCCTATTCCTGACGCCATCTGCCGGCCGGTCGGCTGCTTTGCGTCAGGTTTCTGGAAGGACTGCTCATGCGCGCTACTCAACTCGTCGCCCTTGGCCTCATCGGCGCCACCCTTGCGGGCTGCACGGCCACGCAGGAGAACCCGAACATGGTCGGCGGCGCCACATTGGGCGCGGTGACCGGCGGCGTGATTGGCGCCATTGCCGGACGCAACGTGGCGGGCGCCGCCATCGGCGCTCTGGCCGGCGGTCTCATCGGCGGCGCCATCGGCAGCGCGCTGGATGATCAGGACCGTCAGCGCGCCCAGCAGGCCGAGATCCAGGCGCTGGAATATGGCCAGCCCGGCGCGCCGGTGAGCTGGCGCGGCGATGACGGCGCCTATGGCACCATCGTCCCCGGCCCGGCCTATGCGCGGGGCGGCTCGCCGCGCTGCCGCGAATACACCCACACCATCTACATCAACGGCCAGCCGCAGACCGCGCGCGGCACCGCCTGCCGCAACCCGGACGGCACATGGACGCCCGTCGCCGGCTGATGCCGGCATTCGGCGCCGGTCGCGGGCTGAGCCCCGCCGCCATCACGCTCGCGTGACGGAACGCCGCGGACTCGCGCCTCTGTGAGCCTGCGGCGATCCGACTGAGGGTGATACTTATTGGCGGAACGCCGCGCGTCAGTTACCTCAGCGCATTAGAGGAAGCCTAATGTCGCTGTGGATCGCCCTTCTCCTGATGACCGCCGCCGCCATACTGGCGGTGCTCTGGCCGTTGCGCACCGGGCGCGCGGCCGATGACGCGGCGAGCGCCGCGCAGGCGGACCTTGCCGTCTACCGCGACCAGCTCGCCGAGATCGAGCGTGACCGCGCCGCGGGGCTCATCGGCGCGGCGGAGGGCGAGGCGGCGCGCACCGAGGTCGCCCGCCGCATCCTGCGCGCCAGCGCCGAGGTGGCGAGCGATCCGGCGGCCGGCAGTTCGGACCGGCGGCGGCGCGTGACCGCCGTCATCGCCCTTGTCGGCATACCGCTTCTGGCTGGCTCGCTCTACATCGCGCTGGGCTCGCCCGGCTACGGCCCGCAGCCTCTGGCGGCGCGGCTGGAGGCCAAGCCCGAGCAATCCGACATCGCCATCCTCATCCGCAAGGTCGAGGCGCATCTGGAGGCCAACCCGCAGGACGGGCGCGGCTATGAGATCATCGCGCCGATCTATGCCCGCATCGGCCGGCTGGATGACGCGGCGCGCGCCTGGGCCAACGCGATCCGCCTGCTCGGCTCCAGCCCGCAGCGCCAGACCGGGCTCGGCGAGGCGCTGACCGCGCAGGCCGGCGGCGTCGTCACCGCCGAGGCGAGGGCAGCGTTTGAGGCGGCGCTGGCGGCTGATCCCGCCGATCCCAAGGCGCTCTATTTCACCGGTCTCGCCGCCGAGCAGGATGGCCGGCCGCAGCAGGCCGCTGCGATCTGGTCGAAGCTGGCCACCGAGAGCCCGGCGGACGCGCCGTGGATGGGCCTTATCCAGCAAGCGCTCGCCCGCGTCGGCGCGCCCATGCCGGCGAGCACCGCGCCGGGGCCGGACCAGGCGCAGGTTGCCGCCGCTGCCGAACTCACGCCCGAGCAGCGCCAGCAGATGGTGCGCGGCATGGTCGACCGCCTCTCCGCGCGGCTGGCGCAGAACGGCGATGATCTCGACGGCTGGCTGCGCCTGATGCGGGCCTGGACGGTGCTGGGCGAGGCCGACAAGGCCAAGGCCGCCGCCACCGACGCCCGCACCCATTTCGCGCGCGACGACGGCGCGCTCGGCCGCATCGACACGCTCGCCCGCGAACTCGGCCTCGGGAGCTGACACCATGACCCGCAAAGGGCGCCGCCTCGTTCTCATCTCCGCCGCGCTCGGCGTGCTCGGCATCGCCGCCGGGCTGGTGCTGTTCGCGCTGAACGACACCATCGTGTTCTTCCGCGCCCCGAGCGAGATCGCCGCCGAGCGCACCGCGCCGGGCACGCGGCTGCGCCTTGGCGGGCTGGTGAAGGACGGGAGCGTGGTGCGGCAGGACAACGCCCATGTGCGCTTCGTCGTCACCGATGGCGGCGCCGACATCGCGGTGGCCTATGCCGGCATCCTGCCGGACTTGTTCCGCGAGGGGCAGGGCGTCATCGCCGAGGGCGTCATGGAGGGTGACGGCAGCTTCCGCGCCGACACCGTGCTCGCCAAGCATGACGAGAAATACATGCCCAAGGAAGTCGCCGACGCGCTGAAGAAACAGGGCGTCTGGAAGGAAGGCGAGGCGACGCAATGAACCCGGAAATCGGCCAATACGCGCTGGTGCTGGCGCTGGCGCTGGCGATCCTGCAGACGGTGCTCCCGATCTGGGGCGCGCGGGTCGGGGACGCGGCGCTGATGCGCACCGGCCCGGCGCTCGCCATCGGGTTCTTCGGCTTTGTCGCGCTGAGCTTCGCGGTGCTGACGGCGGCCTATGTGCAGTCCGATTTCTCGGTGCTGAACGTGGTCGAGAATTCGCACTCGCTCAAACCCATGCTCTACAAGGTTACCGGCGTGTGGGGAAACCATGAGGGCTCGATGCTCCTCTGGGTGCTGGTGCTGGCGATCTTCGGCGCGCTGGTGGCGCTGTTCGGCTCCAACCTTCCCGCGAGCCTGAAGGCCAATGTGCTGGGCGTGCAGGGTTCGATCGGCGTCGCCTTCCTGCTGTTCATCCTGCTCACCTCCAACCCGTTCGCGCGGGTGGTGCCGCCGCCGGCGGAAGGGCAGGATCTGAACCCGATCCTGCAGGATATCGGCCTCGCCATTCACCCGCCGCTGCTCTATCTCGGCTATGTCGGCTTCTCCGTCACCTTCGCCTTCGCCGTCGCCGCGCTGCTTGACGGGCGGATCGACGCCGCCTGGGCGCGCTGGGTCCGGCCCTGGGCGCTCGCCGCCTGGGCCTTCCTCACCGTCGGCATCGCCATGGGCTCCTACTGGGCCTATTACGAGCTCGGCTGGGGCGGCTGGTGGTTCTGGGATCCGGTCGAGAACGCCTCGCTGATGCCGTGGTTCGCCGGCACCGCGCTGATCCATTCCGCCGTGGTGATGGAAAAGCGCGACGCGCTGAAGGTGTGGACCATCCTTCTGGCCATCCTCGCCTTCTCGCTGTCGCTGCTCGGCACCTTCCTGGTGCGCTCGGGCGTGCTGACCTCGGTGCACGCCTTCGCCACTGATCCCTCGCGCGGCGTGTTCATCCTCTGCATCCTGATCTTCTTCATCGGCGGCTCGCTCGCGCTCTATGCGCTGCGCGCACCGATGCTGCGGCAGGGCGGCATCTTCGCGCCGATTTCGCGCGAGGGCGCGCTGGTGCTGAACAATCTGCTGCTCACCGCCGCCGCCGCCGCCGTGCTGGTCGGCACGCTCTACCCGCTGGCGCTGGAATCCTGGAACGGCGCCAAGATCACGGTCGGCCCGCCCTATTTCAACCTGACGGTCGGCGCACTGATGCTGCCCGTTGTGTTCGCCATGCCGTTCGGGCCGCTGCTCGCCTGGAAGCGCGGCGATCTCGCCGGGGCGGCGCAGCGGCTGATGGTGGCTTTCGGCGCCGCCATCCTCATCGCCGGCCTTGCGCTTTACATGCAGGGCGGCGGACCGGCGCTGGCGCCCCTTGGCATGGGCCTCGCGGCCTTCATCGTCATCGGCGCGGTGGTGGACATCGCCGAGCGCGGCGCGGTCGGCCGCGTGCCGGCGGCGACGTCGCTCGCCCGCCTGCGCGGCCTGCCGCGCGCCACCTGGGGCGCGGCCATCGCCCATGCCGGCGTCGGTGTCTGCCTGTTCGGCATCATCGCGGAAACCAGCTGGAACGCCGAGCGCATCACCGGCGTGAAGCTCGGCGGCAGCTTCGAGGTCGGTGGCTATGAGCTGACCCTCGCGCGGCTCGAGCCGCGCAACGGGCCGAATTACCGCGACCTCGCCGGCATCTTCACCATCCGCCGCGGCGGGGTCGAGATCGGCACCATCGAATCCTCCAAGCGCATCTTCCTCGCCCGCAACATGCCGACGACGGAAGCGGGCATCCGCACCTTCTGGTTCAGCCAGCTCTATGTGAGCCTTGGCGATGAACTGCCCGGCGGCGGCGTCGGCGTGCGCGCCTATTGGAAGCCGCTGGTGACGCTGATCTGGCTCGGCTCGGTGGTGATGGCGCTGGGTGGCGTGCTCTCGCTCTCCGACCGCCGCCTGCGGGTCGGCGCCCCCAAGCCCGCCAAGAAGCCGAAAGCCGTCCCAGCCCCGGCGTCGCCGGTGGCGGCGGAGTGAGGTGTGGCACGGCTTCGCTTCAGCGCCCATATCCTCGACGTGATGGAGGAACGGGGCATAGCGGCTGAGTGGGTGGAACGCACCCTGTCGGAGCCTGAGTGGGTTGAACCCGATCTTGCAGACCCGGAACTCCGTCGCGCCTTCCGGGCCATACAGGAGCGCGGCGACAGAATTTTGCGTGTAGTCTATCGCGATGACGGCGATGCACTTTTCGCCGTCACCGCTTTTTTTGATCGCGGAGCGCGGCGGCCATGAAGCTCAAATATGATCCGGAGGCGAACGCGCTCTATGTGCGTTTCAGCACGGGGGATGTCGTCGAAAGCGAAGAGGTCTCGCCCGGAGTCATCCTCGACTATGACGAGGCCGGGCATATCCTCGCGCTGGAGCTGCTGCAGGCGCGTGAGAAGCTCTCGCCGGAAGTGTTGACGGAGGCGGCGGAGTGAGGGCGATGCGGCGCAGCTTGCTCGCTCTGAGCCTTTCCCTCGCCCTTTTGTCCGGGCCGGCGCTGGCCGTGCAGCCGGACGAGATCCTGCCCGATGCGGCGCAGGAGGCGCGGGCGCGCGAGCTTTCCAAGGAGCTGCGCTGCCTCGTCTGCCAGAACCAGTCCATCGACGATTCCGATGCCCCGCTCGCCAAGGATCTGCGCCTGCTCGTGCGCGAGCGTATCGAGGCGGGCGACAGCAACCAGCAGGTGCTGGATTTTCTCGTCGCCCGCTATGGCGAGTTCGTGCTGCTGCGCCCGACCTTCCATGGCGCCAATCTGCTGCTCTGGGCGGCGCCCTTCGCGGTGCTGCTGATCGGCGCGGCTGGCGCCGTCATCGCCTATCGCCGCCGCCGCGCGAGCACGGAACCCGCGGCGCCGCTCTCGCCGGAGGAAGAAGCGCGGCTGCGCACCGCGCTCGGCGAGCCCGATCCCGCAAGCGCTGACCTTACAAAAGTTTAATCGCCCCGCCAGCCTGCGTTAAGGCGACGGCCCTTAGCTTCTCCTTCAACGCCTCCCGAGCCGGGGGGACAGACGTTGAACGAGGAACGCTTCATGTCGCGCACCGCGCCTTCGCAGCCCACCACTTCCACCCTGCGCCGCAGCCGCACCCGCCTGCTCGCTGGCGTGTTCACCCTCGCCCTTGCCGGCGGCGCCGTTGGCGGCCTCCTGCTGCCGGAGAGCGTGACGCCGGCCAACGCCCAGATCTCCACCAACCAGCCGGCCGGCACCTTCTCCTTCGCCGACATTGTCGAGAAGGTTTCGCCCGCCGTCGTCAGCGTGAAGGTGAAGAAGGATGGCGACGACGAGGTCGCCATGAATGAGGAGGGCAACCAGAACGTTCCCCCGCAGATCGAGCGCTTCATGCGCCGCTTCGGCCTCGGCCCGAACGGTCCGGAAATGGGCCCGCGTCGCGGTGGTCCCGGCCATGGCCGCGTCGTCGGTCAGGGCTCCGGCTTCTTCATCTCGGCCGATGGCTATGTCGTGACCAACAATCACGTGGTCGATGGTGCCTCCGAGGTCGACGTGACCCTCACCGACGGCAAGACCTACACCGCCAAGGTGGTGGGCACCGATCCGCGCACCGACGTGGCGCTGCTGAAGGTCGACGGCAAGTCCGACTTCCCCTGGGTGAAGCTCGCCGGCAAGGCGCCGCGCGTGGGTGACTGGGTGGTCGCGGTCGGCAACCCGTTCGGCCTCGGCGGCACCGTCACCGCGGGCATCGTCTCGGCGCGTGGCCGCGACATCGGCTCGGGCCCCTATGACGACTTCATCCAGATCGACGCCCCGATCAACCGCGGCAATTCCGGTGGCCCGACCTTCAGCCTCGACGGCGACGTGATCGGCGTGAACACCGCCATCGTCTCGCCCTCGGGCGGCAATGTCGGCATCGCCTTCGCCATCCCCTCGGAGACCGTGCTGCAGGTGGTGGACGCGCTGAAGGCCGGTGGCCAGGTCGCGCGCGGTTATGTCGGCGTGCAGATCCAGCCGGTGAGCGACGAGGTCGCCGAGGCGCTGGAGCTCAAGGATGCGCAGGGTGCGCTTGTTGCCCAGGTGCAGCCCGGCACTCCCGGCGAGAAGGCTGGCCTCAAGCCCGGTGACGTGGTGACCGCCATTGACGGCGAGATCATCAAGGACTCCCGCGAAATGTCCCGCGAGGTCGCCCGCAAGAAGCCCGGCACGACGATCAACCTCAGCGTGCTGCGCGACGGCAAGACCATCAACGTGCCGGTCACGCTGGAGCAGCTCCCCACCGACGTCGCCTCGAACGACGCTGCCAAGGGTGGCCAGCAGGAGGAAGGCGGCCGCGACGTGCCGCGTCTCGGCCTCAGCCTCGCCCCGGCCAAGGGTGTCGCCGGCGCCGGCGACCAGGGCGTGGTCATCACCGAAGTCGACCCGAACGGCCCGGCGGCCGAGCGTGGCCTGAAGGCTGGCGATGTCATCCTCGACGTCGGCGGCAAGCCGGTGATGAGCCCGCGTGACGTGCGCGACGGCCTCGCCGCCGCCAAGAAGGACAACCGTAAGGCCGTGCTGATGCGCGTGAAGTCCGATCAGGGCACCCGCTTCGTCGCGATCTCGCTGGGCGACCAGCGCGGCTGACCGTCGGTTCCGGACGCAGTCTGTTCCGTCGCCCCCCTTGGGCTGCGACCGGTCCGGTGGCGCGGGGAGTCCGAAAGGGCTTCCCGCGTCCTCGTTTCAAGCTCCCCGGCGGTCGCTGATGTGGCACCGCGATAGGCGCGAGGGCCGAAATGACGTACATGGAGATGAGTTCCCACCGCGCCGATTCCGCTGCGGGCCGCGAGCCCCTAACGCTCGATCCGGCGGATATCAGGAAGAGTGCCGAAGACGCCATGCGCCTGCTCGTCGTGGAAGATGATCGCGATGCCGCCGACTATCTGCGCAAGGCGTTCCGCGAGGCCGGCCATGTGGTGGACATTGCCGGTGATGGCGAGGAAGGACTCGCCCTGGCGCTGGACGGGGGCTACGACGTGCTGATCGTCGACCGTATGCTTCCGCGCCGCGACGGGCTCTCGCTGATCTCGGAGCTGCGCGGGCGCGGCGACAAGACGCCGGCGCTCATTCTTTCCGCCCTTGGGCAGGTCGATGACCGCGTGACCGGCCTGCGCGCCGGCGGCGACGATTATCTGCCGAAGCCCTATGCCTTCTCCGAGTTGCTCGCCCGCGTCGAGGCGCTCGCCCGTCGCGGAGGGCCGCAGGCGACGGACACGGTGTACCGCGTCGCCGATCTCGAACTCGACCGGCTGGCGCATCGCGTCACCCGCGGCGGGCAGGAAATCGTGCTGCAACCCCGCGAGTTCCGCCTGCTTGAATATCTCATGCGCCATGCCGGGCAGGTGGTGACGCGCACCATGCTGCTGGAGAATGTGTGGGACTATCATTTCGACCCGCAGACCAACGTGATCGACGTTCACGTCTCGCGCCTGCGCTCGAAGATCGACAAGGGCTTCGATCCGCCGCTGCTCCATACGGTGCGCGGCGCGGGATATATCGTCCGTGACGTCGCTCGCTAGGCTGATCCGTTCCACCGCCTTCAAACTGATCGCGGCCTATATCCTCGTCTTTGCGGTCTTCGCCGGCTCGGTCATCGCCTATCTCGGCTGGCACACGCAGCGCCTCGTCACCCGCCAGGCGGTGGAAGCGATCGAGAGCGACATCCGCTTCATGCAGGGACAGTTCGAGCGCGGTGGCGTCAGCCGGCTCGTGCAGGTGGTCAACCGCCGCTCGCGCGCCCCCGATGCCGGCCTCCTCTTGGTCACCAGCTTCAATGGCGAGCCGCTCGCCGGCAATGTGCTGAACCTGCCGCTGAACTTCCTCGACAAGGAGGGGTGGCGCGAGATCGACTATGTCGGTTCCGACGAGCAGTCTGCCCCGCCCAGCCGCGCGCTGGTGAATGTCATCTTCCTCCCCGGCGAATTCCGTCTGCTCATCGGTCGCGACGTGGTCGAGCGCGAGGAACTGCGCAAGATCATCATCGGGCCGGCGCTGTGGGGGCTCGGGCTCCTCGTGCTCATGGGCATCGCCGGTGGCCTGTTCGTCACGCGGCGCGTGCTGAAGCGCATCGACCGGATGACCGCGACCTCCGAGGTCATCATGGCCGGTAATCTCTCGCGCCGGCTGGAGGTGGATGGCACGGGCGACGAGTTCGACCGGCTGGCCCTCAGCCTCAACGCCATGCTGGAGCGCATTGAGGCGCTGATGGCGGGGCTGAAAGAGGTCTCCGACAACATCGCCCATGACCTTAAGACACCCCTTACCCGCTTGCGCAACCGGGCCGAGGACGCGCTGCGCACGGCGCGGAGCGATGGCGAGTGGCGCGCCGCCACCGAGCAGACCATCGACGAATCCGACGGGCTGATCCGTACCTTCGACGCCCTGCTGATGATCGCCCGCGCCGAGGCTGGCCAAGCCAGCGCCTCCATGGTTCGCGCGGACCTCGCCGCCATGGTCGAGGGCGTCGCCGAGCTCTATGAGCCGGTGGCGGACGAGAACGGGCTCGACCTCGTGGTCGAGGCGCAAGGCCCCCTTCCGGTGCAGGCTGTGCGCGAACTGGTGGCGCAGGCGCTCTCCAACCTGATCGATAACGCGATCAAGTACAGCACGCCGGAGGTGCCCGGCGAGCGCCGGCAGATCCGCATCGAGGCCCGGCGGCTGGAGAGCAAGGCGCGGCTGGTGGTGAGCGATCAGGGGCCCGGCATCGCCGAGGCGGACCGCGCCCGCGTGCTGGAACGTTTCGTCCGGCTGGAAGCGAGCCGGACGCGCCCGGGCTTCGGTCTCGGCCTCTCGCTGGTGGCGGCGGTGGTGCGCCTGCATGGCGGCACGATCGTGCTTGAGAGCAACAATCCGGGCCTCGCGGTGATTATCGAGCTGCCGCTCGATGCGGATGAGGGGGCGGTCTGACGCGGGCGGTCTCCGCTCGTGCCGGAGCGGAATGCCTCAGGATTCGGCAACCAAATCCCGCTACAGTCATTTGACAGGGTGGGAGGCCGAACACGACATGGCGGAGAAACACGCCAGCAGGACGCCGGAGCAAGGGAATGTTCGGGCGGCGGACGCGCTGGCGGCAAGCGTGAGGGCGTCGGTCCATGGCAGCCTCGCCGCGCGGCTGCGGCTGGAAAAGGGTTCCCGTATTCCCGCCAAACCGCCGGCCGCGCTGCGCGCGCTGTTCGACGCCGCCGATCCCGCCATCCGTGACCGTCTGGACGCCCTGCTGGCCGCGTATCCCGGCGCACGCGGCGTTCTGGCCCGTGTCGTCGGCCATTCGCCCTTCCTGACGGAACTGATCCGGCTCGACCCGGCGCGCCTTGTCGCCATCCTTGAGAGCGACCCGATGCAAGCCCTCGCCGAGGGCCGCGCCGCGATGCAGGCGGCGGTGGCGGCGAGCACGGAGGATTCAGGGGTGGCAACGGCGTTGCGGCGCCTGCGGGCGCAGAGCGCGCTGACTATCGCGCTCGCTGACATCGGCGATGTGCTCGACCTCACGGCGGTGACGGCCGAGCTCACCGCCACGGCGGACGCGGCCATTGCCGCCGCCACGGATTTCCTGCTGCGCGAGGCCCATGCAGAAGGCAAGCTGCGCCGTGGCGAGGCAGCTGGCTGCGGCTACACGCTGCTCGCCATGGGCAAGCACGGGGCGGGCGAGCTCAACTATTCCAGCGATGTCGACCTGATCGTGCTTTACGACCCCGAGGCGGCGCCGCTGGCCGAGCGTGTCGAGGCGGCGCCCTTCTTCGTCCGGCTCACCCAGCGTCTCGTGCGCCTCATCCAGGAGCGCACGGCCGACGGCTACGTCGCCCGCGTCGATCTGCGCTTGCGCCCCGATCCGGCCTCCACGCCAGTCGCCGTCTCGGTGGAGGCGGCGCTCGATTATTACGAACGCGAGGGCGCGACCTGGGAGCGGGCCGCATACATCAAGGCGCGGCCCATCGCCGGCGACATCGCACTGGGCGAGGCCTTCCTCCGGCAGCTCTCGCCCTTCGTCTGGCGCCGCTCGCTCGACTGGGCGGCGGTGGCCGATGTCCACGCCATGAAGCAGGACATCCATGCCTTTCGCGGCCATGGCGCCATTGCGGTGGAAGGGCACAACGTCAAGCTGGGGCGCGGCGGCATTCGCGAGATCGAGTTCTTCGCCCAGACCCAGCAGCTCATCGCCGGTGGCCGCGACCCGGATCTGCGCACCCCGCGCACGCTGGAAGCTCTGGCCCGCCTCGCCAGGACCGGCTGGATCGGTGAGGAAGCGCGCGCCGAGCTGGACGAGGCCTATCATTTCCTGCGCCGGGTCGAACACCGGCTGCAGATGGTGGCGGACGCGCAGACCCATTCCCTGCCGGAGGACGAGGAGGCGCTGGCCGACTTCGCCCGCTTCATGGGCTACGCCAAGCTCCTTATCTTCGCCCGCGCGCTGACCGAGCGCCTCACCTGCGTGCAGGATCATTATGCCCGCCTGTTCGAGGACGCCCCGCCGCGCGCGGCGGTGGAGGGGCGGCTCGACTTTCCCCCCGAAAAGGACGATCGCGAGACGCTGGCGACGCTGCACAAGCTCGGCTATGCCGAGCCGCTCGCGGCGAGCGCACTGGTGCGCGGCTGGATGGGCGGCGAGTACCGGGCGCTGCGGCCGAAGCACGTCCGCGCCGAGCTCGCCGCCATCGTGCCGCTGCTGCTCGATGCGCTGGCACGCGGCGGGGCGCCCGATGCCGCGCTGATCGCCGCCGATCGCTTTTTCCAGGAGATGCCGACCGCGCTGCGGCTGATGCCGGCGCTGGTTCACAATCCCGACCTCGTGCGCCTGCTCGCCACCATTCTCGGCACCGCGCCGCGCCTTGGCGAGATGCTGGCGCACCGGCCCTCGCTGATCGACGCTCTGCTCGACCCCAGTTTCTTCGGCCCGCTGCCGGACGAGGCGGCGTTGACCGGGCGGCTCGACCGCGAGCTGGAATTTGCCGAGAACGAGGAAGACCTGCTCGACCGCGCCCGCCGCTTCCGGCAGGAGCAGCATGTGCTGATCGGCGTGCGCATCCTCTCCGGCACGCTGCCTGCTGCCCGCGCCGGCGAGGCCTTCGCGCGGCTGGCCGATGTGCTGATCCGCGCGCTGGAGGCGGCGGTGGCGGTGCGCTTCCGCGAGGCCTATGGGCGGCTCGCCGGGGCGGAGATGGCGGTGCTCGCCATGGGCAAGCTGGGCGGGCGGGAGATGACGGCGGGCTCCGATCTCGACCTCATCGTGCTCTATGATTTCGACGCCGAGCACCCTGAGAGCGACGGGCCGAAGCCGCTCTATGGCGCGCAGTACTTTGCCCGTCTCACCCAGCGCCTCGTCAGCGCCCTGACCACCCCGACCAATGCCGGCCAGCTCTATGAGGTGGATCTGCGGCTGCGTCCCTCCGGGCGCTCCGGCCCGGTGGCGACCAGCCTGCCGCGCTTCGAGGTCTATCAGGCGGAGGAGGCATGGACCTGGGAGCACATGGCGCTCACCCGCGCCCGCGTGGTCTCGGCATCCCCGGCCTTCCGTACGCGTGTGGAGGCGGCGATCACCGAGGTGCTGCGCCGCGAGCGCGATCCCGTCCGGCTCGCCGAGGATATTCGCGACATGCGCAGCGCCATCGCCGACGAGAAGGGCGACGAGGCTCGCTGGGATCTGAAATACGCCAGGGGCGGTCTGGTCGATATCGAGTTCATCGCCCAGTATCTCGTCCTCGCCCATGGGCGGGCGCATCCCGCCATCGTCGAGACGTCGACGCTGAAGGTCATCACCCAGGCTGCGCAGGCCGGGCTCATCGCGCCGCAGGACGGACAGCTGCTCGCCGACACCGGCAAGCTTATGCACGATCTCACGCAGGTGCTGCGCCTTTGCATTGCCGGCGCCTTCAAGCCCGAAGAGGCGAGCCCCGCCTTGCGCCGGCTGCTGGCGCGAGCTGGTACGCTGCCGGATTTCTCGACCTTGGAAGCGCATTTGTTCGAGGCGCAGGACGCGGTGCGCGAGGCGTTCGAGCGTATCCTGTCCGAGCCGGCGCTCAGGCAGCGGCGCCGGGCCTGACGCTCACCCGGTGGCGGCGAGCTTTTCCGCCACCAGATCGCCAATGGCGAGGCTGGCGGTGAGGCCGGGGGACTCGATGCCGAAGAGCTGCACGAGCCCCGCCACGCCATGCTCTTCCGGGCCGTCGATACGGAAATCGGCAGCCGGCGCGCCGGGCGGCGTGATCTTCGGGCGGATGCCGGCATAGGCGGGGTTCAGCGCCCCGTCCGGCAGGGCCGGCCAGTAGCGGCGGATGGCGTCGTAGAACACCGCGCCACGCGCCGGATTCACGTCATAGTCCATCGCCGCGATCCACTCCGTGTCCGGCCCGAAGCGGGCCTGACCGCCGAGATCGAGGGTGAGGTGGACGCCGAGCCCCGCCTGTTCCGGCACGGGGTAGATGAGGCGCGCGAAGGGAGCCTTGCCCGAAAGCGTGAAGTAGCTGCCCTTGCAGAAATAGGCCGTCGGGATCGCCTTCGGGGGAATGCCCTCGATGGCGCGCGCGATCGGCACGGCCCCATGGCCGGCGGCGTTGATGAAGCTGCGGCAGCGCAGCGCCATCGGTTCCTCGCCGCCGACGCGCAGGACGATGCCGTCCGTGGTCACCTCGCCGCCAAGGATCGGCGCATTGAAGGCGATCATGCCCCCGGCGTCTTCCAGATCGCCGCGGAGGGCGAGCATCAGACCATGGCTGTCGATGATGCCGGTCGCTGGTGAGAATAGGGCGGCGACCGCGTTCAGCGCCGGCTCCAGCGCCCGCGCCTCCGTTCCGGTGAGCGGTTCGAGACTGGTGACGCCGCAGGCGCGGGCATGGGCGTCGATGGCGGCGAGCTTGGCCGTCTCCGCCTCGGTGGTGGCGATGATCAGCTTGCCGCAATTGCGGTGGGGAATGGCCCGCTCGGCGCAATAGGCATAGAGCGCCTCGCGCCCGGCAACGCACAGCCGTGCCTTAAGCGTGCCGGCGGGGTAGTAGAGGCCGGCATGGATGACCTCGCTGTTGCGGGCCGAGGTCTCCGAGCCGACGAGGCCCGTCGCCTCCAGCACCAGAACCTCGCGCCCGGCGCGGGCGAGCGCGCGGGCGATGGCGAGGCCGACCACGCCGGCCCCCGCCACCACGCAATCAATGAAGCTCGGATCGTCGCTCATAAGCGGTGTTTAGCGCGCAGGCCGCGCCGGCGCATTACGATAATGCAGCGCCGGGCGGCCCTGCAACGGCAGGCGGATCACCACTGTCGTGCCGACCCCTTCGGAGGAGCGCAGGCGCATCGTGCCGCCATGCAGCTCCACCAGCGACTTGGCGATGGCGAGCCCGAGGCCCGAGCCCTTGTAGGTCTTGGTGAACTGGCTCTCCACCTGCTCGAACGGCTTGCCGATCTTGGCCAGCGCGCTTTTGGGGATGCCGATGCCGGAATCCTCGATCACCAGCAGCGCCGCGCGGTTTGAGGCGCGGGTGCGAATGGTGATGCGCCCATGCTCCGGCGTGAACTTGATGGCGTTCGAGATCAGGTTGAGCGTGATCTGCTTCAGCGCCCGGCGGTCCGCCTCGATGGTGACGGCCTCGTCCGCCTCGCTGACGATGGAAAGATGCTTCTCATCCGCTCGCACCGACATGACGCGGATGGCGTCGGTGACAATCTCCTCGAGATTGGTCGGCTGCAGGTTGAGCTGCACCCGGCCCGCCTCGATGCGGGACATGTCGAGAATGTCGTTGATGACGTCGAGCAGATAGCGGCCGGAATCGCGGATGTCGCGGCAATACTCGTTGTACTTGTCGCTGCCGAGCGGCCCGAACAGGCCACTTTCCATCAGCTCCGAGAAGCCGATGATGGCGTTGAGCGGCGTGCGCAGCTCATGGCTCATATTGGCGAGGAATTCGGACTTGGCGCGATTGGCGTCCTCCGCCTTGGTCTTCTCGTCGGCGTAGTTCTGCGCGAGTTCGGCGAGCTGGAGGGCCTGCATTTCCAGCGTCTGCTGCGATTTCCTGAGATCGGCGACCAGCGCCATCAGGCGCTTTTCGCTCTCCATCAGTCGTTCTTCGTGACGTTTGAGCGCGGTGATGTCGGTGCCGACCGAGACGAAGCCGCCATCCTTGGTGCGCCGCTCGGCCACCTTCAGCCAGCGCCCGCCCTCAAGCTGCGCCTCGAAAGCGCGGGCGCCTTCCTCCGGCCGGTCCTCGGTGCGCAGCGGAATGCGCACCACGGGCTGGCGGGCGATGGCGGCGATGGTCTCGAAGGGTGTACCGGGCGCGACATTGGTGTCGCCGAAGCCGTGCAGCGACTGGAACTTGGAGTTGCACAGCACCAGCCGGTTGGCGCTGTCCCACAGCACGAAGGATTCCGAGATGCTCTCGATGGCGTCGCGCAGCCGCATATCGGCGGTGGCCGTGCGCTCGGCGAGGCGGCGTTCCTCGGTCACATCGACGGCGATGCCGACGAGATGCGGCGGCTCGCCATTCTCCTGCGCCACCACTTCCGCCCGCGCCCGAAGCCACACCCAATGCCCGTCCGCGTGCTTCATGCGGAAGACACGCTCGATGGTGCGGCCCGGCTTGTCGGCGATTTCCTTGGCGACATCGTAGAGGTTCGTGTCGTCGGGATGCACCAGCGCGGCGACCTCGCCAAAGGAGACGAGCTCGTCGCGCGGTTCATGGCCGAGCATCTCGAACATGGAGCTCGACCAGAACATGCGCCCGCGGCCCATGTCCCAGTCCCACAGGCCGCAGCGACCGCGCGAGAGTGCGGTGTCGATGCGCGCGCGCACCGTGTCGTAAATCCCGTCCGCCTCGCGCGCTCGCGTCGCCTGCCAGTGAAAGGCGAAGCCGAGGATCATCAGCACCGCACCGGTGGTGCTGAGCAGGGTGACGGTGAGGATGGTGTCGGACTGCCAGGTCGCGAGCGCGCTGCCGATCGGCTGGAGCGCCACGAGTTGCAGCGGCAAAGCATGGAGATTGTGGACGGTCGCCAGCGCGGGTGTACCGTCGGGCAGCGCCACTTCGAGCACCCCGGCATCTTCGGCAAAGATGGCGAGGGCCTGCACATTGCTGATGAGGTGGCGGATCGCGTCGGCGGTGCCGCTGGCGCTGGTCCCGGCGCCGTCCGCGTCATGGGTGACGATGACCTTGCCGCCGGCATCGACAAGGCCATAGCGGCGCCGGTCGTCGACCGCACGGGCGGGGAGGGCCGCCGCGAGCACGGCCTCGACTGCCGTGCCGGCGGCGCTGCGCCGGTCGATGTCGCTGGAGACGGCGGCGGAGAAGAGGGCGAGCTCGTCTTTGGCATTGGCCAGCGCGTCCGCCCGGTAGGAGCGGATCTGGATGATCGCGGCTATGGCGACGATGGCGATAAACGCCACGATCAGCGCCGGCACCGCCTTGCGCATGAAAGGTTCGGCGTCGACCAGCCGCTGATATGCAGGTTTCGCCACCGAGCGCGCGAGGCCTTGCATGGCCTGCGCGCGCACGGATGCGCCTGCAGCGTTGGCGCGCGCCATCGCTGGTCTCCCCCGAAGTCCCAGTGCCCGATCCGATGAAGGAGGGATGTGCCGCATCTCTCCGAATCACCCCGATTTGAATCGAATCGCCCCCTCCCTGTCCAGAGTCCCGGGGAGTCAAGTTAAGGAATCGGCAATCTCTGGGTGGTCGCAGCGGTGCAGCGGTAATGTCGGCGAGGCGCATGGACGGAGCTAAAGCCCTGATGCTATGCGCTCTCCAGCGGCACGCGCACCCTGGAGAGAAAAATGAGTGAAATTTGGTTCCGCACCGGCGAGGCGACGGTGCTCGCGGCGGATGGTCAGTACACCGACGCCATGCCCGAGGTGCTGATCGGTTCGGTGCGCGGCCCGGCCGGCCACGCCTTCGCGTCGATGATGGGTCAGGTGCAGGGTCACACCCGCATGTTCGTGGTCCGCGACCTGAACCAGCAGGTGCGCCCGGCGACGATGATGACCACCAAGGCGACCATCCACACGCTGGAATATGTCGACCTGCTCGGCGGCGTGGTGCAGGGCGCCATCGGCGATGCCATCGTCGACGCGCTGGCCGAGGGCATCCTGCCGAAGGACCAGGCCGACGAGCTGTGCATGATCGTGATGGTGTGGCTGGACCCGCGCTGCGCCGAGGACGCCAACCTCGACAAGGCCGATCTCTACCGCACCAATTACGAGGCGATGAAGATCGCGCTGGAGCGCGCCATGACCGGCAAGCCGACGGTGGACGAACTCATCGCCAACCGCAAGACGGTCAAGCACTACGCCCTCGACGGCGTGGTCGAGTACTGAGCGGCCGGCCCGGCCGCGTAGAGGTCGGGCCACCGATCGGCGCCCCGCGCTCAGTCGAGCGCGCGGGAGGCGATGTCCGACACATCCGGCGACAGGCCCGGCGTGTCGGAGACGCGGCGCAGCGCACTCTGCGCGCGACCGGCGCGGACGGCTTCGAGCGCTCGCCAGCTCTTGAAGGCGGCGAGCAGCCGCGCCGCGACCTGCGGGTTACGGCTGTCGAGGCTGAGCACCGTTTCCACCACGAACTCATAGCCGGCGCCATCCGGTCGGTTGAACTGCGTCGGGTTGGCGCTCGCGAAAGAGCCGATGAGCGAGCGCACCCGGTTCGGGTTGGTCATGGCGAAGGCCGGGTGGGCGCTGAGTTCGCGCACCCGCGCCAGTGTGCCCACTTCGGCAATCTGCGCCTGCAGCGCGAACCATTTGTCGATGACCAGCGGGTCGTCGCGGTAGCGCTCATAGAAGGCGGCGAGGACCGCCTCTCGCTCGTCCGGCGCGTTGTGGGCGAGCACGGTGAGCGCCGCGAGGCGGTCCGTCATGTTGTCGGCGGTCTCGAAATGCGCCAAGGCCCGCGCGATGTCAGCCGGCCCGCCGGCGGCGGCGAGCAGGTCTAGCGCGGTGTTGCGCAGGGCGCGCCGGCCTGCCGAGGCCGCATCGGGTGAATAGTCACCTGTGGGCGAGACGCGCGCATACGCGGCTTCCAGGGAGCTGCGCAGAGCCTCGCCGAGCGAGCGGCGCAGCCATTGGCGGGTCTGGTGGATGGCGTCGGGGTCGACGTCCCGGCCGATCTCGCGAGCGACATCGGTCTCCGACGGCAGGGCCAGCGTCTGGGCGACGAAAGCCGGGTCGAGCGCGTCGTCTGCCAGCGTGGCCGAGAGCGCCGCGACCAACGGCACCGCCGAGGGGGCCGGCTCGCCATCCCGCAGCGCCCGCGTCGCCGTGACGAGATGGGTCAGCGCGAGGCTCTGCACCGCGTCGAAGCGGTTGAACGGATCGCTGTCGTGACCGGCGAGGAAGACGAGGTCGTCCGTCGTCAGGTTCGAGCTCAGCTTGACGGGCGCCGCGAAGCCGCGATTGAGCGAGGGCACCGGCCGGTGCGGCAGATCGCGGAACACGAAGGTCTGCTTGGGAGCCGTGACCAGCAGCACGCCGCGCTCGGCATTGGAGCCGTCATCAAGGTTGAGTGGGAGGTCAGTGCCGTCACGGCCGACGAGGCCGAGCGTCAGCGGGATCACCATGGGCTGCTTGCTCGGCTGGCCCGATGTCGCCCGCAGGCGCTGCTCGACATCGAGCCGCAGCGTGCGCGCCGCCTCGTTCCAGTAGGATTCCACCCGAAGTTCCGGCGTGCCGGACTGCGCGTACCACAGCGCGAACTGCGCGAGATCGACACCATTGGCGTCGGCGAAGCAGGCAAGGAATTGCTCCACCGTCGCCGCGTCGCCGTCATGGCGGTCGAAATAGAGGTCCATGCCGGCCCGGAAGCCCTCCACGCCCAGCACGGTCTTGAGCATCCGCACGACCTCGGCGCCCTTCTCATAGACCGTCGCCGTGTAGAAGTTGTTGATCTCGCGATAGGTGTTCGGCCGCACCGGATGGGCCAGCGGGCCGGCATCCTCGGCGAATTGGTGGGCTTTCAGCAGGCGCACATCGGCGATGCGCTTCACTGGCCGCGAGCGCATGTCGGAGGAAAACTCCTGATCGCGGAAGACGGTCAGCCCTTCCTTGAGACAGAGCTGGAACCAGTCCCGGCAGGTGATGCGGTTGCCGGTCCAATTGTGGAAATATTCGTGGGCGATGATCGCCTCGATATTGGCATAGTCCGCGTCGGTCGCCGTCTCCGGCGTCGCCAGCACGTATTTGTCGTTGAAGACGTTGAGACCCTTGTTCTCCATCGCCCCCATGTTGAAGTCGGCCACGGCGACGATGTTGAACACGTCGAGGTCGTACTCGCAGCCAAAGACCTCCTCGTCCCAGCGCATGGAGCGCTTGAGCGCGTCCATGGCGTAGCCGGCTCGGCCCGTCTTGCCCGGCTCGACATAGATGCCGAGTTCGACCTGCTTGCCGGTGGCCGTGGTGAAATGATCGCCGATGCGCTCCAGATTTCCACCCACCAGGGCGAAGAGGTAGCAGGGCTTCGGCCAGGGATCATGCCAGACGGCATAATGGCGGCTCGTGCCCTCGATGTCGCCGGCTTCCACCCGGTTGCCATTGCCGAGCAGCACGGATGCTTCGTCGCGCTCCGCCTCGATGCGTGTGGTGTAGACGGCGAGAACGTCGGGCCTGTCCGGGAAATAGGTGATGCGGCGGAAGCCCTCCGCCTCGCATTGCGTGCAGTAGGTGCCGCTCGAGCGGTAGAGGCCCATCAGCTTGGTATTGGCGGAGGGGTCGATCAGCGTCTCGATGGTCAGTTCGAGCGGCTGCTGCGGCGGGACCAGAATGGTGAGAGACTCGGGGCTTGCGGCATAGGACGTGCCGGCCAGTGGCTCGCCATCCAGTGCGACCGCCTTCAGCACCAGCCCGTCGCCGTCGAGCACGATGGGTGAGCCGGCGCGCCCCTCCGGGTTGGGACGCATTGCAAGGCGTGCAATCACCCGCGTGGCGGTGGGGTGCAGGCGCACATCGAGATGCACGGTATCCACGAGCCAGTCCGGCGGCCGGTAGTCGCTGAGGCGGACAGGCTGAGGCTCGGCATCACGCAACATGGGAAGGCTCCGTACAGGGGTGCCCAACAAGTAGAGCCTTGCGCCGCGATCTGAAAGCCCCCGCGCGCCGTCGCCTTTCATGCATCAGGGAACCTGATCCAACCCTCCCGGTTAATGGATCGCTGGGTGGGGGCCCGGTGCGGTGACGACTGCGCCTGCAGAGGACACATGAGCATGAAGATGACGGCGACGAACGAACGGTTCGAAGCTCTCGATTCCTGGCGCGGTATCTGTGCCGTCATGGTCATCATCTACCATTTCATTTACATTATCCGACTGGATTATTTGCATTGGAGCGTGATCTCCAACGCGTATCTGTTCGTCGATTTCTTCTTCGTGCTGTCGGGCTTCGTGGTCTGCCACGCTTATCGCGACCGCCTGCGCAGCGGGCGCCATGTCGGCGGGTTCCTGCTGCGGCGTGTCGGCCGGCTCTGGCCGCTGCATCTGGCGGTGCTGTTCGCCTTCATGCTGGCGGTCATGGCCATCAATCTCTACGGCCGGCATCCCGACAATCTGATGATCGAAGCCGGCACCGGCAACTACTCCCTGCGGGCGCTGCTGCTGAACGTGGCGCTGCTCAACTCCATGGGCTTTCACGGCGTAGCCTGGAACGGCCCGGCCTGGAGCATCGGGGCGGAGTTCTACACTTACGCCCTGTTCGCGGCGGTCACCCTGCTGGCGGGAGCCCCGCGGCTTGTGCCGGCGGCGATCGCCGTCATGCTGCTGGCGATGGGGGCCATCCTGCTGGCGGCACCGACCTATATGAACTCCACTGCGGACTACGGCTTCATCCGCTGCATCGCCGGCTTCTTCGGTGGGGTGCTGACCTATCATCTCCACCAGCGGCTGCGCCACCGGGCCTTGCCGATGGCGACGCTCTGGGAGGTGACGGCGGTCGTGCTCGCGGGCCTGTTCATCGCCTTGGTCGGCATCGGACCGGACGAGGTGCGGCCGTGGAGCGTTCTTGCCCCCGTCGCCTTCGGCGCGGCGATCCTCGTCTTCGCCCGCGAGGGCGGCCTGGTCTCGGCGGCGCTGCGCACCCGCCCGCTGCGCGCGCTCGGCGGCTGGTCCTACTCGATCTACCTGATCCACATGCCGCTGCTGATCCTGCTCGCCTATGGCATCTGGCTTTATGGCGACGTGGCGGGTGTCGCGGTGCGCCAGCAGGTGGATGTGCTCGGCCACGCCAAGACGCTGTACGATCTCGGCAATCCGCTGCTCACCACGGTGCTGCTCGCGGGCTTCGTCGCGCTGGTGATCGCGCTGGCGTCGTTCACCTATGCGCGGATCGAGGAGCCGTGGCGTGACCGTTTCGCCCGCGTCGCCCGCAATTACGAGACGCGCGGGCGCAGCTATGCCCCGTTCCCCTCTCGCTCGGTGGTCGGCGTGACCGTCCCCGTGCGCGCCCAGCGCCGCCGCTGACGCTCAGCGGGCCCGGGTAATCTCCACGCCGGCGTCGCGGAAGATGCCGGCGATGGGGGCCGAGGGCTTGTGCAACTCGACCCGCACTTTTGTCACCGCCGGGTACCGCTCCAGCACCGTCTGGCAGATCGCCTGTGCCAGCGCCTCCAGAATGTGGAAGCGATGACCCGAGGACACCTCGTGCACCAGCGCGAAGACCTTCTCATAGCCGACCGTCGCTCCGTAATCGTCGGCAATTGCGGCGGGCGCCGCGTCGAGCCACCAATCGATGTCGACGATGAAGCGCTGGCCGAGCCGCGCCTCCTCCTCATGCAGCCCATGATGAGCGTGCAGTTCGATGCCCCGGAGGAAGATGCGGTCGGACATGGGTGTTCCTGAGCTTCAGGCGGTGAGGGCGGCGGCGAGGAGGCCGACGGCGACGGCGGGCGCGCAATCCGCGGCGGCGGCGGCGAGGCTCTCGTCGTCGGTGAGCACATTGGCAAGGTCGAGATAGGTCACATCCCGCCGTTCGGCGAGGCGGGCGGCCAGAAAACGTCCGACGCCGGCGCCGACGATCAGCTCAGTGCCGTTCTCCTGCGCCGAGGCGACGCAATCGATGGCACGGCTGAGCCGATGCACCTGCGCCTCCGATAGATGCCGCGCCAGCGCCTTCGCCGATGCGAGGCTGCCGGGGGCGAGATCCTGCCCGACCATGCGCAGCAGACGGCGCGCGCTGGCGTCCTCGGTCTTCGGCCCGCCATCGGCGCTGGGATGCAGGTCCGCCCCTTCCGGTAGGTCGCCGGTGAGGCGGTAGATATCTGCCGTGGTCGCGTAATGCTCGGCCATGAGCGGCAGCCAGCGCCCGCCCAAGGGGGCTTCGGCGGCGAGCGCCATGACGGGCGTGCGCGCCGCGCCGGTATAGATCAGCTCATTGCTGGCGAGGCGCTCGGCATCGGTGAAGCCGCGCGCGGTCACCCGGCCGGAGGAAAAGGGGATGATGTCGGCGGTGGTGGAGCCGATATCGATGAGCAGGCCGCCCGGCAGCAGATGCGCCAGAACGGCGGCGGTGGCGTACCAGTTGGCCGAGCCGATGCTGTCGGCATGGGCGACCGCCTGCTCCGCCGGCACGAAGCCTTCCGGTCCCGCGAACAGGGCCAGCGGGGCGCCGCCGAGCTCCTCCATAAGGATCGCCGCCGTGCCGATGACGCCGCTGCGCCGGTCCGGCCATAGATCGGCGACCTCGGCCGTCATGGTCACGGCGGAAGGCACGTCCGCGGCGAATTCGGCGCGCAGGCTGCGGATTGCCTCACGCAGATGATCGGCGCCCTTCCACACCGGGCAGGGCACGATGCGCACGGCCTTCAGGCCTCCCTCGAATCCGAAGGCGGCAAGCTTCACATGGGCGCCGCCAACATCCCAACCAAGGCGGGCAATACGGGTCAAAGGCTGATCTCGACTGGGAGTGTGGGGGGAAGACGTCTCATGTCCGGCACCGCCCCGTCCTGCACGAGCTCGGCGACGAAGGCCAGCGGGTTGATGCCGAGTGCGCGTCGAAGGCCGACATAGGAGGTGGTCAGCCGTGGATTGATCTCGAGGACGACGGGCCCGGCCTGCGTCGCGATATAGTCGATGCCGAGCATCCCGTGCAGGCCGGGCAGGGCGGCGCCAATGGCATCCGCCAGTGCCCGCAGGCTGTCATCGACCGGAAAAGCGCCGACCGTCAGGCCCTTTAAGATCAGTTGGCCATCGAATTCGACCACATGCTGGCGGTTGGCGGTGAGCACCTGGGTTCGCCCCGACTGGCAAAGCAGGGTCAGGCTCGCTGCCGCACCGACGATGAAGGGCTGGATCACCACCCCGGCGGGATAGGGGCCGGGAGGCAGCCGGCGGAACACGTGCACGTCCATGGCGCCGGCGCCATCATCCGGTTTGATGACCAGCGGTCCGGAAAGGCCCGGCGGTACGGTGCTGGGCGACCAGCTCGGCACGACCGCGATTCCTGCGGCGGCAAGATGGGTGGCGGTCCGCAGCTTGGAGCTGCAGATCTGCAACGTCTCGACATCGCAGGCGATCACCCGGCCGTTGCGGGCCTCCAACTGTTCCACGAGGGTGTGCAAGATGCCCTCGCATTCCGGCGCGATCGGCCAGCAGCAATCGGCACGCGCCGCCAGGTCGCTCCAGATGGCGCGGGTGTCGTCCTGGGCGCTTATGGCTCGGCTCTCCCCGCGCGGCGGGGCGGGCAGGCGGGCGTCGTGCGTGGTGAGGACATGGACCCCCGGCAGATCCACGAGATCGGCGATGAGCGCGTCGCGCATCATCGCGCCTTCGGCTATCAGCGTTTCGGGAAGATCGACGCCGGCATAGTCGCCGCCGGAGACTGTTTCGCAGACGAAGACCCGCATCAGACGTTCAAGCCCGGATAGACACGTCCCGGAAGGATCGCACCTTGGAACTTATACCTGTCCTCGACCTGATGGGAGGTGTGGTCGTGCATGCCCGGCGCGGCATGCGCGCCCAGTACCGGCCGATCGCCACCCCGCTTTGCGCGAGCGCCGAACCAGCGGAGGTCGCCGCGTCGCTCCTCGCTCTTGCGCCGTTCCGCACGCTCTACATCGCCGATCTCGACGCCATTGCCGGTAAGCAGGGGCATGACGCGACGATGCGCGGGCTGATGGAGAGCCATCCGGATGTGGACATGTGGGTCGACGCGGGCGAGGCCGCGCCTCCGGCGGTCGCGCGCCGCGCCGCGCAGGGGCCCGGTCGGCCGGTGGTTGGCAGCGAGGCGATGGTCGATTTCGCCACCGGGAGCGCGGCGCTGGCGGTCGGCGGGGCGATCTTCTCGCTCGATTACGGCCCGGAAGGACCGCGCGGGCCGGCGCTGCTCCATGAAGACGCGGCGCTGTGGCCGGAGGCGGTGATCGTCATGACGCTCGCGCGCGTCGGCGCCGGCGAGGGGCCGGATCTGGAGCGGCTGGGTGACATCATCCGCCGCGCCGGCAACCGGCGCGTCTATGCGGCCGGCGGGGTACGTGATCTCGATGATCTCGCGCGCCTGGCCGACGCCGGCGCGGCAGGCGTGCTGCTGGCGAGCGCGCTTCATGACGGGCGACTTTCACCCGATGCCATTGCCCGCTTCATGGGCTGAGCGCCGCCGCGAACAGGGTGGCGACCGTCAGATCGGCAGTCGTGCCCGGGTTGAGGCCGCGCTGCTTCAACGCCTGGTCGAAGGCGAGCAGCGGCGGATGCCGCTCGGCCGCCGGTGCGGTGAAGTCCACCACCAAGGCGACCTCCGCCGCTTCCCGGCGCACCGCCTCCGCGACCTCCGGGCCGAATTTGCGGGCGATATGGCTGTCCGGGAAGGCGGCGAGAAAGCCGAGATGCACCGCCTCCGCGCGAGCTTCGGGCTCGGCATGGGCCAGACTGTCGAGGCGTGGCAGGCCGCGCTCGAACACATCGGTAAAGCCGCTGACATATTGCCGGGCGATACGGTCGCGCCCTGCCGCCAGCGTCATGGCCTGGATCAGGCCGATGCGCGGGGGTGCCGCGACATCATGCGATTCATGCCGGCCGAGCCCGCCGGGATTGGCCTGCGCGATGGCTCGAAAGGTCGCCTGCGCGTCGGACGCATCAAGCTCGGCCAGCGCCGCGTGAAGGCGGTCGCGCAGCGGGCCGCCCCGTTCGGCCGCCACGGCAAGCGGCGCGCACAGCAGGACGATGCCGAGATTGGTGTTGAGCCCGGTGGCCGCCAGCGAGGCCGCCACCGCCCCCTCGATCCGCGCCCCCATCCGTTCGCCGGCAGCGGCGATGAACGGCGCTGCGGCATCGGCCGCACGCTCGAAATGACCCACTTCCATGCCGTGACCGGGGCTGAAGCGATGAACATTGCCCGCTTTCAGCGCGGCAAGCTCGGCCGCGCAGGCATGCTGAAAAGCCAGGGCGATGGCGTCGGGCGGCATCAGGCGTCGATCCGGGTGTCGGCACGCTGCGCGATGCTGCGCGCCACATGCGCGGCGAGGGCGGCGACGACGTCGACCTCGGTTGCCTTCTGCAACCCCTTCCAGGCTGGCATGGAGTTTACCTCCAGCACCTGGAAACGGCCCTCCGCATCCTCGATCAGGTCCACCCCGGCATAGTCCGCCCCGACGGCGGCGGTGGCGCGTATGGCGAAATCGAACGCCTGTTCGTGGAAGGGGGCTGGCTCGCCCACCCCGCCTTGGTGGATGTTGGTGATCCAGCGCGGCGAGCGGCGGATCATGGCGGCGGCGACGTTGTCGCCGATGACGAAGACCCGCCAGTCGCAGAAATCGGTCCGCGCCGGCTGCGCGACGAAGTCCTGAAGATAATAGACGCCGCCGACCTTCTCGGGCTCCGGCAGTTCGGTCCGTGCCGGCACGCGCCGTATGCCCTTGCCCTGCGCTCCGAAGAGCGGCTTCAGCACCAGATCGCCCGGCGCCTCGTCTACCAGCGCCTGCATCGCGGTGCGATCCTCACCGACGAAAGTGCGCGGTGTCGGCAGGCCAGCGCGGGCGATGAGGAAGCTGGTCATGCTCTTGTCGACGCAGCGTTCGACCGCCCGCGCATCGTTCATGACGAGAACGCCGAGTTCGCGCAACGCGTGCAGCAGGCCGAGCCGCGCGGTGATCTGTTCGGTCGAGCCCTTGGCGATGAGCCGCACAAAGGCGGCGGCGGGCAGCTTGTCGCCGAAGCCGGGCAGCACCAGCCCATGGGTGGTCTCGCCGATGGCGAAACCGCAATCATTGAGCGAGAGCACGCTGACGCCGAGCCCCTCGCGCTCCAGCGCCGCCTTCAGCGTGCGGGTGTGCCAGTCGGCATCCTCGGTGAAGATGACGACGCGGTCGCTGCGCGGCGCGCTCATGCGAAGGAGCGGTCGAGTACCGCTTCATTATACGCGCCGTGGCTGAAGCTGCGGCCGGTTTCGAGCGCCGTGACGGTGACGCGCGCGGGGCTGAACAGCATCGGGTCCATGGCGTAGAAATCGCCATTATAGGCCGCGAAGATCTCCCCGAACGGTCGGCCATAGTCGCGAGAACTGGCGCTTGGCAGGCCGGAGGCCAGCACCGCGGCTTCCTCTTCGGGACCATCGACGAAGAGATGCACATCGCCGCCATAGAGGGTGGCGTCGTTGGTGCGGCCCATGGCGGCGACGAAATCCGGCGCGGGCGGCGGCAGCGGCGCGCTGGCCAGCCCGTCGATGATGCGGTCCAGCGGGAAATGCAATGCGTGCGCCTTGTGCAGCGCCACTTCCATCACCCGCGCGACGATCTGCACCGTGCCGGCGAGGCTGCGCGTAGGCGTGAGGATGAGGGTCAGCCGGTCCACCGCCACGCCGCAGTCGAGGGCGATGCGGTCGATCAGCGGTTCGGGCGGGAACTGGTCGACCTCCAGCACCAGCGTGGCACTGGCGGCGCTGTCGCGGTAGCCGAGTTCCTCAAACAGCTTCTCCTTGGCATGGAGCGCCCGGCCGGGACCGGAGCCCAGCGCGAAGAAGTCGCCCTCGGCAAGGCTCCAGCCGGCATATTGGCTGGCGAGGCAGCCCATCACCGGATCGGGCGAACGCACGCTGACCAGCGTGCCCCAGCGGGCAAAGCGCGGGGCGGGAACGATCTCGACGCTACCGAGGCCGCCGAGGCAGATCTCGGCGATCAGCCGGCCCGCCTCGATGCCGCCGCGTGCCACAATGCCCGCATCGACGATCCGCGCGCCCTTGGCGCTGTGGGTGACGGAAAGGCGCAAGGTTTCGGCGCGCGCGACCAACGCATCGACGAGCGGCGCGGCGAGGGCGGAGACGCTCGGGCGCGAGGGGCGGGAAAGGGTATCCATCAGAGTGTTACTCCGCAGCTTGGCGGCTGGCTGCGTTCAGCCCATGCCAGATGTGATCGAGGCGCCCGGCGAGTACGGCACGGGCTTCCGAGACGGTGGAGCCGCCGGCGAACACGGTGCAGACCGGTTCGCCGGGGCCGATTGGGGTGCCGGGCGCCGGTCGATCGGCGGTCCAGTCGGGGAGAGGATCGGTGCCGGTCTCGACCGGCCGATCGGCATAGTGGATGGCGGCGGCCCGGGCGCCACCGAACGTCTCAGTATCAGCGATTGCCAGCTCTGGAAGGCGCCCGGCACAGGCCTCGATGTGAAGGCGCAGCAGCGGGGGCAGCGGCGCGCGGTCGAAAAGGTCGAGCGTTGCGCCGGGGCGCGGGTTGATCTCGATGAGCCACCAGCGTCCGCCGTCGACGATGAGATCGGCACTGGCCAGTCCGACCAGCCCGCTGGCGCCGGTTATGGCGTCGAGCGCATGGCTGACCTCGGCTTCGAGGAGCGTCGCGAGGCGGATCGGCCCCGCCGCGCCGCCATAGCGGAAGGGCGCGCCGGCAGCGGGTGCGCACCATTGCTCGGAAAAACCGATCAGCCGCGCCTGCCGGCCATTGCCCAGAAACAGCGCCGAGGCGGCATGGCCCGCCACGAACTCCTGCAGGTAGCGACCGGCTCCCCCGGCGGTGTCCGCAAAACGCACATGCCCGCCGCCCGCGCCCCCCGCCTGCTTTTCAACCGTGCGTACACCGGCGGGTGCCGTTTGCGCGAACACGCGCGGGTGCGGCACGTGAAGATCGGCGAGCAGGCCGGCAAAGGCCTCCGGCGTCTTGAGCCAGGTCAGCGTGCGCCGGCCATTGGCGAGCACTGGGAAGTGCGTCGCCAGCGTCTCTACCAATTCCGGTCGATCCTCGAAGCCGCTGCCGAGCACGACGGGCACGCCCCCCGGCACATGCGCGCCGAGCTGCGCGATGAGATCGTCCGCATCGAAGCTCAGCCCGCTAGCCGAGCGCAGCCGCACATATGTCGCGGCGAGCGCACGCGTGTCCTCGTCCCCGAACAGGTCGAAGACGAGAGGGCGCAGTCCCGCCCGGCGCGCGGAGGCGGCGAGCGCCCGCCCGCTGAGCGCGACAACCGCGATGTCGGCGTCCGTCTCAGGCGGCGAGGGAGCGTGCGAGCGCAAAGGCATCCTCGAAACCGAAGGTGAGGGCTTCCGTCGTGACCTTCATCCGCTTCAGCAATTCATGCTGCACGCGGTACTTCAGGTGCCCGATGGTGAGCGCGCCGATGCCAAGCGTGCCGTTCGCCAGCACCTTGCCATCCGCATGGGCGTCGATCCCCGCGATACCAGCAGGCGGCACGGCGTTCACATCGGCGGCGGCGATGAGATTGCGAGCGGAGGCGAGGGCGTCGGCCGACAGGATTTCGACGCCCGCCTTGCCGCAGGCGAGCACGACATGGGCTTCCGGCACCAAAGCGCGCTTCTCATCCTCGCTGGCGGCGCTGGCGCTGGCGATGTCGACATCGAAGCGGCGCTTGAAGTCGCGCGCCTTCACCGCCACCGCCTCGACATCGCGGTGGCTGACGAAGGTGACGTGGGCGCCAGCCTGCGCGGCGATGACTCCGGCAATGCCGCCGACCACGCCGGTCGCGCCATAGACCTGAACCTTCAGGCCCTTGACGCCATCGGGATGCGTCGGGCGCAGCTTGCGCTCGACTTCGGCCACCATGGCGGCGGCGGTGGTGAAGGAGCCGGCCGGGTCGACGAACACGGAAATCTCGAAGGGCGGAAACAGCACGCTCTTCGCCTTGGCCGCCATGTCGAGGGCGAGGCTCGCATCCTTGCCGCCGATAAACAGGCCGGTGCGCGGCGCCGCCTGAGGCGCGCGCGAGAACATCATGTCCTGCGTCAGGTCACCCATCTCGTCGAGGGTGACGCCCGAATAGGGCAGGATGGTCGTGTAGCCGGCGTCGACGGCCATGTTCACGTCGAAAGGCGAGACGTGACGCAGTGGGGAGACGATGTGGAGAATCGGGGCGATGTCCGCCATTGGTTTCGATCCCTAGGCAAAAACGGGCCTTGCGGCCTCTGATGATGGGGAAGGAGCGACGCGGGCCCTAAGCCAAAGCCGTCGCTAGCACTGCTCGACGCAGGCAAGCCATTCGATCCGTGCGCCGGCGTTGCTGCCGCGTACACAGTCGAAAGCCAGAGCGGGCCGGTCGCCGAAAAGCGCGCGGGCCTCGCTGATCACCTGGTCCGCCTCTTCCGGGCTGCCGAGAATGGCAAAACCGGTGGGGCCCCAGGAACTCTGGCCGAGCCCGCGCAAGCCGCGCGTCTCCAGCCAGTCCATCACCTCGGCGACGGCCGTGCTTGTATAGCGGCCACCTTGGGCGTCCGCATAGTGGTCGCCGAGGAGTCGTTGCATTTCGCCGATCGCGGCGGCGAAGTAATCCACATCCGCTTCCGCCAGCGCCGGCAGCGCCACCATCACGGCAAGGCGCGCCATATGGCTCGCCAGCGTGTCGGCGAAGGGCGGGAGATTGTCCATCGCCGAGACTTCGGCGGCGCCGCTAAGCCCCTGATGGGCGTTGTCATATACCAGCAGAATGCGCCAGTGATCGGGGAAGGGCAGGCGCGAGAGGATGGGCGGCGGCGCGTCGGAGCCGCGCTTCTTGCCGCCGTCCAGGATCACCCCGCCCTCGGTGAAGGCGCCGATGCCGATGGCCGAGCGGGCCCCGCGACCCAAAGCCGCGCCGATCTCGCGGGGGGAGAGCGTCAGGTCGTTCAGCAGGCACAGACCGGTCGCCACGGCGATGCCAAGCTGGGTGCCCGAGCCGAGGCCTGAATGCGGCGGCAACGCCGATTCCACCGTGATTTCAACGGCTTTGTCGATCTGAAAACGCTGCGCCGCCCTCTCCGCTGCCGCCAAAGCGCGTCCCGCATCGGGGCCGGAAGCGGTCAGCGCGTCGCTTTTGCGCATCCGCACGATGGTCGAGGGGCGGTCGAGGGTGATGCCGAGGCTGCCGAAGCGGCGGCCGAGGGTGCCGGCGAGGTCGATGAAGCCAAGGTGCAGACGTCCGGGCGCGGTGATGCGCACCACGTTCAGACCGTCCTCCTGGCGCGCCGTCGGCGATTGGCGTGTTGTTTTGTTCACCGGCGTTTCCTCGTGCTGCATCGTAAGGCTCCCGTGGCACGCAGGACAAGCGCCACTGTGACCCTGTTGAACGCCGGCCGCGCGGATTTGCTGCCGATCTGGCGACAATTGTCCGCGAGTTGGGGTTTGCCGGGCGCCCCCGCCACGTGCTACCGAATCGTTAAAAGCTGCCCGCGACAGAACGGGCGGACCTGCCAGGAGGACGCCAGTAAATGGCCGTTGATCCCAAAAAGACCTTTACCTCCAAAGAGGTAGAGGATCGCCTCGCGATCGATCTGCCGCACTGGAAGCTCCAGGACGGGTGGATCCGGCGTACCTATCGCACCTCCAGCTGGAAGGGGACGCTGATGGTCATCAACGCTGTCGGCCATCTGGCGGAGGCGGCTTGGCACCATCCGGATATCACGGCGTCCTATGCCTGGGTGGAGGTACGGCTGATGTCGCACGATGCCAAGGGCATCACCGAGCGCGATTTCCAGCTCGCCAAGAAGATCGAGGAGGTGGTCTCCTGGCAGCCCGCCCTCGAGCCCGGCAGCGCGCTGGAAGGCACGCCGCGCGGCGACCAGCGCTTCTCCTACATCAAATACGATTGACAGATCAGGTAGTTACCATGGCGCAGGTGCAGACGTTCGAGAATGTGGCCTGCGGCTTTTGCGGGCTCGGCTGCGATGATCTGACCCTCGAAGTGGAGGGCCGCGCCGTCCGCGCCAAGGCCCCGGTCTGCCCCGAAGCGGCCCGGCTGTTCCGGCGTCTGGATACCGCTGAACCGGTGGCGCGTGTGGCCGGTGAGGTGACCAGTCAGGCCGATGTGTACAAAGAGGCGCACCGCATTCTCGCCGGCGCCACCGCCCCGGTGATCGCCGGCTTCGGCACCGACATGGCGGGCGCCGGCGCGCTGGTCGATCTCGCCATCCGCTTCGGCGGGGTGCTCGACCATCACGCCTCGCCGGGCCTGTTCCGCAACTACGCCGCCGCCCAGCGCACCGGCTGGCTCTCCACCACGCTCGCCGAGGTCCGCAACCATTGCGACCTGCTGGTCGTGGTGGGCGACGACCCGACCGCGAACTGGAGCCGGCTGTTCGAGAAGTTCTACCCGGCCACCCCGCTCTTCGCGACCGGCGAGCGGCGGGTGGTGTTCCTCGGTGGTACTCCGTCGGAGAAGGCCCGCCGGCAGCTCGCCGGCATCACGATTTCCGAACTGTCCGGCGACGCGGTCGAGGTGCTGGAGGCGCTCGCCCTTCTGGTCTCCGGGCGCACCCCGCCGGTGGCCGCCAGCGGGGGCCTGCCGCTCGCCGAGCTGGCGAGCCTCGCCGAGGCGCTGCGCGCGTCGAAATACGCCGTGGTGACGTGGAACGCGGCGGCGCTCGATGATGGCGACCTTGTTGCCGAGCGCGCCACCGCGCTGGTCGACGCGCTGAATGTGACCACCCGCGCCGGCGTGTTCCCGCTGGGCGGCGTCGACAACATCATGGGCGTGAACCAGCTCCTGCTGTGGCGGCTCGGCTACCCGCTGCGCACGCTGGTGCGCGGGCAGGGCAGCACCCATGACGGCACGCTCTATTCGACCGAGGCCGCCCTTCGGGATGCCGACGTGCTGCTCTGGGTCTCCGCCTTCCGGCCGGAGCCGCCGCCCGATTTTTCCGGCAAGGTGATCGCCCTTGCCCATCCCGATACGATTTTTCAGACAGAACCTGATGTTGTCATCCCTGTGGGCACCCCCGGCATCGACCATGCCGGCACCGTGTTCCGCATGGATTCCATCGTAAGCCTGCCGCTCGGCGCCTTGCGCGTCGCGACGCTCCCCAGCGTTGCCGAGGCTGTGCGTCGCCTAGCGGAGGGGTAGATGAGACTGAGGCTGAAGGGCGGGCGTGTGCTCGACCCGGCCAATGGCGAGAACGGCGTCGCCAGCGGAGCCGTGCGCGATATCGAGATCGAGGACGGCCGCATCATTGCCGCCACCGATCAGAAGGCGGATGCCGAATACGACCTCGCCGGCGACGTGGTGATGGCGGGCGGCATCGACCTGCACAGCCACATTGCCGGCGGCAAGATGAACCTTGCCCGCCTGCTGATGCAGGAAGACCGCAAGGCCTTCCCCGAAATGCCCGGCAATTTCTGCGGCTGCGGCGGCGGACGGGCGGCCCCCACCGCCCATGCCACCGGCTGCCGCTACGCGGAGCTGGGCTACACCACGGTGTTCGAGCCGGCCATGGTCGGCGCCAATGCGCGCGGCGCGCATCTGGAAATGGCTGATATCCCCAATCTCGACACCGGCGCCTATCTGGTGCTCGGCAATGACGATTTCTTCCTGCGCCTGCTCGCCGCCGGCGCGCATCAGGAAACCGTCAACGCCTATGTCGGCTGGATGATCGAGGCGACGCAGGCCTTCGCCATCAAGATCGTCAATCCCGGCGGCATCAACGCCTTCAAGTTCAACGCCCGCAAGATGGAGCTGGACGAGGCGAACCCGCATTATGGCGTCACGCCGCGCAAGGTGCTGACGACGCTGATCCGCGCCGTCACCGAGCTCGGCCTGCCGCACCCGATCCATCTGCATGGCTGCAATCTCGGCGTGCCCGGCAATGACGAGACGACGCTCGCCACCATCCGCGCGGCGGAGGGGCGGCGGCTGCACCTGACCCATCTCCAGTTCCATTCCTATGGCACGGAGGGCGACAAGCGCTTTTCCTCCTCGGCGGCGCGCATCGCCGAGCTGGTCAACGCCAACCCGAACATCTCGGTCGATGTCGGGCAGGTGATGTTCGGCCAGACGGTGACGGCCTCGGCCGACTACATGTCGCAATACCGCAACCGCGCGATTGCCTCACCGAACAAGTCCATCGGCATGGACATCGAGCTGGACGCCGCCTGCGGCGTGGTGCCGTTCGAGTACAAGGACAAGTCCTTCGTCAACGCGCTGCAATGGGCGATCGGGCTGGAGCTGTTCCTTCTGGTGGAAGACCCCTGGCGGATCTTCCTCACCACCGATCACCCCAATGGCGGGCCGTTCACCACCTACCCGCATCTGATCCGCCTGCTGATGGACTGCGATTTCCGCAACGCCCAGCTGGCGACGCTGAACAAGGCGGCGCAGAAGCACACGATGCTGGCCGAGATCACGCGGGAATATTCGCTGGAGGAGATCGCCATCCTCACCCGCGCCGCCCCCGCGCGCATTCTCGGCCTCACCGACAAGGGCCATCTCGGCCCCGGCGCGGTGGCCGACATCGCCGTCCATCGCGAGGACAGCGACCGCGAGGCGATGTTCTCGACCACCCGCATGGTGTTCAAGAATGGCCGGCTGATCGTGAAGGACGGCGTGGTGGTGGAACTCGCGCAAGGCACCACCCATGTCGCCCGCCCCACCTTCGACCGCGCCATCGAGACCGACATGAAGCGCTGGTTCGACGAGTCGGTCGGGCTGAAAGCGCAGCATTTCCGCATCAGCGACGGCGAGCTGCGGGGCGGTGCGGGCCCGACCATCCTCACCTGCGAGCGGGGGGAGGGGTGATGAAACCGATCCGTTTGGTGCAATCCTCGCAGCCTGCTGGCCGTCATGGCCGGGCTTGGCCCGGCCATCCACGCCTTTCTCCGGTGCGCCCCGCGGCGGCCAAGACGTGGATCCCCGGATCAAGTCCGGGGATGACGGTGTACGGAGCGATGATCCTGGCTGGAGACACGCAGCCCCTCTTCACCTCTCCCCGTCGGGGAGAGGGAGCTTTTCGGGAGGGCGCGCGATGATCCTCAATGGCGTCGAGATCCGCGATACCTTCGCGGAGGCCTTTCCGATGGTGGGCACGCGGCTCATCGTCACCGCCGACACGCCGGACTGGGCTCTGACGGCCGGGCGAGTCACCACCGGCTTTGCCACCTCGGTCATCGGCTGCGGCTGCGAGGCCGGGATCGAGCGCGTGCTGGCGCCCGAGGAGACGCCGGACGGGCGGCCGGGCGTGGCGCTCCTCATCTTCGCGATGGATTTCGGCTCGCTGAAGAAGGTCGTGCCGCTGCGCCTCGGCCAGTGCGTGCTGACCTGCCCGACGACCGCCTGCTATGCCGGCGTCGAGGGCGGCAAGCGCGTGCCGCTGGCCAAGACGATCCGCTATTTCGGCGACGGCCACCAGATCTCCAAGAAGCTTGCGGGCAAGCGCTTCTGGCGCGTGCCGGTGATGGAGGGCGAGTTCGTCTGCGACGAGGATACGGGCTCCGTGGAAGGCGTCGGCGGCGGCAATTTCCTCATCCTCGCCCGCTCGCGCGGGCAGGCGCTGCACGCCGCCGAGCAGGCGGTGGCGGCGATGGGGACGGTGCCCGGCATCATCCTGCCCTTCCCGGGCGGGGTGGTGCGCTCGGGCTCCAAGGTCGGCTCGAAATATAAGGGCATGTTCGCCTCGACCAACGATGCCTATTGCCCGACGCTGCGCGGCGCCGTGCCGAGCCAGCTTCCCCCGGAGGTCGGCTCGGTGATGGAGATCGTCATTGACGGGGTGAGCTTCGAGGCGGTGGCGGAAGCGACGCGCGTCGGCATCGAGGCGGTCTGCGCGGTCGGCGCCGAGGGCGGCGTGCTGGCGGTCGACGCCGGCAATTATGGCGGCAATCTCGGGCCGTTCCACTTCAAGCTGCGCGAGATCATGAGCGCGGGAGCGGGCAGCGCGGGAGGCGTGGCATGAGCGGCGTATCATTGAAGCCGCGCGCGGCCTTCGAGGTGCGGGTGGACCTGTCGGGGCTGACGCCGGCGCTGGCCTGCGCCACCTCGCTGCGCGAGCTGGAGCACCATTCGATCCCCTATGGCGCGAAGGCCGTGCCGATGGGCGAGCTGTTCTTCATCGAGGGTGCGCCCGAGGGCGTGCTGCTGATCGAGATCGGCGATGAGCGCCTCGACGGCGTCGGCGCCGGCATGAGCGGGGGCGAACTGATCGTCGACGGCCGCGTCGGCGCCTGGGCCGGTTTCGGCATGTCCGGCGGCATGCTGCGTATCTCCGGCGAGGCCGGGGACTTTCTCGGCGCGGAAATGTCCGGCGGGCGGATCGAGCTGGCCGGCAATGCCGGGGCTTATGCCGGCAGCGCCTCCTCCGGCTCGCGGCGTGGCATGTCGGACGGCGTGTTGAAGATCGCCGGCTCCGTGGGGCCGCGCGCGGGGGCCCGTCAGCGCGGCGGGCTGATCCTCATCGGCGGCGATGCCGGCGAGGGGCTGGCCACCGGCATGATCGCCGGCACGGTCAGCGTCGCCGGATCGGTCGGCGCGCGCGCCGGGCGCGGTATGAAGCGCGGCACGCTGCTGGTGGGCGCGCTGCCGGACCTGCCGGCCGGCTTTGCCGACACCGGCACGCACGACCTCGTCGCGCTGCGCCTGCTGGCCCGGCGCGTGCCGGACCTTGCGGGCGTGCTCAAGGATGTCACCCAGGCGCGCCGCCTCGTCGGCGACACGCTGATGGGCGGGCAGGGCGAGGTCCTGGTGGTCTAGCCGCCTATCGTCATCCCGGACGGCCCGAAGGCCGATCCGGGATCGCGTGCCAAGACGGCTGACGATCCCGGCTCGACGTTGTTCTTTCTAGAGCAACGTTCCGTGCAGGATGACCAGGGCGACGGTGAAGTAGATCACCAGCCCGGTCACATCGACGAAGGTCGCCACGAAGGGCGCGGAGGCGCTTGCCGGGTCGAAGCCGAGGCGGCGCAGGACGAAGGGCAGCATCGAACCGGTCAGCGAGCCGAAGGTGACGATCGCCACCAGCGCCGCGCCGACCGTCGCCGCCACCAGCACCCAGTGCTCGCCATAATCATGGAAGCCCGCGAGCTGCCAGATGGCGATGCGGGTCATGCCGAGCGTGGCGAGGATCGCGCCGAGCACGAGGCCGGAGGGCAGCTCGCGCAGGGCGACGCGCCACCAGTCCTTCACCTTGATCTCCCCCAGCGCCAGCGCGCGGATGATCAGCGAGGTCGCCTGCGAGCCGGAATTGCCGCCCGAGCTCATGATGAGCGGGATGAACAGCGTGAGCACGATGGCGCGCTCCAGCTCGTCCTCGAAATGCTGCATGGCGTTGGCGGTCAGCATCTCGCCGAGGAACAGGATGGAGAGCCAGCCGGCACGCTTCTTCAGCATCGCCAGGAACCCCATCTCCATATAGGGCTCGTCCAGCGCCTCCATGCCGCCGAATTTCTGCACGTCCTCGGTGTTCTCCTCGATGATCGCGTCGATCATGTCGTCGACGGTGACGATCCCCAGCACATGGTCGTTGTCGTCCACCACCGGCACGGCGAGCAGATCGTATTTCGAGATCAGCTTGGCCACTTCCTCGCGATCGGTCAGCGGGGAGGTGGTGATCGGGTCATGGCGCGGGGCGACCGAGAGGATCGGGTCGTCCGGCGCGCCGGTGATGAGGCGGCGCAGCGTCACCGCCTTGAGCAAGGCCTGGCTGTCGGGATCGAGCACATAGATGGCGTAGATGGTTTCGCGCGTGCGCTCGATCTCGCGCAGATGGGCCAGCGTGCGCCCCACCGTCCAGTCGGCCGGCACGGTGACGAATTCGGTGGTCATCAGCCCGCCGGCGCTGTGCTCGGGATAGGCGAGCAGCCGGGTCAGCTCGGCCTGCGTCTCGGCGGGCAGATGGGCGAACAGATGCGAGCGCCCCGGCTCCTCCATCCAGCGGAAGAGGTCGGCGGCGCGGTCGGCAGACATGTCGGTGAGCAGGCGCACCGCCTCCTCGACCGGCAGCGCCTCGATCAGCTCGCTGGAGAGGTCGAAATCCGGCAGGTCGAGGATCTCGACCTGTTTCTCGCGCGGCAGGCTCGCCAGCACGGCGGAGGCGGTGTGACGTTCTTCCTCGTCCAGCGCCTCGGCGATGTCGGCGGGGTGCTCCTCGGCGAGCTCGGCAGCGAGGGCGGCGGCGTCCACGAACTCATCATCGCGGCGGGCATCGTCGCGGCGGTCATCCGCCGGGGTACGGGTATCGTCCATCTTGGCTCTCTTTCCGACGTCCGGTCACCGGAGGCGGACGCAGAGAGCCGATGCCCCTCAGGGCCGCGGTCGGCTCAGAGCGCCGGCCGCCGGCGGCCGGACAATCGACTGGGACTGTCGCTGGGCATGGGTAAGGGGTTCCGATTGCGCCGCCGTGACGGGCGGCGCGGGGCAGATGGACCCGCGTGGGCGGGAAGTCAAGCGCGGGCGGGTGCGGCGGAGCCGCTGAGCGCCGCGAGGAGGGCGCGCAGGGGCTGTGGCGCGCGTGCAACCCGCCGATTTTTTTCTCGGCAAGAAACACGATGTCATCGCGAGTGAGTCGTTATGGCGGCGAAGGTGCCTTATAATACCTCCCGGTGTCAGCTTCCGTGTCCCGGAGCCGCAGCGCGAATGCCGCACACACCTCGCTCATAGCTGTTGTTCTCGCGAAACGTAGGTGCTGGGGGGCACATGCGCATGATGCATTTGGTTCTGAACGGGCGGGCACCGCTGCGCGCGGCAATGCCCTCGCTCCCGTCCCGGATCGTGGCGCGGCACCGCGCATCGGCCCTGCGGTCCACATCGGCGCGCCGGCTGGGCGAGCTAGCCGCGCTCAGCCTGATGGCGAGCGCCCTTCTGCTCCCAGAAAGGGTCCACGCCGAGGCGTCGGTCGTGTCGTTCGGCGCGGTGACGCGCGGCGCCGTCGCGGTGAATTCGGTTTCACAGGGCGGCTTCACCACGCTGAACGACTATGCCATCTTCAAGGATCAGACCTTCACTCTGCCGACGTCGACGACGCTCACGGGGCAGCTGAGCTGGTTCGGTGCTATAATCCCCGGCAACCAGATTGCTGAGGATACGAGTCACACCGGCGTATCGCCTCTCGCCTACAGCTTCGTGCTCCCCTCTCTTGTCGATGGTGTCGCGGGGTTCGCCACCTACGAGGTGGACAAGATCGGCGTCTTGAAGATCACGACGACCGACAACTCGGTGAAATTCAGCACCACCCTGTACGGAACGACCGCGGACGGCGCAGAGATAACCTCGACGATATCGGGGGTTCTGGCCGCGCCTAGCGCCGAGTCGTTGGGGGCTGTCAGCACGAGCTTCGCGGTTCGGTTCAGCGATGTCGTCATCACCGGCAAGGAGACCGCCCTTGTCATCCTCAGCGAACAGCCCATCGCTCAGGGGTTCACTTTTGATTACGCCATCAACGGCAATGCGATAGCGGGCGAAGGCTCGCTCGAGATCCCCGCCGTCCTGTACGACGCGGACGCAACTACCCCCGGCAGCGTCATCATCACCAACTCGGCCGATCCCGGGGAGGGCAACGGGACGATCCTGTTCGCGCTCGACCAGCTCTACACCGGCGGCACGACGATCAATGACGGCGCGACGCTGCAGCTCGGCAATGGCGGCACCAGCGGCTCGGTGCTTGGCGACATCACCGATAATGGCACGCTGGCCTTCAACCGCTCGGATGAGGTGACCTATGCCGGCGTCATCTCCGGCACGGGCGCACTGGTGCAGGCGGGCACGGGCACGCTGATCCTCACCGGCGCCAGCACCTTCACCGGCGGCGCCAGCGTCACCGCTGGCACGCTGCAGATCGGCGATGGCGGCACCTCGGGGAGTCTGGCCACCGACATCTTGGTGGCGAGCGGGGCGACGCTGGCCTTCAACCGGGCGGACGAGGTCAGCTTCGGCTACGCGATCTCCGGCACCGGCACGCTGGTGAAGGCCGGGGCCGGCGAGTTGGAACTCACCGGCGACAATTCCGACTTCACCGGCCTCACTACGGTGAGTGAGGGCCTTCTGTCGGTGAACGGCACGCTCGGCGGCACCATCACCGTCGCGGAGGGCGGCACGCTCGGCGGCAGCGGCACCACGGGCGCGGTCACGGTGCTGGCCGGCGGCGCGCTGGCGCCGGGCAACTCCATCGGCACGCTCACCATCAATGGCGACATCACCTTTGAACCTGGCTCGATCTACACGGTGGAGCTCGACAATGCCGGCAATAGCGACGGCATCAGCACGACCGGGCGCATCACCGTCAATGGCGCAACGCTGAACCTCGTCGCGCTCGACCCGCTGGTGAGCTACGCCTCGGGCGTCACCTACACCATTCTGGAAGCGGCGGGCGGCGTCACCGGCTCCTTCAGCCAGGTGACGTCATCCTCGATCTTCCTGAATGTGGAGGAGGATTCCACGGCGGTGGCGCTTTCCGTCGTGCTCAGCATCCCGCAGGAGACTTTCACCAGCGTCGCGGTGACCCCGAACCAGATCGCCACCTCGGCGGCGCTGGGCACGCTGCCGCAGACGGGGGCCTCGCTGGCGCTGTACAATTCGCTCCTGTTCCTCACCTCGGCCAGCGAGGCGCAATGGGCCTATGACCAGCTCTCCGGCGAGGTGCATGCCTCGACCCAGAGCCTGTTCATGGAACAGTCCTCGCTCATTCGCGGCGCGCTGAATGACCGGCTGCGGGCGGCGCAGGGCGGCGTCGGGGCGTCGGCTGGCACGGTGGTCAATGTGGTCGAGACCTCTAGCGGCGCGCTGGCCTATGCGGCGCCCTCGCCCGTGAAGGTCGCCGCCGATATGAGCATGCCGATGAAAGCGGCGCCCGCTCTGGCGCCGGTGGAGCGCTTCGCGCTGTGGTCGACCGCCTTCGGCAATTGGGGAGAGATGGACGGCAATTCCAACGCCGCCGGCGTCTCCGATTCCACCGGCGGCTTCCTGATCGGCGCGGATACGCTGGTCGGTGACGGCTGGCGGCTCGGCGTCGCCGGTGGCTACAGCTACACCGACTTCTCGATCTCGGGCCGCAACTCGTCCGGCTCGAGCGACAACTGGCACATCGGCGTCTATGGCGGCAACGCCTGGGGTCCGCTCGCGCTGCGCACCGGCCTTGCCTATACGTGGCAGGACATCTCGACCAACCGCTCGGTCGCCTTCACCGGCTATTCCGACAGCCTGTCTGCGGATTACGACGCCGGCACGGTGCAGGCCTTCGGCGAACTCGGCTACCGCATCGACGCCGCCGGCATCGCCTTCGAGCCCTTCGCCAACCTCTCTTATGTCAGCCTGCATCAGGACGGCTACACGGAAGAGGGCGGCGCGGCGGCCTTGACGGGCGATTCCCAGACCATGGACACGACCTTCACCACGCTGGGCCTGCGCCTCGCCAAGGAGATCGCCTTCGGCTCGACGGCGGCGACGCTGCGCGGCGCGCTGGGCTGGCGCCACGCCTTCGGCGACATCGACCCGACGGTGACGCAGGCCTTTGCCGGCTCCGACGCCTTCACCGTCACCGGCGCGCCGATCGCGGAAGACGCGGCGGTGATCGAGGCCGGGCTCGACATGCTGATCAGCGCCACCGCGACGCTCGGCATCGCCTATACCGGCCAGTATGGCGACGGGGTCAGCGAGAACGGCGTCAATGCGCGGCTGAGCGTGCGGTTCTGAGCATGAGGTTCTGAGAACGCCTAGTCCCGCAGCGTGCCGGCGGCGGTGGTCAGGCGCTCGCGGGCCTGGGCGAGGCGGGTGGGGTCGAGCCGGCCGGTGCGCCCGCCGGTGCAGAGCGCGCCGCGAAAGCCGAGATAATCCGCTCCGGCGCCGGCGAGCGCGGGGATGTCGTCCAGCGTCAGCGAGCCGGCAAGGCCGGTCATCAGCCCCTGCGCCCGCGCCTCGCTGGTGAACTGGCTGAGGGTCAGCAGGTCGAGATGGCGGGTGAGCGGCCCGGCATGCTTGTCGGCGGTATCGATCATGGCGCCGGCAAAGCCCGCCGCGCCGAGGCGCGGCAGCACGTCGAAATCGGGATCCTGATCGGCGAACAGCACGCCGATCAGCCGGCAGCGCGTGGCGAGCGGGGCCAGTGCGTCGATGCAGGCGCCCATATGTTCGGAGGCGAACAGCCCGACCTTGACCCAGGGCACGCCGCTGGCGGCGATGCTTTCCGCCGCGCTCCGCAGAATGGCCGGCACCATCGGCTGGTCGCCGGCGGTGGCGGAGAGCGCCGGGCGCCGCTCGCCCCAGCCGTTCCACAGCATGACCGCCGCCGCCAGCGATGCCGGACTCCACGCGCCGAGCGCCCCATAGGCCGGCTGCTTGAGATCGACGATATCGGCCCCGCCGCGCGCGGCCTGGTCCATCTCGCTGAGGTCAGCGACGCTGGCGAGCAGTCCCGGCGCACGGGTGCTCATAGGCGGCTCGGCAGCACGCGAGCCTGTCGGTGCTCGGCGATGGCCTCGACCAGCCAGCTCCAGGCGTCGCGCTCGTCCGGCCCGGCGGTCTTCTCGATGGCGATGGCGAGATAGGCCATCTCCTCGTCGACCTTCTCCGGGCTGAGCAGGCGCAGGCGGCTCACCAGAACCGCGGCTTCCAGCACCGCGGCCTTGGCGCGGTTCAGTCCCTCGAAGCGGCGATGCGCCTCGCTGTGATGGGTGCGGCAGAAGAATTTCGGCCGCTCCGGGTGGTCCTCCATCCGCTCCACCGTGATCTCGTCATGCGACAGCGCCTCGGCGAGGCGCGGGCAGTCGAGATAGGTCGCCTTGCACACATCGACCGACATGCGCTTGCCGACGATGCTGCCGGCGAAGATGCGCACATCGTCGGTGAAGTTCACCACGGCGATGCTGGTGCTGGCGAGGTTTTCCAGCGTGCGGGACGGACGGAAGGGCTGCAGCAGATAGCCGCCCTCGATCACCGTGGCGCCCATCGGCGCCAGATGCGGTTCGCCGCTCGCCGAGCGGGTGGTGACAATGGCCTCACGGATCACGTCTCGGTCGCCTTTCCGGCTTCGGCCTCGGTCGCGCTGGCGGGCGCCTCCTCGGCCTTTGCGTGCTTATTTACTTCCTTCTTGGCCTGCAGCGTCGTGCCGGTTTCCTTGAATGTCAAACGGTGTGCTTGCTCGGGGCTTTCTTCGATTACAGCCGCGACACCCCATTTCAGCCCTTCATCCTGCGCGTAACGCTTGCCGAGCTTGTAGGCGATCTCCGCCCGCGCGGTTTCCACCCCGAGATAGAAGGCATGCGCGCCATCCTCCTCCACCTTGAGGTGCGGGAACAGCGCGAAGGGATCGGGCGCCACGTGGTGGCCGTCGCGGTTATAGATGTGGATGCCGTCCTCGCTGACATCAATGCGGAAATTGCGGTCGCGCACCTCGCGCGCGAGGCCGTCGATCTCCG